>JBBSRQ010000077.1:0-13816 GCA_038242845.1 Propionibacteriales bacterium | reverse complement strand
GAGGCCGGGCCGGCGCAGGCGCGCCCCGAGCCCGCTCAGCAGCCGCCAGCGCAGCCCGCGGCACAGCAGGCACCACCACAGCAGCGTTCGACGTCGCCGGCTCCAACCGCCGCGCCGGAAGCCGCCGCCCCTCAGCGCCAGCCGATGAGGCGGCGTCCCGCCGGCGCCCCTGCCGCCGGGCCGGCGGCCCCGCCGGCTCCGGAACCCCAGGCGGCCGCGCGGGCCGCGCGCGCCGAGTCCAGTGTGGCGCTGACCACTCCAGAGTTGCGCCGGGTGTGGCCCAATGTGCTGGAAGAAGTGAAGGGTCGCCGTCGGTTCACCTACATGCTGCTGTCACAGAACGCACAGGTGATGGACGTCTCGGACGGTCAACTGCTGCTGGGCTTCGCCAATCCCGGGGCCCGGGAGAACTTCAGCGCCAGCGGCAACCAGGACGTACTGGCGGATGCGCTCATCGAAGTCATTGGCGTCGAACTGCGCATCCAGGCGGTGCTGTCCAAGTCGGCCGAGCAGGCTGTCGCGGCACAGCCAGCACCCTCACAGCCAACCGCGCCGGCGAGCCCACCACCCGCCACCCGGCAGATGTCCGACGCCGTCGC
The DNA here is from genome assembly GCA_038242845.1 of Propionibacteriales bacterium. Taxonomy (GTDB): domain Bacteria; phylum Actinomycetota; class Actinomycetes; order Propionibacteriales; family Propionibacteriaceae; genus Arachnia. The sequence goes on along the minus strand of JBBSRQ010000077.1, from coordinate 13,217 downwards.
TGCCAGTGCCGCGTCGGCCTCCGAGAGGGAGCCGCAGTCCGTGGAGGTGGACATCGCCGCTGACGACGTCGAACTGATCAACGCCGAGGAGGCGGCCGCCGCGCTGCTGGCCGAGACGTTCGACGCGCAGATCATTGACGTGGAGAAGCCCGACAATCGCTGATCCGCGGACACCCATGCATGTCGTGGGTGGGCAAGCCTGCGAGGGCGCACTCCACACCAATGCCGCATATGCTGGCCCGAGCGGCAACGAATGGAGACGGACACAATGTTTGAAGGTATGGACATGAACGCGCTGCTCGCGCAGGCGCAGCAGATGCAGGCTGACATGCTGAAGGCGCAGGAGGACCAGGCGAACCGTTCGTTCGAGGGCACCTCCGGTGGCGGCCTCGTCACGGCAAGGGTTTCCGGTCTCGGTGACCTCATGCACCTGGAGATCAGCCCCGAGGCCTGGGACCCCGAGGACCCCGAGACCCTTGCCGCCCTGGTGATTGCCGCTTTCCGTGCAGCCAAGGAGGAGGCCGACGGCGCAGCCCAGGCCAGCATGCCGCAGATGCCCAGCCTTCCCGAGGGCTTCGGGTTCTGAGACTGACGTGTACGAAGGACCGATTCAGGACCTCATCGACGAACTGAGCCGGCTCCCCGGCGTCGGTCCGCGCAGCGCGCAACGCATCGCTTTCTACCTGCTCGATGCTGCCGAGGAAGACGTGTTCAGCCTCGCCGAAACCCTGCGGCGGGTGAAGATGTCCGCCAAGTTCTGCGAAGTCTGCTTCAACGTGACGCAGGAGGACCGGTGCCGTGTGTGCCGAGACCCGCGCCGCGACCGTTCCATGATCTGCGTGGTGGAGGAGTCCAAGGACGTCATCGCCATCGAACGCACCAACGAGTTCCGTGGGCTCTACCACGTGCTCGGCGGCTCCATCTCGCCCATCGACGGCCGCGGTCCCGGTGACCTGCATACCCGTGAGCTCTTCCAGCGCTTGGCCGACGGCGAGGTCAGTGAAGTAATCCTGGCCACGGACCCCGACACGCAGGGCGAGGCCACCGCCGCCTACCTGAGCCGCATGCTCCGCGACTTCGGCGTCCGCGTCACCCGCCCCGCCAGCGGCCTGCCCGTGGGTGGGGATTTGGAGTACGCGGACCAGGTCACGCTGGGTCGTGCGTTCGAGGGTCGCCGCTCCATGTTCAAGCCCGAACCGACGTCGACGAAGTAGTCCTCGGCGGGTGCGGGGGGCTCCTTCGATATGCCCAGCTCGTTCCTCGCGGGGCTACTCAGGAACCGTATAGGGACGGGGTGGCGTTCCTCGCGGGGCTGATCGGGAACCGTGGAATCAGGCCAGCTGGTTCCTCGCGGGGCCGCTCAGGAACCCGTGGAAGCGCTCGGCTCGATGCTCGCGTGGCTAGCCGGAGTCGTTTTGTACGGCCCCTGAGTAGCGACCGGCGAGGGACGAGCCTGTCGCATATCGAAGGGCGTCGCAGGGGTTGCCGCTGGTTGGGAGCCGTGGAATGAGGCCAGTCCGTTTCCTGTCGGGGCTGATCAGGAAGGGTGGAGAATGCACAGCTCGTGCCTCGTAAGGCTGACTGAAAGCCGTGTGCGAAACGCCTCGACGCTCGCGTGGCTAGCCGGAGTCGTTTTGTACGGCCCCTGAGTAGCGACCGGCGAGGGACGAGCCTGTCGCATATCGAAGGGCGTCGCACGGGTCGACGCTGATCGGCGGTCGACGTCTCGACACTCGGCGGCTCCTTCGTCGCGGCCGGTACTTGATCATCGGGTTGTCGCGGTTGCCGCCCTACTGAGCGTCGACGTTGTGAGCGTTGTGCTCAGCTGGGGGACGCTGTCCCGGATTCGTGTTGTGGGCGTGGCACACTTGGCCCAGAGCAAGACCAAGCGTTTGGACGATGACGACTGGACGGGGACATTGCGCATGGTGGTCAGAATCACGAAGCAACGGACAACGGGTGCGTGGGTGAAGCGTCGCGCTGTGGAAGCGGCCGGACTGCTGTTGCTGCTGGTCGGTGTCGCCGCGCTGTTCCTGCCGGCACCCGGATTGCTCACCATCGCCGCCGGTCTCGCGGTGCTCTCTACCCAGTACGTCTGGGCCGAACGACTGCTCCACCCACTCAAAGCTCGTGCGTACCGCCTCGCCGCAGAGGGCGTGCGGTCATGGCCACGCGTCGCGTTCGGCGCCATCAGTGCGCTGGTGATGGTGGCCATCGGGATCCTCTGGGGGATCGGCTTGTCCGTTCCACACTGGTGGCCCGTCGCCGACAACCTGTGGCTTGTGGGCGGCTGGGCCACCGGCGTCACCATCATCGCCTCCGGCAGCCTCGCGCTAGCCCTGATCACCTACAGCTACATGCGGTTCCGCCCGAGCCTCGCCCTGGTGCCCGGTGGCGTGGTCACACCACTGCGGAGCCGGGGTCGCTGACGACCGCAGGAGTGAAATAGCCAGCCTGTTCAATTTTGTCAGGGGTGGCTGCGAGAATATTGGTATGGAGAAAACGCGAGGTTCGGGTTCGGCAGCCTTGGATGCCGTCCTGGGTCACGTCGCTGTTCTGGCCGCCACCGCCGTCGGGGATGCCTCAGGTCTGCTGGAGGTTGTGACGCGGATCGACGGGTTGTGCGATCAGCTTGCGGCCGTGCGGATGGGTCTGCTGAGGGATGCGGAACTGGTGGGGGAGCAGGGCCTGAGCGTGGCGGAGCGGTTGCACGCCACCAACCGGGTTTCCCGTCCGTCCTCCCGGGCGGATGTGCGGCTGGCCCGTGACCTCGCTGACCGCTACCCGGTGATTGCCCAGGCCTGGCGGGATGGGACGGTGTCTGCCCAGCAGGCCCGCGGTATCGTCCAGGGACTGAGGAATCTCCCGTTGGCGTTGTCACCCTCGCAGTTGGAGGCGTGCCAGATCGACGTCGTATCGTTCGCGGACAGGTTGGATCCTGATGAGCTGAGGCAGGTGGCCGAGCGGATGGCGGAGGTCATCGACCCCGAGCGGGCAGAGGAGAGGGAGGCTGACCGCATCGAGCGGGACGCCCGGATCGCCCATGCTCGGCGCTCCCTGATGGTGTGGGCGGACCATCACGGATCCATGCTGATCCGCGGGCAGGTGCCCGTTGCGGACGGGTCGTTGTTCTTGGCCGAGTTGGAGGCGCTGATGCCGTCAGCGGCCTCCTACGAGTTGACGGGTGAGGTGCCGGATCGGTCCGCCCGGCGCGCGGATGCGCTGGTCCGGTTGTGTGGCATCAATGCCACCTCCGGCCAGTTGCCCGCGCTGGGCGGGGACCGGCCGCAGGTCTGGGTGACCCTCGGGCTGGACGCCCTGGTGGCCGGGTTGGGGGTCAAGGCCGTGCTGACCTGCGGCGAGTCCTTGTCCGCCGGTGAGGCGAGGCGCCTGTCGTGTGACGCTCAGATCACCCCGGTGGTCCTGGGTGGGGCGTCCGAGGTGCTGGATGTGGGGCGCACGCAACGGTTCTTCACCAAACCGATCCGGGCCGCGTTGGTGCTGCGGGACCAGGGGTGCGCATTCCCCGGCTGCGATGCGGCGCCGGCGGCGTGTGAAGCGCACCACAATCGCCCATGGTGGGCCGGGGGCGACACCTGCGTCTCGAACGGGGTCCTCTTGTGCCCGTACCACCACCGGCTGATCGAGCCGAACCCCGACAGGTCTGAACAGCTGCAGTGGCAGATCCTCATCGATCCCGTCACAGGACTGCCCTGGTTCATTCCGCCGCGCCAGATCGACCCGGAACGGGTGCCCAGACTCCATCACCGCTTTGTGCTCAAGGGGATCAGTCCGCCCACACCGGCCCGGAAATGCGCCACACCGAAAGATCTGCAACCGTCACCCGCCTGGCACGGCTGAGCACGGATCACGCGTTGCCCCTCGCTTCCTTCTGTGATTCAGGAGGGCCGGAGGGCACGTCGTGGCGCAGATGGAAGTGGTCACTGTGCTCCGCGAACGATCCGTCAGGGGACGACGGACGGATCGTTGACGATGGCGATGAAGAAAGGCCAGCCGGTGCGGGTGTCGAGGACGCGCATCACAAAAGGGCGGTCGGCGATGAATTCCAGAGGCCCCTGCTGCGCGGCGCTCTCTCCCACCGCGGCTTCCGTGAGGGCCGCGCCCACCGTGCCCTTCGCGGTGACCGTGAGCACAACCTGTTGGACGAACTGCAGGGTCGTGGCGTCGTCGAAGATGCCATCCAGCTGGGCAAGGTCCACGCCCGCGGCGGCCAGCGGCTCCAGAAGGTTCCACTTCGACGAGATGTCGCTGGGTGGCATCCTCACCTCCACGGCCTGCGCGTCCTCCTTCCCGAGGGCGGTGATGCTGGCGTTGACGGTCTCGAAGTCCAACTCGCTGGGGTGGGTGCGACGCTCGGGGAGGATCACGTCCATGGCAAGGACGTCGTCGTAGGGAAGCCGGATTGCCTCCCATCCCTCGCCAGTGGCATAGGGAATCGTGAAGCTGTCGGACAGCGCTGAGAGGTCGGCGCTGCTTCCATCACCTGTGGTGAAGGTGAGCGGCGCGTCGTCGTGTTCGAACTCCCGGCGCCAGCGAGCGGCGAACAGCACGGCATCCTGGGTGATGAGCCGGACGTCGGGGGTGATCTCGATGCCCGATTCCTTGATGAGGCCGGCCGTGTGTTTCTTCCCCCACGCGTCCAGGTCGGCCTTCGCCTCGGAGGTTGGCAGTCGGGTGGCACCAGTGTCGTAGTAGCTGTCGAGCCGGTCGAGGAACGGCTGCTTGATCTGGGCGTCGTCGAGAATCACCACGCGGTTGGCCTGGTGGACGACGGGTTTCTCAGGTGGGTCGTCGGCATCGACCTTCTTCGGCAGGTCCTCGTACTCGGCCAACGCCTGACGCAGGGCTCCGACGGCGGCGGACCGGTCGTCGCCAGTCAGGCCGAACGACTCGTCGAGACTCTTCAGGCTGTTGCCGGAGGCACCCTCGGCCAGCATGGCAAGAGTCACCGCCAGAGAGCTGGGAGCGATGACTTTGTTCTTCATCCGCACATCCTGGTCAGCGACCATCAGCTCCCAGGCGATGCGGGAACTGGCGATGGCAGCGTCCGCGACGTGGGGCGTTCCATCGAGAGGGAGCATGAGCAGGTCCGTGGTGCCGTGCAGGTCCTCGGCGTTGGGGCTCTCTCCAGAGCATGCGCCCACAGTGAGTGCGAGCCCTGCCAACCCCGCGCCCAGCAGCAGGTGGCGACGTGTGAACATCGGCAATCTCCCCCCGACGGAACCCTGTTGACCCATCACAGCACCGGCGAGCCGTCGATGGGTCGCAGAGCGGTCACGAATCGACAACGATTGGGCCGACGCGCTCGGAGCGTGGCGGAACCTCAGCGCTCGGCCACTTTTTCAACGGTGAAGCAGGCGAGTGCAGCCACCGCCCGCACCTCCGGATCAGGATCTTCATGGGCTTCGATGAGGCTTTGCCACAGGCCCAGGACGGCGTTCATCAACGCAACCTCCTCCTCCCAACTCGCAGTCGTGAACCGCTGCTGGATGTTGGATGCCAGCTCTTCTTCGGTAGTTATCTCGCCTGCGAGGGTTTCACATGCCAAGCCGAAGAGGTTGCTTCGCAGCTCGTCAGGCGTCTGCCGGTACACCGTCTCGACGCCCGAGAGAGTCCGCTTCCACATTAGTTGCTCGTCCAGCACGGGGGCAATCTTACGAATCACAACCTCGTCGACGTTTGCCCGAATCGCCACATCATTCGCGTCGCGAGCGGAGAGCCCAATGACGTCATCCACTTGCTTGCCAGCGGCTCCCGCAACATCATCGAGGGCCGTTTTCGACAGTCGCACCACAGTTTCAACGACGGGGCCCTTCGGCACGCAGCCGGACAAAAGCACCACGGCCACGACACCTGCAGTCACTCTGCTCCATTGCATATCCAAATGTGACATATTTTCTCTGTCGGCACCATAATTCTTTGATGGGACGAATTCAGGCGCGCGCTGATCGCAGGGCTGATCGCCGCTGTGATCTGGATGATGATCACCGTGCTCGTGGGGATGGACAAGGCTGCCATCGTGGGCGGTGGGGCACTTTCCTGGGGACGACGTTGATCACCATGGCGATCGCGACGGTGATCAGTAAACGCGGCAAAGGAGAGGGTTCGCGCCAGCTCCTTGCCGGGTGTCGTTCACACTGCGTCGCCCACTTTGCCCGGCACTCGTCACAACCAGATGACCGTGGGTGGGTCGTCGCCGGTAGAGGCGGCCAAGGCTGTCGCGGACTCCTTCGCCGTTGCCCTCTGGCTCGTTGTGATGGGATCGAAGGCCTCGACCGTCACCTGCCGCTCCGAGCGGCGGTAGCGCCAGGTGCCGGCCACCTCGCCGTCCACGAGTAGCGCGCCCGGCCCGGACAACGGCCGATAGACCGCCCGTCGTCGGTCGGCGTCCGGGACGAGGAGGGTCCGATCTGCCTGCCGCAACCACGGGTCGTTGGGCGGGACGAGGGCGACGCCCTCCGCGGGCGGGGCGTTCTGCAGCGCCTCCACCAATGACTCAGGGAGGTCCTGGCGCTTGGTGTCGACTTTCACGCGGACGAGGTCGTCGCCGAGGTTGCCCCACAATTCCGCGACGCCCTGGGTGCTGCCCTCCATCCAGTCGCGGAACAGGGTCCTGGTGGTGGGTCCGTTGATACGGAAGTACGCCTGGAGCAGGGCCAGCCTCGGCTGGGCCAGGGTGTCCTGGGCCACCCTGGGTGGTGGGTACAACATCGTCGCGCCCTGCTTCGGCGCCCCGATCACGAGCTGAGCCTGGCGGCCTGCGGCCCTGAAGAGCCCATCTGGGACATGAGGAAATCCGCAGGTTTTGCACTGCCGCACCAAGGACTTCGACACGCTGCCCGCGATGTCGCCGCTGGCGTCCCCCTTCGGTGTCGACCCCGTCACCGCCTGTGTGAGCGCCTCCGCCACCTCCGCGACGGCGTCGACGAATTCCTGTCCTCCGTCGTCGGACACCAGTGGCGCCAGAGCGTCGCGGAGGATGTCCAGCTGGCGTGCGCGGTGGGCGTGTGGGGCGCCGCGCACCGACCACATGGTCACCAGCGGCCCGTCCGGTCGGATCGCGTCGACGAGTGGCGTGGGGCCGATCCGGGTGGTGCGCTGGCTCAGCGCGTGTTCGCCGCCGGACTGGCGACTGCCCTGCATACCGAGCAGCAGGAGATCGTTGAGTTGCTCCTTGTCGCACTCATGTCCCAGCCCGTGGCGCTGCCATCGGTGACCCAGCCAGGACTTCCTGTCGATGAGAAGTGCGTCGGTGCCTCGCATCCACCCATGGTAGGAAACACATCCGGGGCGGACGCCGGTTTGGTCAGGACCCGGTGACGCGGACGTTGTAGGACAGCGCCTCGTCGACCCAGAACTGCAGGTCGTCATTGGATCCGAGACCGTGCTCCGACACGGAGATCCAACTTCTGCCCATCGACCGGTGCTCCTTCCCCATCTCGGCCTGTCGTGCGCCCTCGACGGCGAGTAGGTCGTCGGACCGGTCCGGGTCGGCGCGCACCAAGAGGTCGCGGTCGCCCATCACGCCCAGCACCATCTTCTCGTTGACCATGAAACACAGACCGCCGAACATCCGCACCTCCCGCACCGCCTTGTCCGTCCCGAGTGCGGTGCGGACACGGGCGAACAGATCCTCCTTCGGCGTCAGGGGGACCACAGGTTGGCGCAGGATCGTGCGCAGCTTCGCCGGCTCGGTGCGTCGCGGGTCGGAGAGATAGATCTCGTGATGGGCACCGTTGAAGGCGAGACCCAGGGTGGGGAGGTACTCGTCGTGGAGCTTTGCCAGGACCGGGGCCTCGTCGTCGTAGGAGCCGACGTGCAACACCTGAACGCTCGCACCCTCCGTGAACGATTCAAGTCGCAGGCGTTCGAGTCCTGGGAGACCCTTCCTCTCGGCGTTTTCCCGTGACCGCTCAACCATCCCGATGTCGACCCATGTGGGCTGGGCGATCATCAAGGTCCAGTTCCACGCGTCCTTCTGGTGGGAGACGAACGTGGCGGGGTCGTCTGCACTCCACAACCCTTCCAACGGCCCCACGGTGTGGGGGCGCCAGAGCTCGGTCTTCGCGACCGCGCGCACTGCATAGGAGAGGGTGTACAGAGCCTCGACCGCTTGGCCGTACGTCGGTGTTGTGTTGGGATCGCCGTGTCCGTCAATCATGAGGAACAGCAGTTCGGGGACGTCCACAACGTGGAAGTCACCCGCCTTGGGGGCGTACAGCGAGGGGTACGCCTTCTTGATGTCGTAGGTGTCCATGGTGTCCTCCCCGGATGGCCGGAATGAGGATGCGCGGTGTCGACGTTGGTCCCGCACGCCCCCTTCCGGACATTGTGTCCCGAATGCGCCCTCGGGGCTCGGATTCACACGCACCGCGCCGGTGCGGCCAGTGATCCTCTCACGGCGCCGACGGCGGCCCCGGAAGCTGCTGGTGCTGCTCAGGCGGGGAGGACTCGACCTGTGTGTGCGCCCGGACCCCGCTGAGAGCGACACCCAGGCCCCACCCCAGGATCGGCCACATCGGCCAGAAGAATCGGGCCCCGGTGGTGACCCACAGGATGACGAAGAACACTGAAAAGATGGCCCAGGTGGCCAACGTCGTTCGGCGCCAGTGGGCGACCGCTGCTCGTTGTGCGTCGACGTTGCTGTGGGCCGTGGCCACCGTCGTCGAAGGTTCTGCCTTGGCCGGCACGGACGGCAGGTCGGCCATCACGTGGTCGAGTTCGCCGCGGGTGCGGGCTGCCAACGCATCCGATGTCCGTTCGTCGAACTCGGATCGGGTGAGACGTCAGGCCGCGAAATGCTCGGCCAGCCGGACGGTCGTTTCGTCGCGTTCGACGTCGCCCACTCGTATATCGCGGTCTGTCACAGTTCTCCTCGACAGGTGGGTGTGGCACGTCCGCCAGCGTTGTCCTCCACTCCGTGAACGGAGACGATCTTCTCCAACGGTGCCCGACAGTGCTGGTGGCCATTGCTCACGCGTTGACCAGTGTGCGTGGCAACGTATCGCACCCACTGTTGCTCGTGGCGTGATGGTGAGCCGGACCGGTGAGGAAGCGTGCTCACCTCAGGATCTCAACGACCGCCGAACCGCCAGCTGTGGACTTCTATCGACGCGTACCTGTCCGCAGTGAGAACGGCGCGTGCCTCGTCCTGGTCTGCCGCGCGGATCAACGCCGCTGTGCCCAACCACTGGGCCCCGTCGTCAGAGAGCAGGGGCCCGTAGGCGATCATTTCCTCGTTGGCGGCGGCGTCCCCGTGGTCGGGAGCCTCGCCTGAGCCGAGTCCCAGCACGAGGTAGCGATTGCCGCCGTCCCGACCACCTGGGAAGTCCCACATGGTTCGGCCAAGAACGTTCTGCCACCTACGCAGCAGTACGTCCCGGTACACACCTGCCTGGTAGGCAGGCTCGTCGAAGACGAAAGCGCGGGCGGCCTGCGGGTTGGGCAGGTCGATGATGTGGCAGCTCCCGGTGAACGTGTCGCCCACGCTGGTCGGGCCCCGGGCGATCATCTCCGATGCGAAACCGTCCATGTAGGACAGGTGGTCTTCCAGTCGCTCGCGGCGGACAGCACCTGAGTCGGGTCGATCACGGTGGTAGCAGAAGAATTCCATGCACCAGTATCTCCCAGTGCCTCGTCCCACTCCTCAAGAGGAGCGATCCGGGGACACGTGCCACGGGACCACGCATCGACGACGATCCGTGATCCCGTGGCTGGTCGCTTGAGGTGCCGTGACCGCTCATCAGCTGGGGGCGTACCAGGTGATCCGATCTGCCGAACCTGCAGGGGAGTAGCGCATCGTGAACTGGCTGGAGAGGTCCGGATTCCCGTGATGGATGGCGATGTAGCCGGTGTTGCACTGACCCAGCGCCAGCTTCTTCTCGGCGTAGACAGGCGTCCACATGCTGCTCATGGGCACGGCCTTCGCCTCGAAGTACGACAGGTCAGTCGCACCCGCTTCGAGGTCCAGGACGCCGAACGACCATGGATCCAGACTGGTGCGTACCTTGCCGTCAGCCCCTGCATCGGGGTGTGTATGGGTGTAGCAAACCTTGACCTTGGCGCCGAATGCGGTGCCGTCGCCGTCCCAGACCGGATTGCTGACGGTGACGTCGAAGTACTTCAGGGAGACGGCGGTGCTGGTCATGTTCAGGTTCTTGAATACTGGCAGCGTTCCGAAGCGGACGAGGTTGTTGAAGACCTCCCTCGTCACCCAGTGGTAGCTGGTGGCGCCCTTGGGTGTGCGGTAGACCTCGATGACCCGGGAGGTGACGTAGCTGCGGCAACCACCCCGTCCCGTCCGGGTGGTGTCGCACACGGTGCGCCACTGGCGGCCGTCGGTGGCCTTCCATTTCGCAGTGCTGCCGACCGCCCCGTAGGCGCCGAGCGGATTCTTCTTCCACAATGTGCGCGGCGACGACAGGTAGGACAGGTTGTTGAAGTACCAGCCCGTCTTCGCCACGAACTTGCCGTTGAGCTGCTTCACCTGGGTGGCCCAGATCTCCGTGCGGCAACGCTGCGTCTGCGAGTACGGCTCACAGGTGGTGTGCCAGTCGCGGCCGTTGACGTTGTACGTCCCCGGAGCGGAGTAGACGTCGATCTGGGCCTGGGCGCTAGGTGCTAGTGCCGCGCCCGCTCCGATCATGAGGACGGCGGAGGCGGCCAGTGCAGCCAGCCGTCGGGACAGATGAGGGAAAACCTTCTGCTTCATTGCGAAACCCCGTGAAGTTGTCCGGGCCCGTGGATCCGGCCCCAGCGATTAGGGCGGCGCGTCGATCTCATCCCGGGAAAGAGCAAGACTATTCGCGGTGAACATTATGGTCAATGGTCCTGTGGTGGCGCGCCCACCCACCGTCGTCGACGTGATCACGGCGCACCGTACCGACTCGTCGCGCCGCAGCTGTGCGGGTACAAGCACGTCAAGCATCTGTGTCGGATCGATCTCACCGCTCATCACGTGCGCAGTCCGAGCCGTCGGATCAGGTGGGTCCAGCCTGATCAGCTGCCCTGTGCCGCCGCCCATTCGGCGACCCGACGGCTGCTCTCCTCCTCGGAGAGGTCCTCGACGCGGGTCATGATCGACCAACGGATGCCGAACGGATCCCGAATACTGGCGAATCGGTCGCCGGAGACGAACGTGAGGAGAGGCTCGCGCAGGGTCGCACCAGCAGCCTCCGCCCGCTCGGCAACGGCGTCGACGTCGTCGCAGTACAGGCCCATCGAATAGCAATCGTCCTCCCCCTCGGGTGGTGGCACCAGGTGGTACTCCGGGATGGGCTCACCCAGCTGCAGTTGGCCGTTGCCGAAGTCCAGGACGGCGTGGGCGATGACCCCGCCCATCTCGGTGACATCGACGACGCGGGCGCCGAAGACGTCATGGTAGAAGGCGATGGCGTCGCGGGAACGGGGCACGACGATGAAAGGCGTCAGGCTCGTGGACCCGTGCGGAATACCATGGGTGGTGTGGGCGCCGTTGGCGGCTCGGACGTGTTCCTCGGTGATCTCGCTCATGCAGCAGACGCTAATGTCCCGGCTGGCCGCTCGGCTTGAAGATTCGCGACAGTTTCCGGAGGTCTTGGACATGACCGGCTCGTGGCGAGGGGTTCTCTATCCCGGTGGGCTGCCCGACTTCCATCGCCTCCCCCCGTCCGAGTCCGTCTCCTCCTTGGTGCGATGGTTCTGGATCCCCGAGTGGGAAATCGTCCCGGGACACGTTTCGCGCCAGGAGGTGATCTCCTTCCCCGCATGCAACCTGGTCGTCGAATCAGACGAGCAATCTGTTGCATTCGCGGGCCCGACGAGCCGCCGGAGCTTCCGCGACCTCAGTGGCCGCGGATGGGCCGTGGGTGCGCTGCTGTGCCCGGCTACCGTCCCCCACTTCAGTTTGGACCCTTCGGCACTCCTCGACTCGTCCCAGCCAATGGACATGCCCGAGCTGCGCACGGCCGTGGTCCAGGCCATGACGGGCGGAGGCGACGGCGCCGCCCGCCGCGACAACGCCGTCGAGGCATTCACGGCCTGGTTGGTGGACCACGTGCCGCTCCGCGACGAGGAGGCGCTGCTGGCCAACGCAATGGCCGACCTCATCGCCGGCGATTCCTCTGTACTTCGAATTGATGACGTCGCCTCCGGTCTCGGTGTCTCCGCCCGGACCGCCCAGCGGCTCGCACAGCGCTACATCGGGGTGCCGCCGGCCGCGATGATTCGACGGCGTCGGCTCCAGGAAGCGGCTGAGCGTCTGCGCTGCAACCCTGAGGTGGACATCTCCGAGGTGGCGGCCGAGCTCGGGTACAGCGACCACGCCCACCTCACCCACGACTTCCGCAGCGTCCTGGGATTCACACCGAGCGCCTACCGGCTCAGCACCCGGGATGCGCTGTGAGGGCACAGCTGAGCGGGACCGTCGCCATCCGGACGCTTGACCTCGCCGACGCGGGGGAGTTTGCCGCCGCCCACGCCCGCCGCCTCATGGGTTCACCGACAATCGCGTTGGTCACGACACCCGGATGTTCACAGACCCTCCAGTCGGTGGGTGCTTCGCAGCAGCATCCGGGAGAGAATGGGTCATGCCTGGGCCAGGGGGATTCGACTACGCCGTGCGTGACAACGAGGTGGTCATCACGCACCACGGTCGCCCCGCGACCACCCTCAGGGGAGCTGCCGCCTCCCGGTTCCTCATCGATGTGGGACGCGATGAACCGCAGCTCCTGATGGCGCGGGCGACCGGTCAGTACAAGCGTGGAAACGAGAAGGTGGCCCGCCGCCACCCCCGGAACCGGGGACGGTGACCAAAAGGTAATGTCCAACCAACACAGCGGCAACCAGCAGGTGGCCCCGGGAACGGTGGTGCTGGAGTCCCATTCCGGGGTTTCGGTGCCACAATCCTGGCACCGGTCGCAGGCACCGTGGTCATCGCCCACGACGGTGAGCCCGACCATGCGGGACGGCGGTCCCAGCTGGCGCTCGTGCCGTACATGCTGGGACAGGCCGTTCGCGCACGTGCAGGTGGGGCGGCGCTGGCTGGCAATCACGTTGTGATCGCCGTGCGGGATGGCGGCCCGTTCGTGCTGCTGGCACACGTGCGTCGCAACAGTGTGGTGACTGAGCCGGGGAGGACAGTTCAGGCGGGTGAGGAACTCGCCGAGTGCGGTAAGTCCGGCAACAGCACGGAGCCGCACGTCCACGTCCAGGTTTCT
>JBBSRQ010000076.1:0-13926 GCA_038242845.1 Propionibacteriales bacterium | reverse complement strand
GCCGGTCAGCGCGAGGGCGTCCTTGTAGTTGATACCGGAGTAGGCGATGTCGACGACGGTGGTGCCGTCGCCGAGGAAGGAATCGGCCACCTCCTCCAGAGAGGCGACCCGAGTCGGACGGTCGTTGGAAGGAACTTCACGGATCACGAGTGCTTGAGCCATGCACCTGAGACTAGCCATCACTCCATGCCCACGGGCCTGACCGTGACGCAACAGTTCCTGTCGAGAGTTCGCGCGGGCTGGGTTGTGGGGTCATCCGGACCGACCGTTGAATTGCACGAACCAACGTATGCGGGAACAGCCGGGCATAGGCTACGAATCGAGGATGCAGGCGGATGTATCAGGACGCGTCACCTCGTCCTCTTGACCCGGAAGAAGAGTTACGGGAGGGACCATCATGCGCAACGAACCCACATGGGCTGCCAGCCCGATCCCCGACATCGACCCGTACGTGGCAGCAGCGTGGGGGGCGCGTGTCACGGTCACGGGGACCGGAGGAGCGACGGCGTACGTGGCGGATTCGCTCCTTCTGAACACGGAGCCGGGCGCCCTCCCTGGTCTGGTGGGGCGGATCGCCGATACTGCCAAGGAGTTGGGCCCCTCCATCGAGCTCATGGAGCTTGGGGTCAGCCCGGGGAGGGTGGAGTACCCCGTGGAACTGAATCCACCGAGCCGAGCACTGAAGTTGCGCGTTGGAACAGGCGAAGTGGACGCGGCCCAACTGTTGGCTCGACTATGCCGCGACGGTGTTGAAGGAGTGGCCCTGGATCACGTCATGGTGGCCGCCCCGTACTACGCCGGCGTGCCGTACTACGCCGGCGTGCCGTACTACGCCGGCGTGCCGTACTACGCCGGCGTGCCCTACTACGCGGGAGTAGGGACTCCGGCCACGAGCTATGGCTCTCCGGGGACGGGTGGCCGCAGTCCGGTGGCGATGGTGTTGCCGGATCCGGCACGTAACCGTCGACCCGAGGGGAGGCCACCGGTGGTGGTGGTGCCGGACACGGGTCTGGAGGATCATCCATGGTTCGCGGACCCGGCCACGGCCACCGCAGAGGTCTTCGTCAACGGACAGTTGCTCGGAAGGCACGGCACTGTCCCCGGCTCCGCGACGCCGGAGCCACCCCGCAACCCGCTCGACGGCGGGCTCTTACCCTACGCCGGCCACGGCACGTTCATCTGTGGCCTCATACGTCAGCTCTGCCCGGAGGCGCGCATCCTGGGGATCCCCGTGATGACGGATGACGGCGTCGTCTCGGAGTCGTGCCTGATTGCGACCCTGCAGTCGCTGCGTACTCGCCAACTGCAGGCACTGACAGCGGGCGCTGCGGACGAGATGCTGGATGTGCTCAGCCTGTCTCTGGGGTACTACCACGAGGCACCCGAGGATGCATTCTCCGACGGTCCGTTGGGTCTTTTGTTGGAGGACTTCGGCAGGCTCGGCGTCCTGGTGGTTGCCGCTGCCGGCAACAACGCCACCACGGCGCCCATGTTCCCCGCGGGCTTCGCCAATTCTCCAGCTGAGGCTGGACGTCTGCCGCTGGTCGGTGTGGGGGCGCAGAATCCCGATGGCACGGTCGCCTACTTCAGCAACGCTGGTCCTTGGGTGAGTTGTCACAGAATGGGCGCCGCACTCGTCAGCACGATGCCCACGGGCTGCGGCGGCGAGCGACAGATGATGGCATCGCTCGACCATGAGGGTCACCACCGCGGCACCATCGACCCCGACGGATTCTCCGGCGGATTCGGTGTCTGGAGCGGCACCTCCTTTGCAGCTCCGGTGCTGGCCGGGGGGCTGGCCCAGCACCTTGCCAACACGGATCCCTCACCCCTACTGGACACGGTTCTCGATCGCGGCTGGAAGGCTGTGACGGAGGAGCTCGGGTGGGAACGACCATGAACCGGACCACCAGTCTCGTGACCGAGGCGGCAAACCTGTTCAAGGAATTGCGCGATGGTGAGCGCAGCTCCATCGACCCCCTGGTCAGGCTGCTGACACCCACGCTGTGGCACATGGCCCGCGCCTGTGGGCTCAGCCAGGCAGACGCGGAAGACGTCGTCCAGACGGTGTGGCTGTCGCTCGTCGCGAACGCTGACACTGTGCGGGAGCCCGCAGTGATTGTGGCCTGGCTCGGCACGAGTGTGCGCCGGGAGTCGTGGCGGGTGAGCAAAGAGCGGCGGCGGGCAGTGGCCATGGATGTTTTCCCCGAACAGCCGGACTTTGCCCCCGGTCCATCCGAGGTGGCACTTCTGGACGAGACCCGCCGGGCGCTCTGGACCCACTTTTCGTCACTGTCCACACGATGCCAGGCGTTGCTGCGCGTCATCAGCCGTGGTGGCCCGCCTGATTATTCATCCTTGGCGGAGGCGCTCGGAATACCCGTCGGATCGATTGGACCCACCCGGGGTCGGTGCCTTGCCGCACTGCGAAAGGCACTTCTCGACGATCCCACCTGGGGTTCGGCATGACCGAGCCGCCCGACTCGCCCATGGATGCGCTGGACAGCGAGATCCTCCGCCAGCTCTCCGGAATGTTCGACGTGCTCGACCCGGCTCGGGATGACATGGCCGATGAGGTGCTCTTCGCCATATCGCTGGCGGCGCTCGACGCTGAACTTGCAACGCTGGAGGACGCATCTTCCCTGCAGTTGCGCACCAGTTCTGCCATACCCACTGACGCGGTGACCTTCACCAGTTCCGCGCTGCAGCTCATGGTGTCGGCCACTCGCGACGATGGGTCCTTGCGCATTGACGGCTGGATCACCGGCGGGGGATTGGAGGTGGAACTGATTTCAGGCACCACCTCCCGGAGCGCCACATCGGACGCACAGGGACGCCTGGTGTGGCGAGGAGTCCCGCCCGGTCCCATTCGGTTCCTGATGCATCCTGTCGACGGGAGCGCCCGGCCCGTCCTGACTCCGGTGATCGAGCTCTGAGGTGTCGGAGGCGGACCAGTTGGGCGCGGTCGACCAGGCCTATCGGTTGGCTCGGTCGGCCATCGGCCACTATCGGCTTGCAGAGGCGCGGCAGCATCTGGACGACGCTCGGCACCTGTTGGCGAGCATCCACGGGGCGGCGTGGTTCGAACCAGACCTGCGACTGCGGCTGACGGAGTCGTGGTTGACCTGTGACGACCACGGCCTGTCAACGGCCCTGGAGCAGGTGTCCATGGCCCGCCGGGATGCAGAGGGGGCTGGGCGTGATGACCTGTGCAGCCTGGCCCACATCCAGGCGGGGGTGCTCTGCGCCCGAGCCGGGCACATTGAGATGGCGCTGGAGGAGTTGCGGGCTGCCGTCGAGCTGTCTGGGAGCCTGCCCGTCGAGGACCGGGTGAGGCTGCTCATCAACAAGGGAGCCATAGGTTCCCAGACTGGCGCGCTGGACGAGGCTGCCGATGACCTGCGATCCGCCGCCGGCATGGCCAGCCGACTTCCCGAGTACGCCTTCATGGCCACGCACAACCTGGGGTTCGTGGAGTATCTGCGGGGGGATCTTCCCGCCGCCTTGCGTCGGATGGCAGAGGCGGATGAATTGGAGGCGGGCGTCGACAGGTCGGTCTCCCGGCTGGACCGTGCCCGCGTCCTCATGGAGGTGGGGCTGGTGGACGATGCCATTGACCTGTTGGCGGCGGCCATCGAGGTGATGCGTGAAGCCCACATGTCGGAAGAACTGGCCGATGCGCTTCTGGAACAGGCGAGGTGTGAGCTGTTGCGTGGACGGGCGGCGGACGCCGTACGCAGGGTGGACGAGATCGTGGGCAATGCCGACGGACGTGGCGAGCAGACACGCGAACTGGACGCCAGGGCGGTGCGACTCGAGGCGCTCGCGATGCACCCCGCATCCGATGCTCCTCGGCTGGTGGCGGAGGCTGAGATCCTTGCGAAGAAGGCACGGAAAGCAGGGATGGGATGGCTTGCCGACAGGGCCACAGCCGTGTGGGTCATCCTCGCCGAACGCGCCGGGTTGCGGGTCGATGACCGGGTGGTGGGGCGTCTACTCTGGCGCATGCGGGATTCCCCGTATCTGGCGACACGCGCGCTGGCCGTCCTCGCACAGCTTAGCCGTGCCTCCACCACCGCCGAGCGTTTGCGCCTCGTGAGGGCCGCCGCCGCGGACGTCGCCTCCGCAAGGGCAGGCATGTCGAGTCTCGATTTGCGCACGGCTGTTGCCATCCACATCACCTCCGTCATCGCACTCGATCTTGAATGGGCGGTGGACTCCCGCAATGCCTGGACGGCGTTGTCGGCCACCGAGCGATGGCGAACTGCTCTTGCCAGCGTCCCTTCCGTGCTGCCGCCGGCGGACGCGGAGGTGGCTGCGCTGTGGTCGAGGCTGCGCCAATACCACGAGGAACTCCGCACCGCCGCTTCGGAGCAGAGCAGAGTCCTGCGCACGGGGGTGGCCCGGATCGAGCACCAGCTGCGCGAGGAATCATGGACTGGTGGCAGGGGGTCCGCGATGACAGGGCACCGGCGTCCCCGACGTGAGGAACTCGGTACCGCCACCGTCCTGAGCTACTTCTGGGTGTCGGAGGATCTCCATGTGGTGGTAATTGCGCCCGGACGGAAGGCGGAACTCGTGCGGGTGGGGGACAGGGAAGACATGCCCGACCTGATGGCCCGGGCGACGGCCGACGCAGGCGCCGCAGCACGCGCGCCCCACGGCCCCCTGGCCGCTGCCGTGGTGAGCTCCCTCCATGGGTCGCTGGAGAGACTCGACGCACTGCTGCTGCCCGATCTCCAGGAGGGGCCCATCGTCATCGTGCCAGGTGGGGCGCTGGCACACCTGCCCTGGGGAATGCTGCCTCGGCTACGGGAACGCAGCGTCACCCTGAGCAGGTCGGTCACGGCATGGCATGCCGGGGCCACCCGCCTGACCGCCGCGCCCAGCGTCGCCGTCGCCGTGGGGCCGGGTCTGGAGCTCGGGCAGCGCGAGGTGGACCTGGTGCGGGCCAGCTGGCCGGGCGCCAGCCAGGTGCCCGGTGAACCGGTCGCCGTCGCGGCTGCGCTGGCGGCCCATGACGTCGTGCACGTGGCAGCGCACGGTGAGCACCGTGCCGACAACCCGCTCTTCTCGTCCTTACTGCTGCGTGGCGGCGCGTTGTTTGCGCACGAACTGGAGGGCATCACACTGGCGTCGTCACTGGTGGTGCTGTCCGCGTGCAGCGCCGGTAGGGCGCGATACCGCCCGGGGGATGAGGCGCTCGGCCTGACCTCAAGTCTCCTGGCCATGGGGGTGAAGGCGGTGGTGGCGCCGCTGACCGACGTCCCGGACAGCGTGGCCTGCGAAACCATGGGGGAATTCCACCGACGACTCGCAGCCGGCGATGACGGACCGGCGGCGCTGGCCGCCGCCAGCAGTGACCTGCTGGCACGCAGTTTCACGTGGTTCGGCTCGAACTGGCGGGCCAACAGCTCTCCCTGACCGGTGTGTATCACCGCGGCTTGCCGCGCCTCTTGGTGGGTGTGACGCGAACTGCGTCGAGCGCCTAGACGAAAGGCATCACACCATGCCAGCACAAGCCATGGGGCCGACCTATGCGGGTGGCTCCCAGCCGATCATCAAGGACGGCTACTCGATCCTGTACCTTCCGGACGTCAACAACCGGGCGTTGATCGCCGCCGGTGAGTCGCCCGTGTACTACTTCATTCCCAACCAGGTCCGCATGGCCCGGAAAGAGGGCCCTGACAAGGGTGACTACCTTTTCAACATGCTCCGCTTCGCCGGAACCGGCGGCGAGGGCGTGATCGGCGGTGGCGGCGACGTGGCCGGCGGTGTCCTGACGTTCTCCGTGACCGGCGACCTGCCGGCCAAGACCCGGGAGCAGGCCGAGAAGCAGATCACCGAACAGGTGATGGGATCCACCGACACCTTCTGGGGGGCCGCAGGGTCCCGCAAGCCGGCGCTGTTCCGCCCGGCCATCATTGCCGCGTCCACCACCAGCGTCTCCAACGTCGCACCCACCCCCCGCGGATTTCCCGCCCTGGCCGTGGGCACGCGTGGCGCCTCAGGCAGCGACCTCACCTACACGGGTGCGCCACCTGCGCCCGGTCGCCGCACACGTGACGGGGATCCGGCAGCTGATGGGAACACCACACCACCGACCAGCGACAACAACCTCGACCCGTGGTACTGGCTGATGCAGGGGCAGGGGTCCGGATCCAGCGACCCGTCGGGCACGCATGCGTTCAGCGGCCTACTGGGTACGTACCCGGCGTCCATCTGTTGGGCCGCCTTCCAAGGCACTGCCTCGCCGCTGATTGTGATGCAGAACTACAAGCTCAAGGTCTGGTCCCCGGTGGTGACCATCAAGATCACGGGGATCTGGAAATCTGTTTACAACCATCTGTCCTTCGCTGCCAGCGGGCGCTACCTGTGGGCGTCGGCGGACGTCAAGGCCGAGTTCAACAAGATGAAGAAGGACGGCACCATCACGGTCGAGACGCTCGTCGACACGACGCTGCCGGATGCGGACAAGATTGCTGAGCGGCTGCAGGAACGCACCGACCTGGTCTTCAGCAAGTTCATGGAGCAGGCACAGAAGGTCATCTTCGATCCGCCGCAGCCCCAGGTGGAGGCCGCGCAAGCCTCCTCGGGGGGAATCACACCGTGGGGCGTCGGCGTCGCACTGAAGGTCCGACGCGACGAGACGCAGCTCAACCTGAACTACGAGGAAACCTCGCAATTTGCCTACTTGCAGGACCACACCATCTCCAGTTCCCTGGCCGGAATGTTCGACGAGATGAAGGCGGATCCTGAGGCCGAACGCAAGTACTTCCAGACCGTCTACCTCGACGACTGGCCCCGCCGTCTCGCCCGCGTGGTACGCCCCGTGGCCGCCTGGGGGGACAAGTCCGTGGAATTCCTCTCCGTACAGGTTGGCTACCCGAACACCCGGGGAGACATCAACTGGGAAGGTCACAGCTTCTCCGGGAATGACGGCAACGACGGCACCTGGAAGTTCCAGACCGCCCAGAAGCAGTCCTCCGACGTGTCCAATGCACCCGCGGGCTGGACGCCCGACATGACGTGGGTGAAACGCAAGGTGCATCTCGCGGAGCCGCCGAGTGACATCGAGGACCCGTACCACCGCATCCAGATCGAGCGGAACGTCATCGACCTCGACGCCGGACCCAACGGGACGCTCCTGAACGACACGACCCTCGAAGTGCGGGCGGACAGCGCCGGACGGCTTGCGGTGGGCCCCATCCAGCTCGGCGTCATGATGACCGACGCCAGCCAGGTGGTGGAGGCGATCTTCGAGGCCACCGACGAGGACGGCAACCCCGCTGGCATGGCCCCGGTGCGCTTCCGATGGAACTACCGGGACGTTGATCAGGACCGCACCTGGGCCATCTTCACCGGTGATCCCGCCTTCCGGCCGTTCTACCGCTACCAGGTCTCGGTCACGGTCAAGGGGACACTGTTCGAACCGGGACGTGCATGGTCGGGGGACTGGGTGCGCACGAACGGCAACGGCCCCATCATCGTGGACATCCCGCGTCCCGACCAGCCGGGCGTCACCGTGCGCTCGGTGCCGGAGGACCGGATCCGTGGTCTTCGAGCCCTGTCATCGGCTGGGGTCGGGGAATCACCGGCGCCCGTCGAATACGCCAGCGCCGGGTCCACATCCGGTGTCACCGGCACACGGGGCGGACCGGATGACTCAACGGTGCTCCACTTCCGCAACTACCAGGTGTGAGGAGCATGACCATGGTTGCCAACTGCGGTGCCTCGGTGTCGCTGGTTCGGGACGGATCGGGGCGGGCCAAGCTCTCTGCGACGTTCGTCGTGTCCCGAGCCCCGTCCCCGGCTGAGCGGCTCAGCGACCTGGTCGAGCACGTCACGCTGACCGCTGAACTCCAGGCGGCGGTGGAGGAGAAGCTGCCCCGCTGGGTCGCCTTCGAGGTGGCCGAGCACCCCTCCAGCCGGGTCCGGGCAGATGGTCCGTTCGGACGTGCCGCGATCAGCCTGAATCTTTCGGGCGGTGAGGCGGCTGACCTGCTCCGGGCAATCGTTGCCAGGAGCGGAGGGCCGCAACTCCGCGCGGAGATCCACCTGCCCGACGGTGACGTCGGTGCAGAGGTGTCACTGGCGGAAATCCTCGGCGCCGAACTGGACGGCGACCCGGCATGGCTGCGAATCGCCACCCTGGGGGCCGACGGGCTGGTGGAGATCCCACCGGTCCGTCGCCCCAGGGCGGCGCCGTCGAGGCTCGGCAACGTCGTGATGGTGCAGGGGACCCATGTGTTGCCGATGCAGATGGCTGTGCGCCCTGACGTGCTTCGTCCGCAGCCGTTCATCCCGCTACGGCCGCAGGTGCCGGGTCACGGCACCCTCCAGACGTTCACTCCGCTGGCACCGGTGGCCGAGCCCGGCGGGCCCGTCCTCGTGGACGCGGAGCCCCTCATGAAGGACAGGGCAGACGCATCTCTTCGGTGGTACGTGCCCATGTGGGCGTTCGACGCGCCAACGAGGGGAGCCACGCCCGAGGAAGCGACATTCCTGTTCCGGGTCCGATCCGACGGTCACACCAGCGACGGCCGCGAGGCCATCGTCGCCTCGATCTCCTTCCGGCTGCGGGAGACCATGCCCGCGGCCACGCGGGAGGCTGCCGGTGGGCTCGCCCCGGACGCCGTGCGTCCCGTGGCGCTTGACGACCTTCGCGTGTCGCTCGGGGTGCCGTTCCGGGACCCCGGGCAGGCGGAGCACACTGAGTACCACCCGGCCGCCTCTGTCACGCGATCCGGAGGTTTCCTGGATGTGACGTTCGAGTTGCGGGACCAGTGGGCACGCATGGCCTACGGCTGCCTCTCGACTTCCGGCTTCCAGTCGGGTCCAGCCCAGCTCGTGGTGACCGCCACCCACCGTGGCTGGCGCAGCGAGCCCTGGAGCAGGGTGCTCGGCGGGGCCAAGGTGATGGGGCTGGGGGGTGCAGGTGGTGTCCTCAAACGGCCCGCCATCACCCAGTTGGCGCAGAACCGTCTGACGGTCATGGGTAGACCGCTGCTGTTGGATGCCGTCCACATCGCGCCGCTGCTACAGCCCCGCTGGGTGGCGGGGCAGGCCACCGTGACGCTCCCACCCATCGACGCATTCGTCGACTGCGGAGCTGCCGGGGATCTGTACCGACGCGTCGATGGCGTTCAGGAGAGCGCCATCGGGTGCCAGTCGGCGTTCAGCCTCGGTCAGGGGGATCCGCGTACCCACGAACCGGTGGAGGTGGTTGCGGCCGGCACATGGGCAAAGGTGCTTCGCAGCCTCACGCGGCCGCGCGTATTCCTGGTGGTGCCGAACGTGCATTGCGTGGGGCGCTACGGCCCGGGGAGCGGGGAGCGTGCCTACACGCCTACGCTGCTGCTGTCGTCGACCTTGGATGCAGATGACCCGGGGAACATCCGCTGCGTCCTGGCCGCCGGGCTGCAGCCGGACCTGCCGCCCCACGTCCGGGCAGCCATCGCCGACGAACTGGGTGCGGCGGAAGGCGGTCCCGTCCAGATTGAGACGCCGTGGCAGGCGGGGCTGACCCCGACCCTGACCTGGGCGGTGCCCGGGAAGGTGCAGGTGGAGGCGGTGCCGTCCGACACGGGTTTTGCCGTTCTGCTGGACACAGACATTCCTGGCTTCCTTGTTCTGCAGAGTCTCCTGCGGACCGGCGGCGTCAGCGGGCTTGCTCGCTGGACCCTGCCTGACGGCACCGAGGTGACCAGTACCCTGCGGTTGGCCCTGGACCGGATCACCGGGCCGGAGTCCGGTGTCATCCAGATCACCGGCAGCGGGGTCCAGCGGCAGCTGACCAACCGGTTGGGGCGCCGCGTCGCCGTTGAGGAGGTCCGCACCGGCCGCCGGGTGATTGCGAATGTTGGGCGGGTCCTGCAGCCAGCCGAGGCGTTGGACGTCACGCTCAGCGAGGACGTCCACGATCTCGTGGTGGTGGCAGAAGTCGAACCGGGAGCGGAGACCCTGGAGGAGATGCGCGCCTACGTCGAGGACCTGCAACTCAAGCTGACCCTCGTGGCTGAGGCGGCAATTGCCGCCGGGAACTCCGTCGCCGTGGCTGTCCATCTCGTGGACGACGTCGACATCAGGACCGTGACGCTGAACGCCAGCCACCGCCAGGACGAAGTGGTCTTCACACTCCCACTGACCCGTTACCTCTCCAACCCCGCCCTCCAGGTGGTGGTCGAGGGCGACGGCGTCCCATCCACCACCTTTACCTGGTCGATCCGTGACCAGGGCGTACTCATCCCCATTCCCGTTGCTCACGTTTGAGAAAGGACCGATCACCATGACCGGCTATTCACTGCACATTGGCCTCAACCACGTCGACCCCAGTGCCTACCCTCCCGATTGGGACTCGACCCTGCAGGGTTGCCACAACGATGCCAACGATATGCAAGCCATCGCCAACAGCCAGGGGTTCCAGAGCCGGAGGATGCTGGACGAACAGGCAACCTCCAACGCCGTGCTGGCCGGCATCGCTGACCTCGCCCGGTGCAGCCAGCCCGGAGACATCACCCTGATCTCATACTCCGGCCACGGCGGCCAGGTCGACGACTACAACGGTGACGAGGACGACGGCCAGGACGAGACCTGGGTGCTGTGGGACCGGCAGGTGTGTGACGACGAACTCCACGCCGTCTACCGCCAGTTCCCGGCCGGCAGTCGTATCGTGGTCGTGTCCGACTCGTGCCACAGCGGCACCGTGGCCCGCAGCATCTTCCAGCTCGCCATGCGCGATGCCATGACGTCCTCGCAGGACGGGCAGGAGTTCTGGGGGGATCAGATCCGGCTGGAACCCGGTCGTCCGAAGGCCATGCCCGTGGGGACGGCCCGTCGCGACGCCCACGACCGGGCGGATGACTACCGCATGGTCCAGGCCATCGCGGGACCGCGCGACCTAGCAGAGTTTCCCGCTGAGCTCATCCTGTTGGCCGGCTGCCAGGACAACCAGTTCTCCTATGACGGCAACGGCAACGGCGCCTTCACCGGAGCGCTGAAGAGCGTCTGGGCCAATGGGGGATTCCAGGGCGACCACCAAGGGTTCCTGAACCAGATCCGTTCACGTCTCCCCAGCGATCAGGTGCCCAACTACTTCACCATCTCGGCGTCCGCTGGCTTTCAGGCGCAGAGGCCGTTCACGGTTGCCCGAGCAGGGGGCGGCGGGGAAGTTGTCCAGCCCACCACGCGGCCCACACTGCGGCAGGGGGACAGAGGGGACGACGTGCGCCAATTGCAGCAGGAGCTGGTGGACAGCGGCGCATGGCTCAGCATTGACGGCGTTTTCGGTGCCGGGACGGCCAGCGCCGTGCGCAGCTTCCAGTCGTCACACGGCCTGACCGCCGACGGCGTGGTGGGTCCTGCGACGTGGGCCGCCCTGGAGAGCGGGGGCATGGGACCGCAGCCCACCCCGACGCCGGAGCCGACTCCCCAGCCGTTGCCCACGCCCACCCCTGAGCCGACCCCCGTGCCTGAGCCGACGCCGGATCCGACCGCGACGCCGGAGCCAACTCCAGCCACCAGCCGTCCCACGCTGAGGCGCGGGTCTCGCGGCGACGACGTCCTCTATCTGCAGCAGCAGCTGGTGGCTCGCGGCTACTGGTTGTCCAGCGACGGTGCGTTCGGGGCGGCCACCGAGTCAGCCGTCCGGTCGTTCCAACGCAGCCAGAGCCTCACGGCCGACGGCGTCGTGGGACCGCAGACGTGGGTGGCGCTGGGCTGATCCCTCCCGGGGGGAAGTGGGCCCGGCCGGTGGCGGGGGGCGCGCACACCGCGACCCCCACTCCCATGTTCAATCCGACTCCACAGCAGTGGTCACCGCGAACCCCACTCCCACGTGGGTCGGCTGAGCAGCCCCTGCCCCGTGATCACCGTCTCGCCCAGGTCCTTCGTCAGCTCGGCAATCTCCAGCTCGGGGGGGGCGCGGCCACCGCGTCCAAGGGACTGTCTCCGACACGCAGCTTGTGGTGGTGACCCACTCGTTGGCCCTCGTGGAGCACTTGTCCGCGGCGCTGGCCGAGAAGGGACGCGAGGAGGAGAGTGTCGTGTACGTGGAAAGCGACGGTACGCAACACCACTGACAATCGGAAGCGGCCGGGCAACGAGACATTCCTGGGGCCCAGTTACGACGCGCGGCCGTTGACCTCGTGGGGCGTGGCGCACGATGCTTGACGCATGCGTCACGTTTCCCGCGACACCGAAGAGCTCCCCACCGTGGTGGTTGGTCTGGCCGCCGACCCCGGGCTGCCCACGGAGGTTGCCGAAAGCATGGCCATCAATCTGCCGGACAGGTTGGCCCGTCAAGTCGACGACCGCGTGGCGTGGCACGTGGAGGTAACCAGCGAGACGCTCCACCTCGACGAGTCCGGCAGGCTGATTCTCCTGAGCGATGAGCGTTCGCGGGGTGACAGGGGGTGGGACATGATGGTGGGTCTGACGGAGCTGCCCCGACGCATGGGGAAACGCCCCCTCGTCCTCGAGGTGGACACCTCATCAGCCACGGCATGGGTGTCGGTGCCAGCGCTGGGAGGACTGCGGTTGCGGTCGCAGGCCGAGATGGCGGTGATCGCGCTGATCGACCGGTTGTCCGCATCTCCTGACGATGCCCGGAGCACACAGGGTCGGCCAGCAGGCCCGACGGCCACGACTTCGCTCGCCCCCCTCCCGGATGCCGCGGGGGAGAGCCGAGTGCAGGGCAGTTCCATGCGCGGCTGGGGCTCCAGACTGAGGCTCCTCCTCGGGATGGTGCGGGTCAACCGACCATGGCGCCTCGTCAAGAGCCTGGACAGCGTCTTTGCAGCAGCGGCGGCGACCGGCGCCTTCGGCGTCTTCTACGCGAGCGTCTGGAACATGGCCGACACCCTGACCATTCCCCGCCTGGCACTCATCAACGTGGTGGCCATCGCCATCCTGGTGTGGTGGCTCGTCTTCCACAACGGGCTCTGGGAACGCTCCTCGGCCCGAGGCGGTCGCTCGACCCAACCGCGGCTCTACAACGCGACGACGGTGCTGACCCTGGTGGTGGGCGTCACATGCATGTACGCCCTTCTGCTCGGGGCAGCATTCCTGGCGTCGATGGCGGTCATCTCGCAGGAGTACCTGGAGGCGACCCTGGGGCACCCGGTCAACGCCGCGGACTACTTGAGGATCGCCTGGTTCTCCAGTTCCATGGGCACGGTGGCGGGGGCACTGGGCTCCAACTTCGAGACTGAGGCCGCAGTCAGGCACGTGGCCTACGGGCGCCGTCAGCGCGAGCGGTTGGGCTAGCGGTCCGACCGCGACGTCGACGGCCTTGGGCAGCCAACGGGGCTTCCCCGGAAGTCACGCCCTACTCTGGTGGGATCCGTCGCCGCTGGCGGGAACGGCGTCCATGCAGGGAGACCCAATGACTGGCACCGAAACGCACACCGACCCTGGTCAGGCTGATGCCGGAGACGTCGCAGAGCAGTGGCGCGTTGACCCGGCAACCGGACTGAGCTCCGATGAAGCAAACACACGTCTGGCGGCTGACGGGCCGAATGAGCTGCGACAGAAGGCCCGGGAACCCCTGTGGCGCAAGGTGTTGCGTCAGTTCCAGGACCCGCTGGTGTATCTGTTGCTCGTGGCCATGGCCATCTCGTTGGCGGCCTGGCTGGCGGAGGGGGCAGAGGGGCTGCCCATCGACGTCATCGTCATCGCAGTCATCGTCGTCGCGAACGCGGTCATCGGTTTCGTGCAGGAGCGCAAGGCCGCCGACGCGGTGGCAGCACTGGCCAGCATGACGGCCGTGATGTCCACCGTGCTGCGGGGCGGGCAACTGGCGTCAGTAGCTTCTCATGATCTCGTCAAGGGCGACATCCTCGTGCTGTCCGAGGGCGATTCCGTCGGCGCCGATGCACGCCTGCTCACGGCCACCAGTCTTCGGATCCAGGAGTCCTCGCTCACCGG
>JBBSRQ010000075.1:0-13939 GCA_038242845.1 Propionibacteriales bacterium | reverse complement strand
GTCAACGGGCTGCGCGCCTACGTCGCCATCCCGGGCGGCGTCGCCGTCGATCCGGTGCTGGGATCGCGTTCGCGGGACACGCTGTCCGGGCTGGGCCCCGCGCCGCTGCGTCCCGGAATGGTGCTTCCCTGCGGCGGCGCCATTCGCCCGACCATCGACGCGGCCCCGGCACCGCGACCCTCGGGTGGTGCCCTCCTGTTGCGAGCGCACATGGGTCCCCATGATGACTGGCTGCAGGATCGCCTGCATGGCACCCAGTGGGTGGTGTCCCCCGATTCCGACAGGGTGGGTGTGCGACTGCAGGGCACTGCACTCCGGCGGCACCCGTCAAAGACGGACGCAGAACTACCGAGCGAGCCGATGGTTCGGGGCGCGGTTCAACTGCCGCCCTCGGGCCATCCCGTGATGTTCCTGGCCGATCACCCTGTCACCGGTGGGTACCCGGTCGTCGCCGTGCTGGATGATGCGTCCTGCGACAGGATTGCGCAGGCCCGGCCAGGACAAACCCTGAGCATCCAGTTGCCCACCGTGCGACGATGACTCCCATGTTGCCGCTGGAGTTACCCATCGCCCCGATGCTGGCGAAGTCCGTCGCCACCATCCCGTCAGGCGCCTACATCCACGAGCCCAAGTGGGACGGGTTCCGCTGCATCATCTCCCGCGACGGCGACGACATGGTGCTCGGCAGCCGCGGCAAGAAGCCGCTGACACGCTACTTCCCTGAGCTCGTGCCCGCGATAGGGACCCTGCCACCGCGATGCATCCTCGACGCCGAGATCATCGTCCGCACCGGCGAGCCGGGCGCGCAACGCCTGTCCTGGGATCTGCTGAGCCAACGCATCCACCCGGCAGAGAGTCGGATCACCAAACTGGCGGCGGAGACTCCCGCTGAGCTGGTCTGCTTCGACATCCTCGCCCTCGGCGACGACGACCTCACGGGACAGCCGTGGGAGGAGCGCCGGACCATCCTGGAGACGCTGTTCACACCTCTCCCCCACCCGTCACTGCACCTCAGCACGTACACCCGCGACGAGGACCTCGCCAAGGACTGGTTCACCAGATTCGAGGGCGCAGGACTCGACGGCGTGGTGTCCAAGGCCATTGATGGCGTCTACGAGCAGGGCAGGCGCAGCATGTTGAAGATCAAGCACAAGCGCACCGCTGAGGCCGTCGTGGTGGGGTACCGCGTCGCCAAGAACGGTGACGGCGTGGGCTCCCTGCTCCTGGGCATGTTCGACGGGGACGGTGATCTGGTACGGGTGGGCGGCATCGTCGGATTCCCGCTGGAGATGCGGCGCCAGATGGTGACGGAACTCGCGCCGCTCGTCATTGCGGAGATCGAGCCCGCGCTGACATCGACCCGTTCCCGGTTCTCGTCGGAGACAGACGCAAGCTACGTGCCGCTGGAGCCCTCACTGGTGGTGGAGATCGCATTCGACCAGTTGGAGGGCCACCGGTTCCGCCACGCCGTCAGCTTCCTGCGGTGGCGCCCCGACCGGGACCCAGCATCCTGCGTGCTCGAGCAGGTGGACGTGCCCATCGCCTACGACCTGGCAGAGGTGTTCGCCACCATTTCGTGACATCCGCCGTCTCCGCGCGCGTGCCACGACTACTGTGAGCTGATCCTTGATATTCACAGGAGACAGAGTGCAGCCGGGCAGAGTGATCGGTGTCGACGTGGGGGGAACCAAGACCCACGTACGGATCGAATGCGGCCCGGAACGCCTTGCTGACTTCGTGATTCCCACCTCAGTGTGGTGGTCCCCCGGCTCCGCCATCGAATCGCCCGCCAATGCCGCCGCACTGGTGAGTGCCTTGGGCGGGGAGCAGATCGTCAGGTCGTCGCTGGTGGTTGGCGCCCACGGAATCGACTCAAGCCGGATCGCCGACGACCTGGCCACGGAACTGAGGAAACACGTCAGCGGCCCTCTGCGCGTATTCAACGATGCGTCACTCGTGGGTCCGGCGGCCGGGTATCCGGGCGCGGTGGTCACCGTGATCGCCGGCACCGGCTCCATCGTGCTTGCCAGGGACGAAGCCGGAACCGAAGTGCGACTCGGCGGCCACGGCTATCTGTTGGGGGATGAGGGCAGCGCGCCCGCCCTGGTCCGCGATCTGGGCCGTGATGTGCTGCGCGGATGGGACCGTGGCCACCCTGACCGGATCGCGCTGTCCCACCTCGTCAACGCGCTCGGGCTGTCTCCGTCCTCGGAGCCGGAGGAGGATCTGGCCGCGGAACTGCATCGACGGCACTCCATCACTGACTGGGGTCGACTCGCGCCCGCCGTGTTCGCCGCCGCAGATGCTGGGTCGCCTCTGGCCGCAGCCGTCATCGAGCGACACGGTTTGGAGCTGGTCGAACTGGTGGAGCTGCAACTCGCGGGCGGCCTGAAGCCGGAGGCCGTTGTCCTCGCCGGGGGCGTTGTCATGGCTCAACCCCGCCTGGCCGAGGCGATCCGCGTCGGCGTGCACCGTCATCACCCGCGGTTACGGGTTGTGCTGCTTACTGAGCCGCCTGTCGGCGGTGCCGTGGTTTTGGCCCGTGAGCAGCTCGCCCATCGGCCCCACACGTTCAACTCCGCCAGCGTGACCGCGGAGTTGTTCACAGCCGTCACCGCAGACATCGAACGGAGCCGATCATGATTCTGACCCGAAGAGCATTGTTGTTCACTGGAGGTGCCCTGGCCGCGACAGCGGCTACAGGCTGCTCCGTCACCGGAGCCTCTGATCCGACCACCGCCGGATCAACCACCGCCACTGGCGGTTCGGCCAAAGGGGCGGTGAACATCCTGCTGATGAAACAGGCCGGGTGGACCGAGGAGGACTGGGCAGGGGTGATCACCAAGTTCACCGACGCCAATCCGGGGATCAAGGTCAACCCGACATTTGTGGCCTACGAGGCGTTGCACGACAAGATCGTCACCTCAGCCGCGGCCGGAACATACGACGTGATCCACATGGACGTCATCTGGCCGCCGGAGTTCGCCGAGAAGAAAATGATCGTCGACGTCACCGACCGCGTCCCGGGCAGCTGGAAGACCGACATGCAGGGTGGCGCGCTGCAAGCTGCGCTCTACAAGGAGCGGTTCTACGGTGCGCCCGCATTCCCGTCCACGAAGCTGTTCTTCTACAACAAGGACCTGATGGCAAAGGTGGGGGTCACGGAGGAGGACATCACCACGTGGGACGGGGTCATGAAAGCGGCCAGGGCAATGATCGACAAGGGTGTGTGCAAGAACCCGATCGCGTGGAGTTGGTCGCAGGCCGAGGCTGTGGTGTGCGACTTTGCGCAACTGCTGGGCTCCTTCGGTGGAACCTTCACCGACGCTGACGGCAAGCTGAACTTCAACGACGGCCCGGGGCAGAAGACGATGCAGATGATGGTCGACTCGTTGAAGGACGGCACGTCAGCTCCCGGCTCGCCCACCTTCCTCGAGGATGACGTGATCAAGGCCATGCAGAGTGGCGACACCGCTTTCGGGCTGAACTGGGAGTCCGCCTTCCGCGACCTGAACGACGAGAAGGCATCCAAGGTCGCGGGTAAGTGCGGTGTCAGCGCGACACCCATGGGCCCGACCGACAAGCGCCCCGGCGTCAACGGTGCCATGGCTTTCGCGATCACCTCCGGCTCGAAGAACTCCGACGCCGCTTGGAAACTGATCGAGTTCGCCACCGGCCAGGATGTGCAGGACCCGTTGGCCGAGTCGGCAATGCCGAACTGGATTTCGAGTTACTCCAATCCGGAGGTCGTCAAGATCAACCCCGAGGTGTTCGCGGCCTGCAAGGTGGCCTATGCCGATTCGATCCTTCGGCCCCAGGTGGTGAACTACAACAAGGTCTCCAGCATCCTGCAGGTGGAGATCCAGAATGCCCTGCTGGGTATCAAACCGGTGGAGGCCGCCCTCAACGACGCCGTGACGCAGGGCAACCAGAGCCTGGCCGGCTGATCCGATGCCACACCAGAGCGTCGAGTCCCCGAGACGCCGACACAGCGCGACGAGCCAGGTACAGACCCGGTTCGCGTGGCTGTTGCTGGCTCCGGCGATCCTGACGGTCTTCGGTGTGGTGCTCTTCCCTCTCTACCGCACCGTGCAGGTTTCGCTGTTCGACGTGCGTTCCGCCCTTGACCCTGCCCCCGCCTTCATCGGTCTGAGCAACTATTTCGCGACGTTGCAGTCCCCGTCGGTGTGGGCCTCATTGGGACGAACGTTCTACTTCACCGTTGTGTCGCTGGCCGTCGAACTGCTCTTCGGATTGGCGCTGGCGTTGCTGCTGAACGCGCCCCTACGCGCTCGGTGGCTGTTCCGAACACTCATCGTGGTTCCGTGGGCCATCCCAACTATTGTCAATGCCGCAATGTGGCGTGGTATCTACAACGCCCAGTACGGGTCGCTGAACGCCCTGCTCACCCAGCTGGGCGTGATCCGCGACTACGTGCCATGGCTCAGCCAGCCGTGGCAGGCCATGAACCTGGTGATCCTGGCCGACGCGTGGAAGACCACACCGCTGGTTGCGTTCTTCCTCCTGGCTGGCCTGACCGGGATCCCCAACGACATCTACGAGGCCGCCGCGGTTGACGGACTCGGCTGGTGGAAGCGGTTCCGCGCGATCACCCTGCCGTTGCTCGTGCCGGCGATCAGCATCGTCGTCGTCCTGCGCACCGTCGAGGCGTTCAAGGTATTCGACATCATCTACGCGATGACCCGGGGTGGCCCGGCCAACGGCACCGCGGTGATCTCGTACTACACCTACGTCACCGCGTTCTCAGACCAGAACTTTGGCGTCGGCTCCGCCATGGCCATGCTCATCGTGCTGGCGATCTCGGTGCTGTGTCTCACGTACCTGCGTCTCATTCGCAGGTCCGAGATGAGCCTGCTGTGAGACCCACCCGGCGCCAGTTGGTCCTGTTGCACGTGGTCGCCGCGATCGTTGCGGTGGTCTACCTGCTGCCGGTGTTCTGGACAGCAGTCGCTTCGGTGACCCCGGCCCGCTCGCTGCTCGACCGGCCGCTTCGTTGGCTCCCGGAGCAGACCGACCTGACCCGCTATGTCGCGATCCTCACACCGGGTGGTGTGGACGGTGTGGGTGGGGGTTTCCTCGAAGCGATCGTCAACTCACTGATCGTTGCCTCGGTCACGGTGGCCATCGCGCTGGTGGTCAGCATCTTCGGTGCCTACGCCTTCGCACGTCTCCGGTTCCGCGGACGAAGGCTCACGCTCCTGCTCTTTCTGGGCACCTACATGCTGCCGCAGATTGCCCTGTTGATTCCGCTGTACTTCATCCTCAACCAGCTTCAGCTGCTCGACAACAGGCTGGGTCTGATCCTGGTGGACCTGGCGCTGGTGGTGCCGTTCACACTGTGGATCCTCTCGAACTATTTTCTCACCGTGCCGGAGGACCTCGAGGATGCAGCACGCGTCGACGGCTGCAGCCGCATGGGTGCGTTGTGGTGGGTCATTCTTCCAACAGCTCGTCCCGGGATCATCACCGCCGTGATGTTCGCCTTTTTCCTCGCCTGGGACGAGTTCCTCTATGCGCTGGTCTTCACGTCGACCTACGCTGCCAAAACCCTACCGGTGGCCATCGCAGAGTTCTCCGGGCGATACACCACCGACTTCGGGCTCGTGGCTGCCGGCGGTTTGATCGCGGCCCTGCCGCCAATCCTGATCGCGCTCGCCTTCCAACGCAACATCGTCAGCGGAATGTCCGCGGGAGCAGTCAAGGGGTGACTCATGGAGCGTGCCGACTTCTGGAAGACTGTCCGGCGCCAGGATCTCAGCCTGGCCACCACCACCCTCGCGGTGAGGCGGGCGCTGGCCGGGACGGCGCTGCCCCCGTGGCGTCCAGGTGAGGTGGTGGCCGTGGTCGCCATGGGGGCCTCAACCTGGGCCGCGGAGTTCTTCGTCCACGAGGCTCGCCGGCGTGACCGGGCGGTGTTCAACTGGGCGGCCGCCGACTGGCGTGCGCTGTCACATCCACAAGCCACGCTGGCGATCGGGATCAGCGAATCCGGACGCAGCCCCGAAACCATTGACGCCCTGGCACAGTTCAGCGGGCACAAAATGGTGGTCACCAACGTTGACGACTCACCGGTGGTGGCGGTCGCCGACACCGTGGTGACGCTGGGGCAGGTGCCCGATGCGGGGGTGTACGTCTCGGGCTACACCTCCACCCTTGTGGCGTTGGCGTTGATCGGCGAAGGGCTCGGCCTGACCGGCCTCACCGACGAGCTCGATTCGCTTCCCCAGTCCGTGCGGGAGTGGGTGCCCATCGTGAGTGCAGGGGTGGATGGTTTCCTCTCCGGACACTACGCAGCAGGCACCTTGCCGAGCTCGGTGGAGTGTGTGGGCGCGGGCACGTCCTACGGCTCTGCAGGTGAAACCGCACTGCTGGTGCGCGAGGCAGGACGTCTGCCGTCGGCCTGCTTCCAGACAGATCAATACCTGCACGGTCCTGCGGAGGCGCTGCCCGGGCAGGCGTGCGCAGTCGTGTTCGGTGGTGGTCGGGCGGACGAACTCGTCCGGATGATGGTGGGTTCCGGGGTACCTGTCCTGCACATCAGCACCGCCCCGATCGCGGGTAGCGTGGCAATCACACTGCCGACGGCGTCACCGCTGGTCACCAGCATCCGTGAGGTGGTTGCTGGACAGGTGCTCGCTGGGCGCCTTGGCGACCGCGGCGGCCACGAGATCGGCACATTCCGGCACACGTTCGCCGGCACCAAGCTGCCGCTTCCGTGACTGGT
Source organism: Propionibacteriales bacterium (assembly GCA_038242845.1). GTDB lineage: Bacteria > Actinomycetota > Actinomycetes > Propionibacteriales > Propionibacteriaceae > Arachnia. The sequence goes on along the minus strand of JBBSRQ010000075.1, from coordinate 7,194 downwards.
GGATGAGGAAGCCGGAGCGAGCCGCGTTCACATCGGCTGCGCGCGGCATATCAGTCCTGCGACACCCAGATGCCGGAGTCGCTCCACTCGTCGACGAGATCACCGACATTGTCGGGGGTGACGGCAGCCGTCATGCCCAGCAGGACCGTGGTCTCGAACCCCGCCTCAAACGCATCGCGCGCGGTGGATTTCACGCAGTGGTCGGTGGCTATGCCGCAGACGTCCACCTCGGTGACCTCGTGCTCCTTGAGGAAGTCCTCGAGGCTCACGTCGTCCTTGTCGTGGTCTGCGCCCTCGAAACCGGAGTAGGCCGCGGAGTACTCGCCCTTGTCGAAGATGGCGTCGAAGTCTCGGAACCCCAGGTTGGGGTGGAAGTCGGCACCCGGAGTCCCCACCACGCAGTGCGGGGGCCAGGAGTCGACGAAGTCCGGTGCGTCACTGAAATGTGCACCGGGGTCGATGTGGCGGTCGCGGGTGGTCACCACCAGGTCGTAGCCGTGGTCCTCGGCCAGGAGGTCGTCGATGGCCTCGGCGACCGCCGCTCCACCCCTAACAGCCAGCGAGCCGCCCTCACAGAAATCGTTCTGGACGTCGACGACGATGAGTGCGCGGGTCATGGGTACTCCTTGATGACGCTGGGGACTTCGGTGGAACACCCCACACTAGCCACAGTGTCGAAGGACGTCACCAGCTGCTGGCGCTCGTGCCGCCTCCGCCCCCGCCCCCACTGGAGGAGGAGGAACCACCGGAAAGCCCGAGGAGCCGCCGGAGCCTTGACGTCCCGTGGCGCCGTCACGCGGATGGTGAAGTTCTCAATGTCCGGATAATCCTCCCCCGTGACGTCCCAGAAGACCTCCGGTTGTCCGTCGAACGTTCGCAGCGCCCCGGCGATCACGTAGGAGATGACGTAGGTGGCGTCGCGACCCTCCACCGTCGTGTCCGGGTCCCCGATGCGCAGCGCGATCATCCGACCGATCCGCTCTCCTCATCCGTGCGTGTGAAGGTGGCGGGCGCGCCGCTCGGACTTGTGACAGAGACATCAGAGGTGTCGTAGACCACCGTCCTTGGGGCGGTCCGCATGCCACGATTCCCGGGTCGCGATGCCGAAATTGATGCGATGGCGACCTTCGGTACCGAACCGCCAGTCGAGTTCGTAGCGCACCGCCACGCTGCCATCGGCCCGGATGTCGAAGTCCACGGAGAGCTCCGTGACACTGTCCGTCGCAGCGTGCGCCGTCGAGGGGACGAGCGCCACACCGATCCCCAGAACGAGGGTGAGGAGGACCAACAATGCGCCCACGGGCCCCGCTCGTCTCCTCATGGGGCCTGAAACTATCAACTCCTACGGGCCCGCGGTGACCACGTCAGTCAGCGGCGGGCAGCCGTCCACAGCTCCATGGCATGGTCGACGCCGGCGGCTGATTCCGCCGAGCCGCCCATCATGCGTGCCAGTTCGGCTGGGCGCTCCGCGTCATCGAGTTTCCGCACGTCGGAGGTGGTCACCTGCCCGTCACTGGCCTTGGCCACCACGAAATGCGCGTCCGCGAAGGCCGCCACCTGCGCCAGGTGGGTGACGACGATCACCTGCGAGGTGCTGGCCAGACGCTGCAACCGGCGTCCGATCTCCAGGCCGACGGCGCCTCCGACACCCGCGTCGACCTCGTCGAACACGAACGTGTGGTCGGAAGATCCTCCGGCCAGGATCACCTCGAGCCCCAACCTGACCCGTGACAGCTCACCTCCGGAAGCCACTTTCCCCAGCGGCGCCGGCGCGCTGCCCGGGTTCGCCGAAAACATCAACTCGATGCGGTCAGCCCCGTGCGCGCCGAGCTCGGCGGGAGTCAACGTGAATTCGAGACGGGCGTGGGGCATGGCCAGTGCCGCGAGCTCCGCCACCACGAGGCCGGAGAGTTGTTCGGAGGCCCGACTCCGGTCCCGGGTGATGGCGGCGGCTGCGGCCGACAGGCGGATGTCCAACTCCTCGATCCGGATGCGCAGCGACTCGATGCGCTCATCGGATCCCTCCAGCGTCACCAGTCGTTCGGAGGCCTCCGCGGCCCAGGAGATTACGTCACTCAAGCCCGGCCCATACTTCCGCGTGAGGCCGGCCAACTGCGCACGACGACGTCCGACAGCCTCGAGCCTTGCCGGGTCCGCGACCAGATCCGCCGCATAGCTCGCGACCCCCGCGGCCACGTCGTCGAGCAGGTACTGGGCCTCCTGAATGCGGTGGGACAGATCTCCGGCGAGCCGGTCCCTTTCCGCGAGTGTCGCCAGGGCCTTGCGTGCCTCGCCGAGCAACCCCACGGCACTGGGGACGTCGAAGTCCTCCTCGTCACCGCTCAGCGCGATCTGCACCGTGGACGCCAGGTGACGCAGGTCGTCGGCGTCCATCAGGCGTGCGGCCTCCGCAACGAGGGCGTCGTCCTCCCCCTCCTCCGGTGCGGCGGCAGCGATCTCGTCGACGCCGAAGCGCAGCATGTCGATCTCGCGAGTGCGTGCCATTGCCTGTTCCACGAGGTCGTGGAACTCACTTGCAGCGGAGCGGCGCTCGCTCCAGTCGTGGCGGTAACCCTCCAGCGCTGCGGGCTGCGCCCATGCGTCGAGGATCTCGCGCTGGCGTTCCGGGGTGGAGAGCCGCTGCTGCTCCGACTGGCCATGGATGGTGGCCAGTTGGTCCAGGACGCTCGCCAGCGTGGACACCGGCATCTGCGTCCCACCGATGACTGCCTTGGACCTGCCCTGGGCGCTGACGTGTCGTACGGTCACGAGTTCCACACCGTCGTCGACGTCGCCACCCAACTCCTCAACCTGCTCGACAACTGCCGCTGGCACCTGCCAGCGTCCCTCGACGAGCGCGCGTGTGCTGCCACGCCGGACGATCCCGGCGTCGCCGCGGGCTCCGAGCAACTGCCCCAGACCCGCCACGATCATGGTCTTGCCGGCGCCCGTCTCGCCGGTGAGCGCGGTCAGGCCGGGCCCCAGCTGCAGGGAGGCCTCATCGACCACCCCGAACCCGGTCAGTCGGAGTTCAGTCAGCACGAGACGTCTCGATGGGACGTCTCGTCCGGTCGCTTCCGCCATCCCTCCACGGGAAGGTCGAACTTCTTCACCAGCCTCGTGGTGAACGGTTGTTCAGAGAGACGTGCGATGCGCAGGAAGCAGTCGTTGGCAGTGACGAGGATGACGTCTCCGCAGACCACCTCGACGTTGCGTCGACCGTCGCACCAGACGCCACCCCGCGTCTGGTCCTCGCTCAGATCGAGCTGCACCTCGGATGAGGGAGCCAGCACCATGGGCCGGTTGAACAGGGCATGGGCCGACAGGGGAACCAGCAGCATCGCCTGCACCTGGGGCCAGATCACCGGCCCCCCGGCCGAGAACGCATATGCGGTGGAACCTGAGGGGGTGGCCACGAGGACGCCGTCGCATCCCCACCGGGACAGCGGCCGCTGATCCACACTCACGAGTACGTTGAGCATCTTCTCGCGGGCGAGTTTTTCCAGCGACACCTCGTTGACGGCGAAGGACTCCCACTTCAACGCACCGTCGGCATCGAACACCTGCACCTGCAGGACGAGGCGCTCCTCCACGTGATAGTTGCGCGAGATCACGGCCCGGTGCAGCGAGTGCAGGTCGGAGGTTTCGAGTTCTGCAAGGAACCCGACGTGGCCGAGGTTCACCCCGAGCAGGGGTACCCCCAGCGGCATACCCCATTCGGCGGCACGCAACATGGTGCCGTCCCCACCGAAGACGACAGCGAGCTCCGCGGGCTGATGGTCCGCAGCGTCGATGGTGGCCTGGGGCACGATGGTTCGGAGGCGCTCGACGTCGTCCTCGAAGGTGAGGATCCTGAAACCTGCTTCGTGCATGCGCTCGATGAACTCGACGGCAGCGCGCAGGGCTTCTGCTCGTTCGGGATGCAACAAGACGGCAACGATTCGGGTTTCCACGTCCTCCAGCCTATCGAGTGAGGCGAACAAAGAACTCGACATTGCCCGCTGAGCCGGGCAGCTCACTCTCCCCCTGCCAGTCGCAGCGCCACCCCAGCGTGGAAGCCACGTCCAACACCGACTGCACGGCGTGCGCTCTGAGAGCCGGATCCCGGACGACACCGCCGGCGCCGAGCAGTGCCCGACCCACCTCGAACTGGGGTTTGACCAGCAACAGCGCGGCACCGTCGTCACGCAGCACAGAGAGCATGGGTGCCAGGATGAGGGTCAGGGAGATGAACGAGACGTCGCCCACCACCAGGCCGACGGGTTCGCCGTCGAGGTCATCCATCACGAGGCCGCGCAGGTTCAACCCTTCACGCACGACCACCCGTGGGTCCTCGCGCAGTTCGCGCACCAACTGGCCGTGGCCCACGTCGACGGCGAAGACCTTCTGGGCACCCCGCTCCAGGCACACCTGTGTGAACCCACCGGTGCTGGCCCCGGCGTCCAGCACGCGCGAGGGCACCGTGGTGGCGGAGTCGTCGAGCGCGCCCAGGAGCTTGTGCGCAGCTCGCGACACCCACGCGTCACTGGCGCAGTGGATGCTGACGGCCTCCCCCACAGGGTGGGAGGCCTTGGTGATCACCACGCCATCGACTGTGACGAGGCCTTCGCGCAGCAGTGCGGCCGCCTGGTTCCTCGACCGCGTCAGGCCCCGCAGGACCAGGGCGACGTCGAGCCTCACGGCCGCGTTGCGACGCCGGGGATGCCCGGCTGCGGGATGTCTGACGACCTCTGCAGGACCGCGGCCAGCACCTGCTGCGCCTCGTCCAAGCGCTGCAACTGGGCAACCACGGGCATTTCCGCGATGTCCTCCACCGCTGCCATGGCGTCGTGGACGGCCTGCTGCCGCCGGACGCCGGCCGGCGCTGCGCTCGTTGGTGTGGGAGCTTCCATCAGGTGTCCCCCCTCAGCGAAGAAGGTCGAGGTGGGCCAGGGCACCATCGGCGGTGCACCCCAGGTGCCAGACGGTGTGCAGGATGGCCCACAGTGCGTCGAGTTGTTCCTCAACGCTTGCCGGACTGCCGACGAGCACCGCGGTGCCGTCCTGGATCTCGACCCGCTGGTCGCGGCAACGCACCTGCGTGCCGTTCTCATCCACCTGCAACGTCCGTGCCGGCTCCAGCAGCGCCGAGACGTCCCACCCGATGTGGGTTGGTCGCCCTGAGCGGTCCGCGGACGCGAGGTCTGCCTTCCCATGCGCCCCCGTGAACACGAAGAGCGACGCCATCGTGACGGCATTGGCGCCCATGATGTCGGTGTCGATCCTGTCACCCACGAAGATGGGGTGATCCGCTCCAAGGCGAAGGACTGTCTCGTCCAGCAGGGGCGGGAACGGTTTGCCCGCCACCTTCGGCTCCACGTCGACGCACGCTCGCACGACGGCGACCTGCGCACCGCAGCCCGGCAGGATGCCGCGTTCCGTTGGTCGGGTCATGTCGGGATTCGTGGCGTACCACGTCGCACCGTTCTGAATGGCGATGGCACCCAGCTCCAGCTGGCTCCATTCCTGCGCGGGGTGGTAGCCCTGCACGACGGCCACGGGCTCGTCATGCAGTGAGCGCACCGGCGAGAACCCGCCCTCCCGCAGTTGATCGGCCAACGCGTCGGTCCCCACCACCAGGAGCTTGGAGCCAGCAGGAAGATCACCCTGCAACATCCTCACGGTGGCCTGGGTGCTGTTCACCACGTCTGTTGCCTCAGCAGGGATGTCCAGCTCGACGAGGTGTGCAGCGACGGCCGCCGGAGTGCGGGCTGCGTTGTTCGTGACGAAACCCACCTTCGTCCCGGACTCCCGCAACCTCGCCAGTGCTTCCGGGACACCCTCGATGACGTGTGGTCCAAGGTAGATGACGCCGTCAAGGTCGAAGAGGGCCGCGTCGTAGGAGTCGACCAGCCTGGTCACTCGGTCTCCTCCGGCTCAACGCCTTCCTCCGATTCGGGGGCAGATTCCTTCAGCCCCGACTCAGCCTCGCCCGGGTCGACGCCAACCTCGGCCCACTCAACGGTCTCTTCCTGCGGCTCGACCGGGACTTCCTGCCGCTCGACGTCCACTTCTTCAAGCTTGGCATCAGCCTTTTCCGGTTCCATTCCAGACTCGTCGGTGGCCGTGTCCACAACGTGGGGTGTGCTGTCGGCCGCCTCCAGTCCAGAATCGGTCTCCTCGGATGCGCTGTCCTCGTCGCTGCGCTCCTCGATGGGCTCCACCTCGAGTTCCATGCTCTCGGGCAGCGTGACACCCTCCAACGATGCGATGCGGTCCGCCGTATCGAGGTCACCCGCCTGGTCATTGTCCGCCGCGTTCTCGAACCACTGGCGAGCCGGTTCACTCTTACCGCTTGTCTCGAGCAGGTTCGCGTAGGCGTACTGCAGTCGTGCCTGTGAATCACGCGGGCCGATGCGATCAGTGATGGCGGCCTTCAGGATCCGCAGGGCCTCGGCCGTCTGGCCGAGGTCGTCACGGGCGCCTGCCTCCACGAGGAGGCATTCGACGCGCAGCGCAGGATCCTGCGGCTTGATGCTGGCCAGGAGATCGAGTGCCTCACGTGGCTTGCCGAGTGCGCGCTCGCAATCCGCCATGACGGGCACCAGTTCATCCCCGCCGTTCATGCGTCGGATGGCCCTGTACTCACGAAGGGCAACATCGTAGTGACCAGCGGCGTAGGCAGTCTCCGCTGCGGCTTCTCGCACCACGGGGAGCCGCCCGGCGCGACGGCGGGCAGCCTCCGCGTGTTTATACGCCAGTTCGGGGTCCACGTCGATCAGGTCGCCTGCAGCCCAGATGTGGGCTGCAACCGTATGGGCCAGATCCTTCGGGAGGCCCCTCATCTCGGCGCGAACCGGGAAGGGAAGAGCCTTCTCGTCGAAGTTCTCCGGCGTCGCCGGCTCATCCGCCGCTGCAGCGGTACCTGGCTTGGGTACGCGCACCTCATCAGCGTCACGGAACGTGCGCTCTGACCGATCATCGCCCATGAACGGACGGCCAGGTCCCTTGTAGCCACCTTCGCGACGATCACCGGATCCACCACGGCGATCATCGGACCTGCCCTGGTAACCGCCCTCGCGACGGGGTCCGGAGTCACTGCGACCCTGGTAACCACCCTCGCGTCGATCGCCGGATCCACCACGACGATCATCCGACCTGAACGGGAGAGCGGCTTGGAGGGAGGGTGTGGATTGCCTGAGGGCGAGTTCTCGG
>JBBSRQ010000074.1:0-14252 GCA_038242845.1 Propionibacteriales bacterium | reverse complement strand
CAGCGCGGGGCGGTCCACCACGGATCGTGGGCGGCCCCGCGTTGCTGCGTCCGGGTACTTTCAGACCCATGACCCTCCGCGTGGCCTTCGTGTCGATGCACACCTCTCCCACCGAGCAGGCGGGGACCGCTGACGCGGGCGGGATGAACGTGCTGATCCGTTCCCTCGCCGAGGCCCTGGGCCAGCAGGACGTCGCCGTTGATTTCATCACCCGCCGCTCCCACCCCAACCAGCCGGACACCGTCGCCCTCGACGAGAACGTCGTACTGCGCCACATCGACGCAGGGCCGCAGACGCCGCTGCCCAAGAGCGCCATCGACGACCACATCGACGAGTTCTCCGCGGGCCTGCGCACCCTCGGCCCCTTTGACCTGATCCACTCCCACCACTGGATGTCCGGGGTGGCCGCTCTACCCGTCGCCCGGGAGATGGGCCTGCCCCATGTGATGACGTTTCACTCCGTGGCCGCCCACCCCAACTCCCCGCTGCGCGACGGTGAACCGCCCGAGAGCCCGGCCCGCCTCGTCGGAGAGGTCACGTGCGCCACCCAGTCGGACCTCGTTATCGCCGTCTCCAGGCATGAGGCGGCTGTGGTGATCGGGCGCTGCGGGGCCGAACCCGGACAGGTGTCCATCGTCCGTCCCGGGGTGGACGTTGAACTGTTCCACCCGTCCGACGAGCAATGGACCCCCACGCCCGACGTGCGTCCCGGCTACCTGCTGTTCGCCGCCAGACTCCAGCCCCTGAAGGGCCCCGACATCGCCATCCGGTCACTGGCGGAGGTGCCGGAGGGTGAGCGACCCGACCTTGTGGTGGTGGGGCAGACCTCCGCCGATTTCACCGGCTACGAGGCCGAACTCCACCGGCTCGTCGAGGATCTCGGCCTGCGCAACAACGTCACGTTCCTGCCCGGGCAGGGTCGTGCCTGCCTGGCGCAGCTCATGCGGCACGCCTCGCTGGTGCTGGTGCCCTCACATTCCGAGACCTTTGGCCTCGTGGCGCTGGAGGCATCCGCGTCCGGCACCCCCGTTCTGGCGTCGGCGGCCGGAGGTCTCACGGAGGCCATCTGCAACACCCATACCGGATTGCTCGTCCCCGAGGATGCTCCCGAGATGTGGGGCCGCGAGCTGACGGCGCTGCTCCGGGACCCGGTGCGGCGGCAGCGGATGGGCCAACTCGGCAGGGACCGTGCACTGGACATGACCTGGCCCAAGGTCGCGGCGCGCACGCTGCGCCTCTACCACGAACTCCTGGAGAACCGATGACCATTTGTTTCGTGCACGCGCACCCCGACGACGAAACACTGGCCACCGGCGCCCTCATTGCCCACCTCACACGGCAGGGGCACCGGGTCTCGGTGCTCACCGCCACCCGTGGCGAGATGGGTGAGGTGGTCCCGGGACCCCTGTCCCACCTCGCAGGCACCCCGGAGCTGGAACTCCGCCGGGAACAGGAACTCGACGGCGCCCTGCAGGTGCTCGGCGTCACCGAGCACGCATTCCTCGGGACACCACCGGCACGAGCCGGACTATCCGGGCGCCGCTACCTCGACTCGGGCATGCGCTGGGTGACGGAGCACGTCGCCGGACCGGCCGAACACGCGGACGACTCCTCTCTCTGCCGCGCGGACGAGTCCGAGGTCGTCGCCGACATCGTGGCCTGGCTCCGCCACGTGGACGCCAACCTGGCCATCAGCTACGACGCCGACGGCGGCTACGGACACCCGGACCACGTCGCCCTGCACCACCTCACACGACGGGCAGCCGAGTCGCTGGGGATCGGCGTCGCTTCCATCTGCCACGAGCAGGGCGACCGCGTCCACTGGTTCGACCTCGAGCACCTCCTGCCCGTGGTCGTGGAAGCGCTCGGCCACCACCAAAGCCAGCTGACCGTGCACGGTGACACGCTCACCCACTCCGGTGGGCAGCCGGACGTTGTCAAGACCTCCGTGGGATTGAAGGGCGACCTACCGGGCTGAGGTCGCTCCCCCACGCGTCGGCTCCTGGTCGTCATCGGCCGCGTTGTGCGGCGAATCGTTCTGGTCGTCGTTTTGATCGGTGTAGTCCTCGTCGGCGTGCAGCTCGCGCAGCGCGGCACCCTCCTCAACGAGCTGGGTCCGCTTCTTGTCCTGCTTCTCCACCTGTTTGGTGTCCCGCAGGGGGAGCTGGACGGTCTCCTCGGCCTCGATGCCCGCCTGCAGCTCGCGGCCGCGTTCCACCTCCGCATCAATCTCGGCCCCCAGCAGCAGCACGTTGTTCACGATCCAGATCCCCAGCAGTAGGATGATCACGGAGCCGATGATGCCGTAGGTGGCGCTGTAGGAAGAGAAGTTGCTGACGTAGAAGGCGAACGCAGCCACTGCGATCGCTGACACCACGAGCGCGACGATCGATCCCAGACTGACCCAGCGGAACTTCGGCTGATGCACGTTGGGCGTGAAGTAGTACAGCATCGCGATCAGCAACACCGCCAGCGCGACGACCACTGGCCACTTCGCGATGTTCCACACCAGCAGTGCGGTGTCGCCGAGCCCTATGAGGCCACCCACCGCCGCCGCCACCCCGCCGGAGAGCGCGATGGCGAAGATGATGACGGCCACGATGATGAGCATGACGAGGGTCAGGAGCAGCATGGCCGGCTTCAGCTTCCAGACGGGCCTGCCTTCCTCCACCTCGTGGATGCGGTTCATGGCCCGACCGAACGCACCGACATAACCGGACGCGGTCCACAATGCACCCACGATGCCGGCGGCGAGCGCCAGTCCGGCGCCCGACTGCGACGTGAGGTTGCCGATGGTCGTCGTCAGCAACTGCTGCACTTCATCAGGCGCAAAATCCTTGAGCCAGCCGTTGATGGCTGACGCCGTCTGTTCACCCTGCCCGAAGACACCCAGCAGCGACACGAGGGCCAGCAGCGCCGGAAAGACCGACAGGACGGCGAAGTAGGTGAGCCCGGCCGCGAGATCGGTGACCTTGTCCTTGCTGAACTCGGAGATTGCCCGCTTGAAGATGTACTTCCAGCTGGGCTTGCTGATGTCCGTCGGGGAGTCCGGCTTGCGTGAGTCCTCCGGGTGAGGGGCGTTGGCTGCCTTGTCCTGGGATTTCTGGACCGTGTCGTCGCTCATCGCGCCTCCTGCGGTGTCGTTGGGATGTCATGGCGTTCCTTCCGTACTGTAGGCGAGCAACAGGCTCAGCGCAGTCCACCCGCAGGGGTGGCGGGGCAGCCCTACTCTTGTGCGCATGCCAAGGACGTCGAGCAACCATGCGCAATACCGCCACATCTTCTGGGACATGGGCGGGACGATCGTCAACACCTACCCGGAGCTCGACTCTGCATTCGCGGGCGTGGTGCGGGGCAGTGGCGCACGCATCGACGACCACGACGTCGCCCTCCTCACCCGGCACTCCACAGGCGAGACCATCTCCGCGCTGGCGGGTCGTTTCGACATCCCCGAAAAGGTGTTCCGGGAGGCCGAAACGGCACTGAAGGCGCGGTGGCGCACCTCCCCGCCGCCCGCCATGCCCGGCATCCGCGAGGCGATGGCGGCCATCAGCGGACTCAATCTGGTGGTGACGCACCGCGAACGTGGCAGCGCGACGTCGCTGCTGGAGTCGCTGGGCATCACCGTGAACGACATCGTCTGCGCTCCCGACGGTTACCCCCGCAAACCCGACCCGGCCATGCACATGGCCCTGTTGGAGCGCCATGGGCTGGATCCGCGGGACTGCCTATCGGTGGGTGACCGCCCCATCGACGCGACGGCTGCTCATGCAGCCGGAATGGACGCGGCGATGCTGCGCACACCCCGGATCGACTTCGACAACGACGCCGACCACCAGGTGGAGACGCTGTCCGAGCTCCTGCCCCTGCTGCGCTGACCCCGACCTCAGCCTGCGGCGAACTGCAGCACACCCGGAATTTCCCGGACCGCGGTCCGGCCCGTCCGCGCGAACTCCGCCCACATGGCCCGCATGGGCGTGCCCTGACGTCGCACCTCGGCGAGGTCCACCCCCTCGAGGAGTTCCCCCACCTCCCACGCATGCGTCGGGAACAGCAGGGCCAGTTCGATGACATGGGCACCCTGGAACCGGGGACCCGCACCCCAGTCCAGGCGGTAGTGGTCGACGTGGCCCCCAGCTGCGCGGTGGCGGGCCACGAAATGGTCGATGCCGGCGTCGTAGATGCGTCGCGTGGTCCTGGCGACTGCGGTTTCGTAGATCCGCCCACCCAGCCACGATCCCCGCAGCCGCGCAAGGGTTGGGGTCATTTCCGCGAAGAGGGCCGATTCTCGGTTGTTGGAGCCGATGAGGACGTCCACCCCGGGTGCCGCGAGGCTCCAGGCGGAGTCGAGCTCCGTCTCCGCAGGGACCGGATCATATCCGTACTGGATGCCGAACGGCATGGCGGCCACCCAACCAAACCGGCCCAATCCCCGCACCAGTCGGTGCTGCTCCTCCACCATGAGGTCGTTGGTGAGATCCTCCGGCAACTGCCGGAATCGTCGAGCCATGACGCGGGCCATGCCTGCGCGTCCCAGCGTGATGCCCAGCGGCGGGCTCTGGATGATGGCGCGACGGAACAAGTTAGCGACGCCGTCGCAGATCATGAGGTGCGCGACGGCGTCCGCGCCGGCAGACTGCCCAAAGATCGTGACCGTGTCCGGGTCCCCACCGAACGACGCAATGTTGCGGCGAACCCACCGCAACGCCTCGATCTGGTCGAGGAGCCCCAGGTTGGCGGGACGCTCGTCGCCGCCGAGGAATCCGAGCGGGCCCAGCCGGTAGGTGACACTGACCACGATGACGCGCTGCTCCGACACGAGCAGGGCCGGATCGCTGTAGGTCTCGTCACCGCCACCGGTCTCATACGAGCCGCCGTGGATCCACACCATGACAGGGAGCTTCTCCCCGGGTGTGACATCACGGGGGGCGGTGACTGAGAGGTACTGGCAGTGCTCATCGAAGCCCATATCCCTCCGCTCGCTCTCGTCGGTCTGCAGCGGGTTGGCGCGTTGCGGGCAGCGGGGCGACCAATGCGTCGCATCGACGTCGCCCTCGATCTCGGGTTCCGCCGTCGGTTTCCCGAATCGCTCCGCCCGGGCGTAGCGGATGCCCGTGGCCCTCATGACCGACCCGTCGAACCAGCCGACGACATTCCCCGCCGGGCACCTCACGCGTCCACCATTCACCGTCACTCCTGTTTGCTCGGGTCACCCAGAGTGCCACGGTCCATGAACTCGCTCCACATGGCGGCAACCCGGCTACTCTCGGCTCAACCGTTGACAAGGGGAAGCACCATGCAGATCACCGTCGTCGGACACGCCCACGCGTCGTTTCCGCCCGAGCGCGCGACGCTGCGCATGCGGCTGGGCGTCGAAGGCAGCGACAAACAGGCCGCGCTGGAGCACACCACGTTCCTGGTCCAGGGGTTCACCACCGTCGTGGATCAGTTGAACGACATGGACCCCTCCCCCAGTACTTGGTCATCTGTGGCACCCATTGGCACCCGCAGCTGGCGGCCGTGGTCGCAGGACGGCACGGTGTTGCCCACCCGGCACGCGGCGGAGAGCCTCGTGCAGCTGAAGTTCCAGGATTTTCAGGCGCTGGCCCGGTTCATCGACCAGTGGGGTGGCCGCAGCGGCGTCACCGTCGATGGTGTGGAGTGGTCGCTGACACAGGACCGTCGCAGGGCGGAGGAGGACAACGTACTGGCGGCGGCCGTGGTCCAGGCCTATGAACGCGCAACCACCATCGCCCGCGCGGCCGGTGAGGGGTCCGTGCGATTCCTGGAGATCGCCGACGAGGGACTGCTGGCGGAGAGTCCCGGCTCGTCGCCCTCGGCAATGACTGGCGCAGCGATGCGAATGAGTTCGGCGCCCGACACAGAGGGGATCACGATCGCACCGGAGGACGTGGAACTGGACGTCACCGTGCACGCCCGTTTCAGCACGGACTGACCTGACGGACGGGACGGGTCGTCCCTCGATACGCCCAGCTCGTACCTCGCGGGGCTACTCAGGAACCGTTTGGGGGTGCTCAGCCCCTTCGATGCTCCAGGCTCCTTCGTCGCGCGGATACCCAAGACGACCGACTTCGTCGCGGAGCCACAGTGAACGGTTCGTACCTCGCGGGGCTACCCAGGAACCGTTTGGGGGTGCTCAGCCCCTTCGATGCTCCACCATCCTTCGTCGCGCGGATACCCAAGACGACCGACTTCGTCGCGGAGCCTCAGGAAACGGTTCGCTTCGATCAATCGGCGGCGGGCTCGTCACGCAACTCAAGGACCGCGTCCTTGACCCGCCAGTCGGAGCGCTCCAGCGCACCGGCGGCCACGTCCTCATCCACCGCCGCGAGTTCTGCCACCATCCGCACTGCCCGGATGCGTAGTTTCTCGTTGGTGGCGCGAAGGTCCACCATGCGGTTGCCCATCACCTTCCCGGCACGCACCATCGTGATGGTGGAGATCATGTTGAGCACCATCTTCTGGGCGGTGCCGGAGCGCAGTCTCGTGGACCCGGCCACCACCTCCGGCCCGACGACCACCTCGATGCCGTGTTCAGCCACGGCGGAGGCCTCCGCCTCTGCGTTGCAGCTGAGCGCCACCGTCGCGGCCCCCACCGACCGCGCGTGACGCAGCGCCCCGATGACGTAGGGGGTGCGCCCGCTGGAGGCGATGCCGATGACGGCGTCGCGCGGACCCACGTCGACGGCGGCCAGGTCCGCGGCCCCCTGGTCCGGGTCGTCCTCGGCCCCCTCCATGGCGGAGCGCAACGCCACGTCTCCGCCGGCGATCAGCCCGAGCACCTGCTCAGGAGTGGTGTTGAAGGTGGGCGGGCACTCGGAGGCATCCAGGACACCGAGGCGGCCGGAGGTCCCGGCGCCGACGTAGATGATGCGCCCGCCGGAGGCGAAGCGGTCCGAGATGGCTTCGATGGCGGGGATGATCTGCGGTAGTGCCCTCTCGACGGCGTCCGGGACGCCCCTGTCTGCGTCGTTCATGACGTGCGCCAACTGCCCCACATCCAGCCGGTCGAGATGCGCGAACCGCTCATCGACGCCCTCGGTTGTCAGGTTCCTGGACAGTTCCACAGCGATCTCCTTGGCTGGCGGGCATCATCGACGCGGGGCAAAGACCCGCACCGCAACGCTACCTTCGAGCACCGTCCCCGTCCGGAGGTCCGCCTTCTCGATGAGAGGCAGCGCTCACCTGCACAGTCGCGGCGACAAGCGCCGCTCACGAGCAACTTCGGCCCGCCACTGGAGTGCTCCGTGTCGTGGGATCGGTGTGACCGGACCCCGTCCTCGCTCGACGTCAGAGGAGGTGGATAGGCTGGTTTCATGCGTCTGATCCTGATCCGCCACGGCGAAACCCAGTCCAACGTCGATCGTCTCCTGGACACGGCCCACCCCGGTGCCCCCCTCACCACCAACGGCATGCGGCAGGCGCATGACCTGGCGGAATCGGTGGCACACGAGGACATCGACGCATTGTTCGTCTCCACGCTGCACCGTGCCCAGCAGACGGCTGAGCCCCTCGCGAAGAAGCGGGGGCTCGAGGCCACCGTCATCGACGGGATCCACGAGATCCCCGCCGGTGTGGAGGAAATGAACGCGGACTGGACCGCGTACGTCGGGATGCTCGAGTCGTGGTCCCAGGAGAACATGGACGCGAAACTCCAGGACAGTGAGAGCGCGCGTGAGTTCATGGAGCGCTTCGACGGCGCCATCGCTGCGATCGAGGCACTCGGCCACCGGTCCGTCGCGGTCGTCAGCCATGGGGCAGCACTGCGGGTCTGGGCGTTGGCCCAGGATCCCTCCGTTGCCGCGCACATCGCCCGCCCCCTGCACAACACCGAGTGCATCGTCCTGAACGGCACCTCCGGAACGGGTTGGACGGTCGAGCGCTGGGGCAAACAGGACTTCTCCGACCAGACCCGGGCCGTCTGACCCCCGACCGGGAATCCCGCATGGCTGATGATTCGCTCGCTGAGCGGGTATTGCGCGCCGTTGAGCAGATCCCACCCGGCCGGGTCGTGGCCTACGGCGACATCGCAGCACTCGTCGGAATCGGGCCGCGGCACGTCGGCAACGTCCTGGGGCGGTGGGGCTCCGGGGTTCCCTGGTGGCGGGTGACCAATCGTGACGGGATACTCCCCCCACCCCTGCTCGCCGAAGCACAACTCCACTGGCGCGCCGAGGGCGTGGGCCAGCGACCAGACGGGCGCGGGTGCCAGATAGCGGCGCACCGCGCAGACCTGGCGGCGCTGTCTGCTTCCTGGGAGCAGTCCATCGCCGAGTTGGGTGACTGAGCCGACGGGCCGCTCCACCGTCGCGGCCCCCCGCCCGCATACGATGGGTGCATGGGCAAGGTAGGAGTAATCATCAAGGCCGCCACTGGCATCGTCGCGGCAACGGCCACACTCATCACGGTGCTGAAGGAGAACCCGCAATTCTCCGACGGCATGAACTCGACAATCGACAAGATCAAATCGGCGACGAACTCCGAGAACCCGAAGATCCGCTTCGACGGGCGCATCAGGGCAATCGAGACATGCGCCGATGCCGTCGCCGAGAACTTTCCGGGACTCTCCGAGCCCGATGAGTGGCGACGCAAGGCAGCTGCGTTGAGGATGCGTGCGGAACTGGCGTGGAACGCCAACGAGGGAAAGCCCCGCAAGAAGGCCATGACTGCCCTCAACGCTGAAACGGCAACCGTGCTCGAGGCAGTCAACAGTCGGCTGACTGCCCTGTCCGAGCAGACGGATGAGCCGCCCGTGATCGACCGCTCGTCCTGACCCTGGGGTGAAGCGACCCTGCTCTCGAGGTCCACAAACGGCTGGGCTAGTGTCTGAGGCGGGTTGACATCAACTCTGGACGGAGACCGATGAGCGCAGATTCGACGAGTGCGGCCGAGATCGACTTGGCCGCCGACTTCACCACCCCGACCCAAAACGACTGGGAGAAGGAGGTGCTGAAGGTCCTCAACCGCAAACGGCCCGAGGGCAAGGAACTGACCATCGATCAGGCCTACAATCGGCTGACCAGCCGCACGGTTGACGGTGTCATCATCAAGCCCCTCTACACCGCCGAGGACGGCGTCGACGAGCTGGGTTTCCCCGGCATCGCCCCGTTCACGCGCGGCACCACTGTTCGCACCGGCGAGATGGATGCATGGGAGGTCTGCCCACTGCATGAGCACCCAGACGCCGACCTCACCCACCGGGCCATCCTGAGCGACCTGGAACGCGGCGCGACCGCGGTGTGGCTACGCGTCGATCCCGACGCCATCGCCGCCGACGACCTGCCCTCGATCCTGAACGAGGTTCTGCTCGACCTGGCACCCATCCACGTCTCGAGCCGCACTAACCAGTTGGGTGCCGCCAAGGCACTGCTGGCGGTCCTTGACGCCGACGCTGCGGACAACGCCACCATTCGCGGCACCCTGGGCATCGACCCCATTGGTTTCGCCGCGCTGCACGGCACCACCCCCGACCTGTCCGTCCTGGCCGAGGCCGTCGAGATTGCGAAGCCCTTCCCGGGCATCCGCCCGATCGTCGTCGATGCCGGGATCTACCACAACGCAGGTGCCGGCGACGTCAACGAACTGGCCTACGCCATCGGCACCGGAACCGAGTACGTCCGCGCACTGGTCGACGCAGGCATCAGCGTGGACGATGCGTTCGACGCCATCTCGTTCCGCGTTTCCGCCACCACCGATCAGTTCCTGACCATCGCACGCCTGCGTGCGCTGCGTCCGCTGTGGTCCCGCATCGGGGAGGTGCTGGAGGTTACGCCCGCCAAGCGCGGCGCCATCCAGCACGCCGTGACGTCGCTGCGGGAGATCACCCGCGACGACGCCTACATCAACGTCCTGCGCGCCACGATCGCCGCCTTCGCCGCCTCAGCAGGTGGCGCAGAGACGCAGACGGTGCTCCCCCTGGACGCGGCCATCGGACTGCCCAACGAACTGTCGCGACGCATCGCCCGCAACATCTCGATCCTTCTTGCCGAGGAGTCCAATGTGGGTAGGGTCAATGACCCCGCCGGGGGCTCCTGGTACGTCGAGTCGCTGACCCGGCAACTCACCGAGCAGGCTTGGGAACTCTTCGGCTCGCTCGACGAGGCAGGCTTCGCCGCCAACGTCGCCGATGGCACCGTCGCGGACCAACTCACGGACCTCAACAGCGCCCGCAGGAAGCTGCTCGCCACGCGCAAGTTGCCCATCACCGGCGTGTCCATGTTCCCCAACCACACGGAGGAACTCCCGGAGCGCGAACCCCGCCCCGAGGCTCCCGTGATGGGTGGTCTCGTGCCGATGCGCAACTCCTTGGTCTTCGAGGACCTGCGCGACCGCTCCACCGCTGCACGCCAGAAGGGCAACCCCCCCACGGTGTTGCTCGCCTGCCTCGGTGCCCGTCGCGACTTCGGCGGTCGTGAGGGCTTCACCACCAACCTGTACCACGTCGGCGGCATCGACACCGTTCTGGCCGAGGGCACCACGCCCGAGGACTTCTCCCGCCAGCTGACGGAATCCGGCAGCACCGTCGCGGTGCTCTGTTCGTCCGCGAACGTCTACGCCAAGCAGGGCGTCGCCGTCGCACGGGCACTGCGGGAGGCGGGTGCGCAGGAGGTGCGCCTGGCCGGGCAGCTCAAGGAATTGGGCACCGACGACACCGAAGGCGTGATCGACGGCACCGTCTTCGACGGCATGGACGTGGTCGAACTGCTGAGCGTCACCCTCGACAAGCTGGAGGCCTGAGAATAGTGACCACCATTCCCCGTTTCGGATCGGTACCGCTCGACGGCGAGGGCATCCCCGTTGACGCCCGTGCCCAGTTCGAGGCCATCAACCACGAGATCGGCCACAGCGCCGGCTGGCAGACACCCGAGCACATCCTCGTACCGCCGATGTTCGGCGACGATGACCTGGCGGACCTGGACTTCCTCGACACCCGCCCCGGCATCGCCCCGTTCCTTCGCGGCCCGTACCCAACGATGTATGTCAACCAGCCGTGGACTGTCCGGCAGTATGCCGGCTTCTCCACCGCCGAAGAATCCAACGCCTTCTACCGACGCAACCTGGCCGCCGGCCAGAAGGGTCTTTCGATCGCGTTCGACCTCGCCACGCACCGCGGCTACGACTCCGACCACCCCCGGGTGGCGGGTGACGTCGGCATGGCAGGCGTGGCCGTCGACTCCATCCTCGACATGCGGCAGTTGTTCGACGGCATCCCCCTGGACCAGATGTCGGTGTCCATGACGATGAACGGCGCTGTGCTGCCGATTCTTGCGATGTACGTCGTCGCCGCCGAGGAGCAGGGCGTCGCCTACGACCAGTTGGCCGGGACCATCCAGAACGACATTCTCAAAGAGTTCATGGTCCGCAACACCTACATCTACCCGCCGCTGCCCTCGATGCGGATCATCGCCGACATCTTCGCGTTCACCAGCGCGCACATGCCGCGGTTCAACTCCATCTCCATCTCCGGTTACCACATGCAGGAAGCGGGTGCGACGGCCGACATCGAAATGGCCTACACCCTTGCCGACGGCCTGGAGTACATCCGCGCCGGCGAGTCGGTGGGCCTGAACGTGGACGCGTTCGCTCCCCGCCTGTCCTTCTTCTGGGCCACCGGGATGAACTTCTACATGGAGGTCGCGAAGATGCGCGCGGCCCGCCTGCTCTGGGCGCGGCTCGTGCGTGAGTTCGGACCGAAGAACAAGAAGTCGATGTCCCTGCGCACGCACTCGCAGACCTCCGGCTGGTCGCTGACCGCCCAGGACGTTTACAACAACATCGGCCGCACCTGCATCGAGGCCATGGCCGCCACGCAGGGCCACACCCAGTCGTTGCACACCAACGCACTCGACGAGGCCATCGCCCTGCCGACGGACTTCTCCGCCCGCATCGCCCGCAACACCCAGCTGTTCCTGCAGCAGGAGTCGGGCACCACCAAGACGGTCGACCCGTGGGCTGGTTCCGCCTACGTCGAAAAACTCACCGAACAACTCGCACGCAAAGCCTGGGAGCGGATCCAGGAAGTGGAGCAGGCCGGTGGCATGGCCAAGGCCATCGAGCAGGGCATCCCGAAGATGCGCATCGAGGAGGCCGCGGCCCGCACGCAGGCCCGCATCGACTCCGGCCGCCAGCCGGTGCTGGGAGTCAACAAGTACCTCCTCGACATCCCGGACGATCTCGACGTCCTCAGGATCGACAACAAGTCGGTGCGTGAGGGACAGATCGCCAAGCTGAAGCAGCTCCGCGAGGAGCGCAACGAGGAGGACACGCAGGCCGCACTCGCGAAGCTGACGTGGGCCGCCGCCAACCCCGATCCGACGGACCCGGAGCGCAACCTGTTGAAGCTCGCCATCGACGCGGCCCGTGAGAACGCTTCGCTCGGTGAGATCTCCGACGCGCTCGAGAAGGAATTCGGGCGCTACACCGCGCAGATCCGTACGATCTCTGGTGTGTACAACAAGGAGACCGGTTCCAGCGAGGCCGTCAGCCGTGCCCGTGCACTCGTCGAGGCTTTCGAGGCGAAGGAGGGGCGTCGCCCGCGCATCCTCGTCGCCAAGATGGGTCAGGATGGCCACGACCGAGGACAGAAGGTGATCTCCACCGCCTACGCCGACCTCGGCATGGACGTCGACGTGGGACCGCTGTTCCAGACCCCTGAAGAGGTTGCCCGGCAGGCAGTGGAGTCCGACGTGCACGTCGTGGGCGTCTCCTCCCTCGCCGCCGGACACCTCACCCTGGTGCCTGCGCTGCGGGAGGAACTGGACAAGCTCGGCCGTGAGGACCTCATGATCGTCGTCGGTGGTGTCATCCCGAGCCAGGACTTCGAGGAGCTGCGGGCCAACGGCGCCGACGCGATCTACCCCCCGGGCACGATCATTCCGGAGGCGGCCATCGATCTCCTGGAGATCCTCGACAAGCGCCTCCATGGCGCCGAGCGGCCAACCTGACCCGGTAAATCCATGAGTCGCAGTGGACTGAGCCCTCGGGTTCGCGCACATTCACTGTGCCTGACCAACGCAGATGTTCCTCAACTCTCCACAACGTTTGCCACTGATGCCGATATCGGGTGATTCAGCTGCTTCCCGTCCACAGTGGTTGGTATGTAGCCGACCCGATCGCCTTCGGTAGCCCTCTTCGACCTCGCGGACGCTCAATCAGGCACTCTGAGCTGCCATCAGGTGCTGTCTCTGGGAGGTTCCGACGCGCTGATCCGTCGCATGGTCCGTGACGGGCACTGGCACCGCATCGCTTCCCGCAACCGCCCGTTGGCCGACTTGGCTGGGTTGGGTATGGGCAGCGGCGTTGATCGCTGGAAACGCCGTACCTCCGTGTCAAGGCTGCGGTCGCTGGCACAGGCAGCGCCAACCCTTCGGCACCGCAGGGTCATCCTTGCCATGCTCGCGGACGTGGGCGATGGGGTCGAGAGTCCATTGGAGGTGCGCCATCTACGCGACATCGAGCGTGCGCACGGGTTGCCCGTCGGTACTCAACAAATGCGCGTCAGCACCGGCACGAGAAGCGCTCAGCCGCCGGACTTACGGCGGAACTGACGCTTGCCGCCCAGCTGACTGTGGGCGCGACCGCCCTGGCTGCGGTCCGCATTGATGCCATTGGCGTTGGACTGGTTCTCGTTCTGCTTCTTCCGCTCGAGCGCAAGTCGCATGGCTTCCATGGGGTCCAACGGTGCGTCGGTGTCCTTGGACTCAGCGGGGTCCAGCGGCACGTCGGTCTGCTCGGGCTCGGTCATGCAATGACTCTAGTGCCCGTGAGAAGCCGGTGCGCCAACAACCAGTCCACCTCATTGTGCAGCAGACGTCGGCGGTCGGCGGACTCGTAGGATCGGCCGTCGTGACCGAGACCGTCATAGACGACGGCGTCGCCGACGGCCCAGCCCATGACGTGGCTGACACCATCCGTGTCGTGTCCCACCAGCGGCGTGGACCCGTCGAACACCTCCAGGTGGCAGTACCGCTCGTCGATCACCGTCACCGACTCCAGCCCGTCCCAGACGGGATGACCTGCGGTACCGGGGATCGGCCGGAAGGTCGCCTCGTCCATCTCCGGGTGGTGGGAGTCCTCACCCCAGCGCCCGCCGATGATGTTCGACCAGCCGTGCCAGTCCGGGAACGTTGCGACGGCGGTGTGGAGTCCCAGGATGGGGTTGCCTGCACAATGGAACGCGCCGACGGCCCGGTGGTCCGCATCCCACGCCGCGGTCCGGGACGCGTCCGGTT
>JBBSRQ010000073.1:0-14289 GCA_038242845.1 Propionibacteriales bacterium | reverse complement strand
GAAGCCGAACTCTGCCCTGCGCAAGGTCGCGCGTGTGCGACTGAGCTCCGGCATTGAAGTCACCGCGTACATCCCGGGTGTCGGCCACAACCTGCAGGAGCACTCGATGGTGCTGGTGCGCGGAGGCCGGGTCAAGGACCTGCCCGGCGTCCGATACAAGATCGTCCGCGGCTCCCTCGACACCCAGGGTGTCAAGGGCCGCAAGCAGGCTCGTAGCCGCTACGGCGCCAAGAAGGAGAAGTAATGCCTCGCAAGGGTCCAGCGCCGAAGCGCCCCATCAACATTGATCCCGTGTACGGCTCGCCGCTGGTCTCCCAGCTCGTGAGCAAGATCCTGGTCGACGGCAAGAAGACCGTCGCGCAGGGCATCGTTTACGAGGCACTCGAGGGCACGCGCACCAAGTCCGGCACCGACCCCGTGCAGACGCTCAAGCGTGCACTGGACAACGTCAAGCCGTCCGTCGAGGTGAAGTCCCGCCGCGTCGGTGGCGCCACCTATCAGGTGCCCATCGAGGTAAAGCCCGGTCGTCAGACCACGCTGGCGCTCCGCTGGCTCGTCAGCTTCGCTCGCGCCCGTCGCGAGAAGACGATGACCGAGCGTCTCCAGAACGAGATCCTGGATGCATCCAACGGTCTTGGTGCCGCGGTCAAGCGCCGCGAGGACACCCACAAGATGGCTGAGGCCAACCGCGCCTTCGCGCACTACCGCTGGTGATCGTGTCGCCCCCGAACCCTTTCGCGAGGGTTGGGGGGCGCCTCCCCGCCGTGGACAAGTTTTTTGCAGATCACAGACGTAAGGATTACCAGTGGCAAACATCGACCTGACCAAGGTCCGCAATATCGGCATCATGGCTCACATCGATGCCGGTAAGACCACCACCACCGAGCGCATCCTGTTCTACACCGGCAAGAACTACAAGATCGGTGAAGTTCACGATGGCGGCGCCACGATGGACTGGATGGAGCAGGAGCAGGAGCGTGGCATCACGATCACCTCTGCTGCCACGACGTGTTTCTGGCACGACCACCTGATCAACATCATCGACACTCCCGGCCACGTGGACTTCACCGTCGAGGTGGAGCGCTCGCTCCGCGTCCTCGACGGCGCCGTCGCCGTGTTCGACGGCGTGGCCGGCGTTGAGCCGCAGTCCCAGACCGTGTGGCGCCAGGCCGCCAAGTACGGCGTACCGCGCATCTGTTACGTCAACAAGCTCGACCGCACGGGTGCCAGCTTCGACTTCTGCGTCAAGACCATCCGTGAGCGCCTCAACGCCACCACCGTCCTGCTGCAGCTGCCGATCGGATCCGAGGGCGGCTTCCTCGGCGTCATCGACCTGGTTCAGATGCGCGCCCTGACGTGGCACGGCGAGACCGAGATCGGCGAGGACTACGACGTCGAGGAGATCCCGGCGGATCTGCTGGAGAAGGCCACGGCCGCTCGCGCCGACATGCTCGAGAAGGTGTCGGAATTCGACGACGAGCTCATGGAGATGTACCTCGAGGGCCAGGAGCCCACCGTCGATCAGTTGAAGGCCGGCATCCGCAAGGGTGTCCTGGGCAACCATTTCACGGCGGTCGTGTGTGGCAGCTCGTTCAAGAACAAGGGCGTCCAGCCCCTGCTCGACGCGGTCATCGACTACCTTCCATCTCCCATGGACGTCCCCGCCATCGACGGCTTCAAGCCGGGCGACGAGTCCGTGCGCATGGAGCGTCACCCGTCCAACGACGAGCCGCTGTCGATCCTGGCGTTCAAGGTGGCGGCTGATCCGCACCTCGGAAAGCTGACCTTCATCCGCCTCTACTCCGGCGTCCTGAACTCC
The DNA here is from genome assembly GCA_038242845.1 of Propionibacteriales bacterium. Classification (GTDB taxonomy): domain Bacteria; phylum Actinomycetota; class Actinomycetes; order Propionibacteriales; family Propionibacteriaceae; genus Arachnia. Next base: position 12,470 of record JBBSRQ010000073.1, on the reverse strand, counting down.
GGCTCACAGGTGCTCAACACCACCACGGGCAAGCGTGAGCGCATCGGCAAGATCTACCAGATGCACGCCAACAAGCGTGAGGAGATCGAATCGATCGGCGCTGGGATGATTTGCGCCGTGATGGGCCTGAAGGCCACCACCACCGGGGACACCCTCGCGGATCCGGGCAACCCGATCGTGCTGGAGTCCATGACCTTCCCCGCACCCGTCATCGAGCAGGCCATCGAGCCGAAGACGAAGTCGGACCAGGAGAAGCTCGGCCTCGCGATCCAGCGCCTCGCCGAGGAGGATCCCACCTTCCGCGTTCACACGGACGAGGAAACCGGCCAGACCATCATCGCGGGCATGGGCGAGCTGCACCTCGAGGTGCTCATCGACCGCATGCGTCGCGAGTTCAAGGTTGAGGCCAACATCGGCAAGCCGCAGGTGGCCTACCGCGAAACGTTGCGCGAGCCCGTCGCGAAGGTGGAGTACACACACAAGAAGCAGACTGGTGGTTCTGGACAGTACGCCCGCGTCATCATGAGCCTCGAGCCCACTGCGGCAGGCACCGGCTACGAGTTTGTCAACGCCGTCACCGGTGGCCGCATCCCGCGCGAGTACATCCCCGCCGTGGATGCTGGCGTCAAGGAGGCCATGCAGTTCGGTGTCCTGGCCGGTTACCCGGTGGAGGACATCAAGGTCACGCTGACCGATGGTGCCTACCACGATGTCGACTCCTCGGAGATGGCGTTCAAGCTGGCAGGGTCCATGGCGTTCAAGGAAATGGCTCGGCGCGCCGATCCCGCCATCCTGGAGCCGGTCATGGCCGTGGAAGTCATCACCCCGGAGGATTACCTGGGCACCGTCATTGGTGACCTCAACTCCCGTCGTGGTCAGATGCAGTCCATGGACGAGGCGCACGGCAACCGTGTGGTCAAGGCCCTGGTGCCCCTGTCCGAGATGTTCGGCTACGTCGGTGACCTGCGGTCCAAGACCTCCGGACAGGCGAACTACTCCATGGAGTTCGACTCATACGCGGAAACGCCAAGGTCTGTCTCCGAGGAGATCGTCGCCAAGGCACGCGGCACGGAGTGACACGCGGGGGCTCCGCCCCCGTGACGCCCGGCTCATCCCGGGTCAGTCACGCAGCGCTCCGCTCCGGTCCATCCCGGGTCGGGTGTGCCCCTCGCTTCACCCCCCATCGTGGGGTCTGAACAGCAGAGCGACTGGGCGCCACTTGTCAAAGTGGCGCCCAGTCGCTTTTTCCGCTTTGATGGAGGGATCATGTCGGCAAGAAGTCGTCTCGGTTTGACTATGGCGGATTCCTGCACAAGACTGGACAGGTTCCCTGTGCCCGGATATCGGGGAAGACCCAAAAACATGTTTGCCTCGCAAGGTGCGGGGTGGAATCCCAGAAGGAGCCCACGTGGCAAAGGCCAAGTTTGAGCGGACCAAGCCGCACTGCAACATCGGCACCATCGGACACGTCGACCACGGCAAGACCACTCTCACCGCGGCGATCACGAAGGTGCTGCATGACGCGTACCCCACCCTGAACGCCGTTTCGGCGTTCGACACGATCGACAAGGCGCCGGAAGAGCGCCAGCGCGGTATCACCATCTCCATCTCGCACGTCGAGTACCAGACGGAGAAGCGTCACTACGCGCACGTCGACTGCCCCGGGCACGCTGACTACGTCAAGAACATGATCACCGGTGCGGCGCAGATGGACGGCGCGATCCTGGTCGTGGCCGCCACCGACGGACCGATGGCCCAGACGCACGAGCACATCCTGCTCGCCCGCCAGGTGGGTGTCCCCGCGATCGTCGTTGCACTCAACAAGTGCGACATGATCTCCGAAGAGGACGCTGACCTCATCGAGCTGGTCGAGATGGAACTCCGTGAGATCCTGGACGCCCAGGGCTTCGACGGCGACAACCTCCCGATCATTCGCGTTGCCGCCTACCCGGCGCTGCAAGGCGACGAGAAGTGGGGCAAGACGGTCCTCGAGCTCATGGACGCAGTGGATGAGTACATCCCGCAGCCCGAGCGCGACACCGAGAAGCCCTTCCTGATGCCCGTTGAGGACGTCTTCACGATCACCGGTCGTGGCACCGTCATCACCGGTCGTATCGAGCGCGGCATCGTCAAGACCGGCGAAACCGTCGACATCATTGGCATCCGTGAGGCGAAGCAGACCAGCACCGTGACCGGTGTCGAGATGTTCCGCAAGATCCTCGACGAGGGTCGCGCTGGCGAGAACGTCGGCCTGCTGCTCCGCGGCACCAAGAAGGAAGACGTGGAGCGCGGCATGGTCATCATCAAGCCGGGTTCGGCCACGCCGCACACCGACTTCGAGGCCAACGTCTACGTGCTGAACAAGGAAGAGGGTGGCCGTCACAAGCCGTTCTTCTCCAACTACTCCCCGCAGTTCTACTTCCGCACCACCGACGTGACCGGTGTCGTTCAGCTGCCCGAGGGTACTGACATGGTCATGCCTGGTGACAACACGGAGATGACTGTTCACCTCAACAAGCCCATCGCCATGGAGGAGAACCTCAAGTTCGCCATCCGTGAGGGCGGCCGCACCGTCGGCGCCGGCAACGTCGTCAAGATCCTCAAGTGATCTGACACCAAGTTGACAAGTTGGCCCGCACCCCCCTGGGGTGCGGGCCCTCTTGTATTCTTGGAGGCTTAGGTGTTTGGAAAGTCTGTGACTACCGACACGTTTCGAACAGCTAAAGCGCCGTGAGGGCCGAAGGCTCTGGACAGTCGGGGCGGCGCCAGATCCGTCCTCCCCACCCCCGTGTAGTGAGCGCTCGTGCGACTTGGGCTGCCACGACGCATGGCTCTGCGGTCACCGCGTGCCACCCGTACCTGAGCGTGGTAACACCGGACTGGAGAACGTGCCTATTGTCGCGACTCGTATCTTTGGCAGCTTACGACTTCGCCAAAGCGCTGAGTGCCGCGGGCATTTCCACTCGTGAACGCATGAGAACAGCATGCGCCGCAGCAGCAGTCCATCACCACCATGTGGGGGCAGGGGAGACACTCAAGAGCATGTGGACAACACCTCCCGCGGCCTAGCTGTTCTGAAGGTGTTGGTACTCACACACTTGTTGAACAGTTAGAGGTGGTTCCCCGAAATTCAGCCCTTGCGTTTCTGGATCGCGGCCCATTCGTCGCGGAGTCCGACGGTGCGGTGGAACAGCATCGGTTGGTCGGGGTCGACGGCGAAGTAGCCGAGGCGTTCGAACTGCACGACCTCGCCGGGCGCTGCATCCGCGAGTGCGGCCTCCAGCTTGCAACCACTGAGGATCTCCCGCGAGGCGGGATTCAGGTCATCCAGCGGCTCGCCGGTGCGTTCCCCCGGTGCTTCCGCACTGAAGAGGCGTTCGTACAGCGTCACGGTGGCGTCGACGGCGTGGGCGTCGGAGACCCAGTGCATGGTGGACTTCACCTTGCGACCATCCGGGGCAGTACCGCCCTTGCTCTCCGGGTCGTACGTGGCGTGCACGGCGACGACGTTGCCGTCCGCGTCCTTCTCCACGTCGGTGGCGGTGATGAGGTAGGCGCCACGCAGCCGCACCTCCCGTCCGGGGGAGAGGCGGAAGTACTTGGGGGGTGGAACCTCGGCGAAGTCTTCCTGCTCGATCCAGAGCGTCCCACTGAACGCCACCTGGCGGGTGCCGTCCTCGGGACGCTCGGGGTTGTTGGACACCTCGAAATACTCCACGACGGGGCCGTTGTCGTCCGAGGGCCAGTTGTCCAGTACCAACCTGAGGGGGCGGATCACGGCCATGCGGCGCTGTGCCCCAAGGTTGTGGACCTTGCGCACATAGGACTCCAACGCCTCGATCGAGTGGCGGCTGTTGGTGCGGGTGGTGCCCACCTCCCGGCAGAAATTCCGGATGGCTGCGGCCGGGTAGCCGCGTCGGCGCAGGCCGCTGAGGGTGGGCATGCGTGCGTCGTCCCAACCGTCGACGACGCCGTCGGCCACCAGCTTCGCCAGCCGTCGCTTGGACGTCACCGTGTGGGTGAACTCCAGCCGGGCGAACTCGATCTGCTTCGGTGGGCCCTGCTCCAGCTCCAGATGCGAGAGGAACCACTCGTAGAGAGGTCGGTGGGTCTCGAACTCCAGGGTGCAGATGGAGTGCGTGACGCCCTCGATGGCGTCACTCTGGCCATGGGCCCAGTCGTAGGTGGGATAGATCGCCCAGGTGTCCCCGGTGCGGTGGTGCGCCATGTTGCGAATGCGATACATGACGGGGTCACGCAGTTGCATGTTCTCGTGCTGCATGTCGATGCGGGCGCGCAGGACATGGGAGCCGTCGGGGAACTCTCCCGTGCGCATCCGTTGGAAAAGATCAAGGTTCTCGGCGGGGGTGCGGTCCCGGAAGGGGCTCTCGATGCCGGGTTTGCCGTAGCCACCCCGGCCAGCGGAGATCGCGTCGGAGTCCTGGTCATCCACGTAGGCGAGGCCGCGAGTGATGAGGTCCTCCGCCCAGGCGTACAGCTGCTCGAAGTAATCGGAGGCGTGACGGACCTCTGCGGGCTGGTACCCCAGCCAGGCGATGTCGCCGACGATGGAGTCGACGAACTCCTCCTCCTCGGTCTCCGGGTTCGTGTCGTCCAGCCGTAGGAAACAGGCGCCGCCGAAGTCCTCGGCGGTGCCGAAGTCCACGACGATTGCCTTGGCGTGACCGATGTGGAGGTAGCCATTGGGCTCAGGTGGGAAGCGGGTCTGGACCCGGCCCAAGTACGTCCCACGGGCCGTGTCATCGGCGACGATGTCGGAGATGAAGTTGGAGGGGGCGGTGCCGGCTTCGATCATGGCCCACAAGTTAGCACGCGGCACGTGGGCCCTCGTGGGGCCACCGGTGCGTCCCGTGGGCTCAATTGCCCGTGACGGCGCCGTCCAGCCACAGGAGCAGGCCGATGGGCACGGCCAGGATCGTAGCGATCACGATGACCACCATCGCCACGATGCCCATCCAGTACCAGAAGGTGGTCCTGCGAATCTGTTCCTTGTCAGCGATGGTGCGCTCCAGCAGCCGGAAGTTCTTGTGGTTGGAGCGGAAGGCGGCATCGAGGAAGGCGCCCACGAAAGGCAGCAAGCCCAGCAGCCAGTCGACAACGTAATTGCCCACCATGCGAGCCAGGACGGAGACTGGCGCCCGGAGACGTACGGCGTCGACGAGGATGACAGATCCCATGACGGCGCCCACTGCTGTGCCGGCAAACGGAACGAGGCTGAGGATCGGGTCCACGCCGAAACGGGCTTTCGTGCCCGGGATGCGCACGAGGTCGTCGAGGAACCACGCCATCGTCCGGGACACGCGGGCGGGGGAACCCGGGGGCAGGAGCGTGGACGACCGTGCACCGGCGGCGCGCGGCGGGCTCGGTATGGGGCCGGTCAGCGCTTCCTGCGCCTGCTGCCGGGCACGATCCAGCGACGTCGTCCGGGGATCGGGGGCATCAGTCATGGGACAAGGATGCCAGCACGAGGGTTGCAGGTGGGACCATCCCTCACCGGTAGGGTTGTGGACACTATGAGCGAATCCCTCACACCTGCCCGCACGCGCGTCGCGCCCTCGCCCACGGGCGACCCGCACGTCGGTACCGCCTTCATGGCCCTGTTCGATCTGGCATGGGCACGCAAGACCGGTGGCACCTTCATCCTGAGGATCGAGGACACGGACAGGGCGCGTCTGGTCGAGGGTAGCGAGCAGCAGATCTATGACTCCCTCGAGTGGCTGGGTCTGGCACCCGATGAGGGTCCGCACAAGGGCGGGAGCAACGGTCCCTACCGCCAGTCGGAGCGGCTGGGGACGTACCGGCCGTTCGTCGAAAAGCTCATCGCGGACGGTCACGCCTACTATTGCTGGTGCTCCTCGGAGCGTCTCAAGGAGATGCGGGAGGAACAGGCCCGCACCAAGCAGGCGACCACCGGCTACGACCGGCTGTGTCTCGGCAGGACACGCGAGGAGCGGGCAGCGTTGCCCGGGTTCGCGGAGAACCCCGTCGTGCGGATGCTGGTGCCCGACGATGCCCCCACGCAGTTCACCGACATCATCCGTGGCACCGTCAACACACCGCACCCGGATGACCAGGTCATCCTCAAGGCGAACGGGTTCCCGACGTACCACCTGGCCGTTGTCGTCGACGACCACCTGATGGGCATCACCACCGTCGTGCGCGGGGAGGAGTGGATCAGTTCCACGCCCAAACACCTCCTGCTGCACGAGTGGTTGGGGTTCGACCTCCCGCAATTCGCGCACATGCCCCTGCTGCGCAACACCGACAAGTCCAAGATCTCCAAGCGCAAGAACCCGGCTGCACGGTTGATGTGGTTCAAGGAGAAGGGCTACCTCCCGGAGGCCGTCCGCAACTTCCTGCAGCTGCTCGGGTATCCACCGAGCTCGGACGACGCGGAGGTCTCGACCTTCGAGGAGTTCGTGGAGCACTTCTCATGGGACAAGGTGAACACCACCGGTCCGATCTTTGACCTGAAGAAGCTGGACTGGTTGAACGGTCACTACATCCGCTCCCTGGATGCTGAGGAGTTGGCGGACCGGATCGTCGGGTACGCCGTGGACGCGGGCCAACTGCCACAAGACTTCAACCCTGCCCACGTGGCGATGCTGCGTGCGGCCGTCCCCATCATCCAGGAGCGGTTGACCCTGTTGGCCGACGCCATCCCGCAGCTGCGGTTCCTCCTGATCGACGATGCCGAACTCGAGATCGAGGCCGAGTCGTTCGCGACGCTGCGTGAGGATGCCGCCGCCGTCCTTGACGCGACGATCGACGTCGTTGCTGGCCTGGACCAATTCCGCCACGACGAGTTGCAGGCCGCGCTCCGAACCAGGATCGTCGATGGCATGGGTATCAAGCCCAAGTTCGCGTTCGCTCCCGCCAGGATCGCCATCACGGGGAGCAGGGTGTCCCCGCCGTTGTTCGAGTCCATGGAGATCCTGGGCCGCGAATCCAGCCTCCATCGCCTGAAGGCGCTGCGCGCGGCACTCTGACGGCACTGCGCGCAGCGCTCTGATGCCGACACGGGGCGCGGCGCGCGGTGTGGACGGTGATGCTGTTTCGCGGGGCTCAACCGAGCGCGTCGCGCCCGTGGGGTGTGAGCCAGCCGGCCTCGTCGGGGCCCTTGGGAACGATCTGCAAGGGGTTCAGGTCCTTTTGCACGATGTAGTAGTGCTGTTTGATCTGTTCGAAGTCGACTGTGTCGCCGAAGCCGGGGGTCTGGAACAGATCGCGGCTGTAGGCCCACAACACCGGCATCTCGGTGAGCTTGTTGCGGTTGCACTTGAAGTGGCCGTGATAGACCGCGTCGAAGCGGACGAGCGTCGTGAAGAGCCGCACGTCGGCCTCCGTGATGGCGGCTCCCATCAGATAGCGCTGGGTGGACAGGCGTTCCTCCAGCCAGTCCAGCGCAGTGAAGAGCCGATCGTAGGCATCGTCGTACGCGTCCTGGGTGCCGGCGAAGCCACAGCGGTAGACGCCGTTGTTGACCTCGGTGTAAACCCGCTCCATCAACGCATCCATCTCGGCGCGGAGGGCCTCGGGATACAGATCCGCGGCTCCCGGCGCGTGGAACGGCTTCCACTGGGTGGACAGATCCAGTGTGATCTGGGGGAAGTTGTTCGTGACCACCTCGCCGGTGCTGATCTCGACCATCGCGGGCACGGTGATGCCCCGCGGGTAGCCCGGGAAGCGCGTCTCGTAGGCGTCCTTCAGGCGGGGGATGCCCAGCACCGGGTCAACGCCACCCGGGTCCAGATCAAAAGTCCAGGAGTCGGAGTCGTGTGTCGGACCACACACTCCCATGGAGATCGCGTCGCCCAGGCCGAGGAGTTCCCGCACGATGATCGAGCGATGGGCCCACGGGCAGGCGCGCGCCACCACGAGCCGGTAGCGACCCGGCTCCACCGGATGGTCGCTCTTCGCGGACGGCTCGGCAACGATCCGATCGGTGATGTAGTGGCTGTCACGGGTGAATGGCTTGCCCTGGCTGGAGTACACGCCACCCTCGTTCTGGGCCTTCTGGTCGCTGCTCATGGACGTCACTCTACGTCGGCAGCGGGTGTCGGAGGGGTGGTCAGGGGGTGGATCTCGAGGCCAGTTGGTGGGATGATCCCAGCTGTCCCATGCGGGGCATGATGTGTCCGACAATGCCCTGGACAGCCATTGGCATGTCGTCAACCGGGGCGATCGACGTGGGAACACGGCCGCGCAGCAACAGCCACGCCAGCGAACCCGTCACGGCAGCCACCGGCAGCGTTGCTGCGACGCTCAGCGGGGGCCCGAGCATGATGACGGCCAAGGCCGCCACGAGGGCGATGAGGATCGCGGCAGGTGTGCGCCAGGGCACACCGGTGCCGGGGTGCTGCCAGGTGATGTGGGGTATCGCAAGCACCTGTACGAGACCGTGGGAGGCCAGACCCCGCGCCTGTTCACCGATGTGGGCGTCGTCGTCCATCTCAAGCAGTCGCACGGCGTTGGGGCGGCTGGTGTCGGCGTGGACAAGTACTGCGCTGCCCTCATCCATCCCTGCCGTGCACCTCACCAGCACGCCGGAGGGTTGACCCTGCGACACGATCAGGAGGGAGGTGGTGTAGAGGTCACTCAAGGCGGTGGTGGGAGGAACTGTCTGCCAGCACCCAAAATCCCCGCGATGATCTCGCGAGGTGTTGGGTGTGGCTGCTGGGAACTTGCTCTGTCGGGGAAGACGTGGGGGCGTCATACGCGTCATCGTAGGCGAGGCACTGCGCACCATTCGCATGGTCTCCCCACACCGTCTCCAAAGCTGCATTGTAATTGTCCATTTCGCAGGGAATTGCATGGGGTTGGGTTGATGTGGCCAGCAGGACACCTGCTGTCTGAGGGATTAGTCGGCCAGGGAGGCGACGGCGTGAGAGGTGTTGGGAATCCACCGCTCCCGCACCGTGACTTGCCAACGACGCCCCGGTTGGGAAGAGTTTGTGGATCAGCGTTGGCAGGTGGGGCGCAGCGCGCAGGCAGACGATCCCAGTACAAGGATGTGCAGCATGTCGAATGAACTAACGTCATTTTCCCCCGGGTCCGGTCGCCGGGTCCGCCCGCGCTCCCACCTCGCCTCCGACGCGGAGGCATTGAACCTCTCGGGCGAGTGGCGCTTCAGCTTCTCGGCCCGCGCCGATCTCGCGCCCGAGGGCGCCGCGGCCGTCGACTTTGATGACTCGGACTGGGACGAGATCGCACTGCCTGCGCACTGGGTGCTGCTGGGCGGGGACGACTGGGGCAAGCCCATCTACACCAACGTTGCTTACCCGTTCCCCGTGGACGTGCCGAACGTGCCGGATGAGAATCCCACAGGCGACCACCGGTTAGCCTTCGAGGTGCCCGAGGGCTTCCTGCCCGACGGCAGGGTTCTCCTGCGCTTCGGGGGTGTCGAATCCCTGTGCATCGCCTCGCTGAACGGCGTGGAGGTCGGCGTGATTCGGGGGAGTCGGCTCGCTCAGGAACTGGACGTCACCGAGGAACTGCGCGTCGGTACCAACGTGATCCACCTGCGCGTCCACCAGTGGTGCGCCCACAGCTACCTTGAGGACCAGGACCAGTGGTGGCTCCCCGGAGTGTTTCGTGAGGTCGAACTCCTTGCCAGGCCGGACGGCGGCATCGACGACGTGTGGTTGCGGGCCGACTTCGACCCGGACACGGGGGAGGGGGCCATCGTCCCCGAGTTGCTCGCCCACCCCTCGGCCTGGCCCATCACGATCGCCTTGCCCGAGTTGGGGTTCGCCACCACCATCGCCTCACCCGATGACCTTGATGCGTTCGGGGTGGGGATCGTCGAGCCGTGGAGCGCGGACCGCCCCAACCTGTACGAAGTGGAGGTCTCCAACGCCGTCGAGAGCCGCACCCTCCGGGTGGGTTTCAGGCGGGTGGAGATCGTCGGCCACGAATGGCTCGTCAACGGCACCAAGCTGCGGCTGAGGGGTGTCAACCGTCACGAGTACGACCCCGATCACGGCCGCGTCTTCAACCGCGAACGGGCCCGCGACGGCCTGCTGTTGATGAAGCAGCACAACATCAACGCCGTGCGCACCGCCCACTACCCGCCACACCCGGAGCTCCTGGAGTTGACCGACGAGCTCGGTTTCTGGGTGATTGATGAATGCGACCTGGAGACCCACGGCTTCGTCTTCGACGACTGGGAATCCAACCCCACGGATGACATCCGCTGGCGTGACGCCCTGCTCGATCGTGTCCAGCGGTTCTTCGAACGTGACAAGAATCACCCGTCAATCATCTGCTGGTCGCTGGGGAACGAGGCTGGGGTGGGTTCGAACTCCGAGGCCATGGCGGCGTGGCTGCACCGTCGGGACCCGGAGCGTCCAGTGCACTACGAACCGGACTATGACCTCACCCACACGGACGTCGTGTCGCGCATGTACGCCACTGTCGAGGCGATGGCGGACATGTCGCAGGGTGCCGGCAAGCACGAGTTCGGAACACCCGGACGCAATGCCGTGCTTGCGGAGCGGCCGATGATCCTGTGCGAGTACGCACACGCCATGGGTAACGGCGCCGGCGCCCTCAGCCTCTATGAGGAGGCCTTTGACACGCTGCCCCAGTGGCACGGGGGATTCGTCTGGGAATGGCGCGACCACGGTCTCCGGCAGACGACGCCCGAGGGAGTCGAATTCCACGCCTATGGTGGCGACTTCGGCGAAGTGCTGCATGACGGCAGCTTCGTCTGCGACGGCATGGTGCTTTCCGACGGCACCCCCACCCCCATGCTGGCCGAGTTCGCGGCGGTGACCTCGCCCATCAAGCTGGATGTCTGGGAGAACGCCATGCTCGTTGAGAATCGGCGTCACGACGGGGACACCTCGGACCTGCGGTTCGTCGTGGTCGACGAGCACGACGGACGGGTGGTCTCCGAGATCGAGGTGGAGCTGCGGCCCGTCGGGCCCGCGGGGGACAGCGGTATCGCCGAACTGCCCGAGGCACTGGCCCCGCACGGTGGCGAGGCCTGGCGCACCGTACGGGCGGAACTCCTGGAGGACAGCGCTTGGGCGCCGGCTGGCCACGTGGTTGCGCGCGTCCAGTTCAGGACCCACGGCGTCATCGAGCCGAGTCTCCCCAGCGGTCCTTCAATCCGGCCGGTGCTGGGTGACGACGGCCGGATCACCATCGGCCGGGCCGTGTTCGACGCCCGTACTGGTGACCTGGTGTCGCTGGGGGACGTCGACATGGCAGGGCCTCGACTGGATCTGTGGCGAGCACCCACGGAGAACGACTCACTGTCGGACTTCCACTCCTATGTCGACGTCGAACCCATCGCCAGCCGTGGTGTCGGAGGGCCAGCGCCGTCGTCGGAGACACAGTGGCGCACCGCAGGCCTCGACCGTCTGCAGCGCCGTGTTCTCGCCGTCGATGTCTCCCCCGAGGGCCTACGGGTGCTGCATCGCTACGCACCCGCTGCAAGCCGTGAGTCGGTGCTGGTGGAACTCCTCTGGGAAGTACGGGACGGGCAACTGGTCCTTGCCGCCGACGCCCAACCCTCGCGGGGCTGGACGGGGACCTGGCCCCGGATAGGGCTGCACTTCGTGCTGCCCGGCGGCCTGGAGCGGGTCGAATGGTTCGGGACCGGTCCGAACGAGAACTATCCCGACTCACGGGAGGCAGCCATCGTCGGGCGGTTCACCGGCACGCTGCAGGACATGACCGTCAACTACGCGGTGCCGCAGGAGAGCGGCCACAGGGAGGGGGTGCGGGAAGTGGTTCTTCCGGACGTGGGCCTGACTGTCCGTGCCCACGAGGTGGGTGGCAAACGTCCCGGGTTCCAGCTCCGCGCCCACGACCCGCACGAGGTGGCGGCTGCAGCCCACCCGCACGAGTTGCCGGGATCAGCGAGGACACACCTGCACATTGACGCTGGCGTCCATGGTCTGGGCTCCCGGTCCTGCGGCCCCGACGTGCGGCCGGAGTACCAACTCCGGCCCGGCCCAGCACAGTGGTCCCTGCGTTTCAAGGCGTAGCGGGGCCCCCGCGCGGCCACCCACGGGGCCACAGGCCGCGCGGACCCGTGCCCCGCACCTGATTTGGCGTCGGACAGGGGGCATGCAAGAATAAACAGGTTGCTCCGCTGGGGGCTGATCCGTCGTGGCCGGGACTTTTCAAGACGGTCTCGCGCTGGAATGGATCGTCATCCAGACGAAGTCAACAGATTGCCCCGTGTAAGTCTTGTGTTCTGGGAGGTAACTCTCAAGAAAATCCAGATGCCGCGGATGGTAATTGATGCGACACTCCCGACCTCGGGGGTCGGAGCAACCAGGGTGGCCAGCCCTCATCTGGCACGACCGAAGTGGACGAAGAGTGAGGACAAACTGTGGCGGGACAAAAGATCCGCATCAGGCTGCGGGCATATGATCACGAGATCATCGACAGCTCGGCGCGCAAAATCGTCGACACCGTGACCCGTACGGGCG
>JBBSRQ010000072.1:0-14366 GCA_038242845.1 Propionibacteriales bacterium | reverse complement strand
TGAAGAAGAGTGGGACGGGCTGGGGTGGCTCCGCTCCCGCGCCGATGAACAAGCCGCCTGAGGGCGGCACCCGGGTGGTGCGCAGTAACCGCTGAGCACCACCCACCCGGCCACCCCAGGCCCGATCTCGAACAACCGCTACCCCCCCACATCTCGACACACGACCCAGTACCGGGGCACTGACGCCCTCCCCCCCACCGGAAGTGATCCTCATGTCCATCAACCGTATCAATCGTCGCAATTTCCTTCTCGCAAGCGCAGCCGTCTCCGGCACGTGCGCCATCCCCCTCGTCGGCCTGTCGCCGGCGTACGCCGATCGGCTCCTTCCCATGGATGAGAGGGCACCCTTGGCCGACGCACCTCCCGTCGGCAGCAGCCTGGCCGACATCGAGGCGGCAATGCTCACCCTCGATCCACCCATACTCCTCCTGGAGACTGCCGTCCCCGCCGGCGTCACTACGGATGCCGGCAGCACCCTGGTCATCTCCGCCAAGCACGCCAAGTGCGGTGACCACTCCATGCAGTGGGACCACACATCCGAGGCGAAGTTCTGGATCGACGGCGACCTCAAGTACGTCCCGAGCGACTTCGTGCCGGGCGGTGACCAATCCCTCATGGGTGTGGTGCCGATGTTCTCCTTCTGGGTGTACAACGAAAAGCCCGTCGATGACGCGCTGGTGGTGGAGTTCGGCAAGGGAGACCGTGTCGACTCCCACTTCCGCTTCAACCTCAACTTCAGCGGCTGGCGCACCTGCTGGATCCGCTACGGCTACGACATGGTGGGCACCCCCAAGGCGGACATCGACCGCATCACGGTCACGGCACCCAAGCGCGCCGGGCAGCTGTGGATTGACCTCGTGGCCAAGAACATCGAGATGCGCCCCGACCACGCCACGCCGGACTTCCAGGTGCCTGAGGTCCAACCGGAAATCAAGCAGAGCGACAACTACCACTGGCTGGGACTCAACAACTACTGGAAGCAGATGTCCGACCCCGGATTCGACGACTCTCCGGCCACCGCCGCCGAGACCGAGGATGCGGCGACCGTCCGGACCAACCTGCTCACTCGCGAGCGCAGCAAGCAGGCCATCACCGGCGGCGCCCTCACCACCCTCGAGGCCCAACTCACCACGCTGGGCATCCCCGAGCTCGCTGACCCCAACGCCATGGGCGACGCCCTGGTGCCGGCAGTGCCGGGCTCCTTCGTCAACGGCTACCAGACCGCCGTTCTGCCGGCGGAGTTTGTGCCGGCTCTCACCGCAGCCGCCAACATCGTGGACCTGCGCAAGGTGTGCGACCTCATCCTCAAGGTGGCCCGGACCTGGGACACCGCCACCACCGCCAAGGACGCGGCCGCCGCCACCCGCGCCGAGAGCATGCTCCTTCGCCTGGAAGCGCACATGCACGACCAGGGTTGGGCGCTCGGCAGCGCCCAGGGCACTATCCACCACATCGGGTACCAGTACCGCGGTTGGGCGTCGTCACTCCTCATGACGGAGCCGCTGCTCCGGACACGGAAGATCTGGGACCAGGTGAGCAATGCCGTCGCCTGGTACTGCGGGGTGGGCCGGCTCACCAACGACTTTAGTGACATCCGCACGGACAGCTCCGGGCTCGTTGACGTCCTCAACACACTCCTCGAAGGGTTGCTCGCCAGCAGCGTCGCCCCCAGTGATGCGGCGAAGCAGATCGGACGACTCCGCGCCTTCCGGGACTGGATCAACCACGCCCACCACTACACACCGGGCCTCCTCGGTGGCTACAAGCCGGACGGCTTCTACTTCCACCACATGGGCCCCTACCCCGCCTATGGCCGCGACGCACTCAACGGCTCCATCCCCGTCATCAGTGACGTGACAGGCACCGTCTTCGAGCTCGGGACAGCCGGGGCGGCCATCCTGCGGCAGGCGATGTTCACCATGAACGACATCACCGACACCTACGAATGGCCCATCGGTCTGTCGATGCGCCACCCCACGGGCACTGACGGCATCCAGGGGCTGCTGAGCGCCTACGCAGTGCTGGGTCGCAATCCGCTGAGCGGCTACGACAACGGCAACGGAATCGACGAGGAGATGGCGGCCGTCTTCCGAGGCCTGGTGCGCGAGTCGTCCTCCAGTTACCAGAAGGGTCAGGACAAGTTTTTCGCCGACAAGGGCGTCGAGCCGGCATCGGCCCCGCAGGGCTATCGGCAGTACGGCTTCGCGGCGTTCGGCTCCTCCCGCCACGACCAGTGGATGGCCTCGGTGAGGGGCTTCAACCGGTACCTGTGGTCCTCGGAGATCTACGACGGGGCCAACGCGTACGGCCGCTACCTGTTCTACGGACAGATCGAGGTCCAGTCGATCCTCGATGCCCAGAACATCGTCACGCACGCGGCAAACGGCTGGACCCAGCCCGGCTACGACTGGAACCACATTCCCGGCGCCACCACCATCGTGCTGCCCTTCGACGAACTGAAGGCCGACCTGACGGGGACCATCCAGCAGATCCCGCTGACCGAGTCGCCATTCGGCGGGGCCGGCAAGCTCACGGGTCACGCGACGCTGTTCGGAATGTACCTGGAAGAGCATCCGTACTTTAACCCCACCCACAAGGCGAAAATTTCCGCACTGCTGGTGGGCGATCGCGTCATCGCACTGGGCTCCGACATCCAGAACGACGACGGCACCCACCCCACACACACCACACTGTTCCAGCTGACGCCGGAGACCATGACCGAGCCGAAGGCGTTGGCCAAGGGCGGCAACTGGGCCACTGACCCGGCCGGCAACGCCTACATCGTCTCCGTGGGGGCGCTGACGGCACGCACCGCACCGCAGACCTGCCCCAACCAGGACGGCATCTCCGAGGGTGCCACCCGCAACATGGCGCTGGGATGGATCGACCACGGCAAACAACCCAAGGACGCGGGGTACGACTACGCGCTGCTCGTGGGTGCCGGCAAGGAAGGGGCCGAGGCATTCGCCACGGCAATGGCCGGCGACGAGAAGCCCTACGTGGTGTCCCAGCGGGACAAGGTCGCCCACGTGGTTGCCGACCGGGATTCCGGTGTGATGGGGCACGTGGTCTTCGAGGCCGACACGGACCTCGTGGACGGCTCCGTCGTCAAGCAGGCCAGCCGCGCATGCCTGGTGCTGATGCAGTCAGACGGTGAAACCGTCTCGCTGTCCATCACGGATCCCGACCTCCACCTCTACGAGGGCAAGGACCCCGACCAGTACGACAAGGACGGCAACTACACGGGTGAGTTTTCCAGCTACTCCCGTCCCTGGAGGATCAACCCAAGCCCGCAGACCAACATCAGCGTGGTCCTGCGCGGCTTGTGGACCGCCCCGCTCTCGAGGGCGCGAGCACTGAGCGGGGTCATGCTGGAGCCGGAAGGCAACGACACCCGTGTGACGGTGACCACCCAGAACGCGGCCACCGTCGAGTTCCAGCTCGTGCGGGAAGAGGTGCAGCCCACGGGGACCCCCACCCCTGAGCCGTCGGTGACACCCACCGGTTCACCGTCATCGAGCCCGTCGGGTTCACCCTCATCGAGCCCGTCGGGTTCGCCCACGTCGACGAAGTCGCCCACGGCAACGTCGAGCAGCACGGTGACGTCGTCCCCGACGAAGTCCCCCACCACTCGGCCCACGGGAACCTCGAAGCCCACGGGAACCTCGAAGCCCACGGGAACGTCGAAGCCCACGGGAACGTCGAGGCCGAGCACGCGCCCGGGTCGTCCCGGGTTGCCCAACACCGGAAACTGACCGGTTGTCCTGATGAGAAGTCCTGCGGTCCCATCCATGGAAGATGGGGCCGCGGGCACAGGCTGGCCATCCCCGTCGCCGCTGCACCCATCCCGGTGGCCCAACAGATGCGGAGTTCATTGCCATGGGGGCTGACCACGACGCGCTCAAGAGTCGCGGCACCGAGTGCGGTGTCCGGGTCCACGCCCGCCGCCAGTGCCTGCCGGTAGAACAGCACCCACTGGTACGGCTGGCCACCGTGACTGGGGATGCGCATGGCTGCGAGCAGGAACGAGCGCACAAACCACTCCCGATCACCCATCGATTCATTCCCTCACCCACGTCGATTGATCGTCCATTCCCGCATGTCGATCAATATCATTCAAGAAGTAGCTCGCCTGGAAAGTTGGTCCATGTCCACCGTTGAACGCCGGGCCGGGCAGTTGCCCTCGTCCAAGGACCTGAAATACGCATCGCTGGCCGACTCGATGCGGCAGAGCATTCTGGCCGGTTCCTGGCCCATGGGCAGCAAGCTCCCCACGGAGAAGGAACTCATCGAGACGACGGGGCTGTCGCTGACCACCGTGCGCAGGGCGTTCCAGGAACTGGTGGATGAGGGGCTCGTGGACCGCAAGCGTGGTGCCGGGACATTTGTCGCGCCGTGGCGCTCGAGGCCCCGTCAGCAGCGCAGTTCGATTGGCATCCTGACTCCGGAGATCCAGAGCTACTACAACCACGTGATCCGGGGTGTGCAGGACCATCTGACAGCGGCCGGGGCCGGGACCGCCCTGGTGGCCACTTACGACTGGGAGACGGATCTCGAGAGGATCGCCATGGAGCGTCTGCTCGAGTCGGGCATTGACGGCCTGATCCTGGTGCCCTCCATGCCGCACGGGAGCGAGGGGCGCGCAGTGCTCGACCGTCTCCACCAGTTACCCGTCCCCGTGGTGCTGGCGGAACGGAGCGCTCAATGGATCGGACCCGCAGGCCGGATGGAGCATGTCATCAGTGATCACCCCGGCGGTGCCTACGACGCCATCGCGCACCTGCGGGATCTTGGCCACACCCGCATCGGCCTGGTGGTGCGCACCGGGTCCTACACCAGCCGAGGTGTGACCGAGGGGTATCACCGGGCGTGCGAGGACTTCAGCTTCTTCCCGTGGGTTCGCGAGCTGACGGGACACCACGCCTCAAGCCCGCTGCCCCAGAGTGCGGTGGTGCCCGTGGCCGACGATCTCCAGGACTCCGACGTGACAGCCGTTCTTGTCTTCGGCGACCGCGAGGCGCAATTGCTCCAGTCCATCCTGCTGCCGCGCGGCGTGCGCATCCCACAGGACCTGGCCATGGTCTCCTACGACGACGAAACGGCCGAATTCGCGGCTGTGACGCTGACCGCTATTCGGCCGCCGAAGTACCAGCTGGGACAGATGGCTGCCGAGATCCTGCTGCGCCGCATGCGCAGCGGACCGCTGCTCCCCCTGGAACAGGTCCAGTTGCGGCCGTCACTGGTGGTGCGGGAATCCTGCGGCAGCCGCCTGTCAGCGGACGTGACCTCGCCACGATCGCCCACCGCATTCCCAGCCTCGCCCGCCGGCACTGCCACCACGAGGAAACCTCCAGACACTCGGTAGGGCACTCATTTCCAGCACCACAAACTGTGGGCAAACGGGGATCGTCCCGTTTGCCACATGACAACGAACGATACGAGAGAGAGAAAGTAATGGAATCGCATTGGTTCGAGGAGGCCAGGTTCGGACTTTTCGTGCATTTCGGTCTGTACAGCGGGGCTGCCCGACACGAGTGGGTGGCGAACTTCGAACGGCTGACCGACGAGGAGTACCGCCCCTACTTTGAGCACTTCGAGCCCGACCGCTTTGATGCGCGGTCCATCGTGCGCACGGCCAAGGCGACCGGTATGCAGTATGTGGTTCTGACCACCAAGCACCATGAGGGTTTCAGCCTGTGGGACACGGCACTCAGCGACTTCAATGCGCCCAACGTGTGTGGGCGTGACCTCGTGCGAGAGTTCGTTGACGCCGCCCGTGAGGAGGGGCTGCGCGTGGGTCTCTACCACTCGGTCATCGACTGGCACCATCCGGACTTCACCGTCGACTGTCTTCATCCCCGGCGGAATGACGCTGATGTGGCAGCCCTCAACGAGGGTCGCGACATGGCTCGCTACCGGGAATTCCTCCACGGCCAGGTCCGTGAACTGCTGACTGACTACGGCCAGATCGACTACCTGTTCTTCGACTACACGTATCCTGCACCCGTGGGCGATCTGCTGGGAAAGGGACCACGGGACTGGGATGCGGAGACGTTGCTTGCCCTGTGTCGCGAACTGCAGCCACAGATGCTCGTCAACGACCGGCTCGGCATTCCCGCCGACTTCGTCACCCCGGAGCAGTACCAGCCCACCTCCCCCGTGGTGGTCAACGGTGTACCCCAGGTCTGGGAGGCATGCCAGACGCTGGATGGTTCCTGGGGCTACCACCGCGACAACCAGGACCAGAAGTCACCGACGCTGCTGGTGCAGATGTTGGTGGACTCCGTCTCGATGGGGGGCAACATGCTCCTCAACGTCGGGCCTGACGGCCGTGGTGCCATCGCTCCCCGGGACGCAGCAACCCTCGACGTCATCGGCAACTGGATGGAGTTGCACCGCGACGCGGTCATCGGTGCCGGGCACGCCGGGTTCACACCGCCCCGGGAAGGCGTCTACACCCGCCGCGGCAACCGCCTGTACCTGCACCTGTTCAACTGGCCCCTGCGGTTCGTGCACTGCGAGGGCCTGGCCGGCCAGGTGAGTTATGCCCGCTTCCTCCACGATGGGTCCTGGCTGCGCACGTCGGTCACCGACCCGTTGCAGGAAGCAACCCAGATGACCCCTGCAGGCGAGGACCCCGGCACCCTGACCGTGCACCTGCCTGTCCGGCGGCCCGACGTGCTGATGCCCGTCGTGGAGTTCACCCTGCGCTGACGGCCGAGCCGAAAAATTGACGCCAGGAATGAATTGTTCCGAGCTGCGGTGTTCCTCCATGGCGTCCCCCGACGACGAGCAGTCCGTCACGCCCACCAGCGGGACAGGACACATGTCGCGTGGGGTGGAACCCGAGCCACGACCCTGATCGACTTCTCCGAGCAATTGCACAACCCTGAAGCGATGGGCACGATGAGTTATCGAGTCACCGCTGCCCATTGAGAGAAGGCTCCATGTCGCACCTCCATCGTTTCCCCCCGCGCATCACCGGAGAGGATGGGACGCCGCAGTTCTACTACGGCGCCGACTACAACCCGGAGCAGTGGCCGCGTGAGGTGTGGGACGAGGACATCGAACTGATGCAGCGGGCGAGCGTCAACGTCGTGTCGTTGGCCATCTTCTCCTGGGCGCGCATCCAGCCCACCGCGGACACGTGGGACTTCGAGTGGCTGGACGACATCATGGACCGGCTGCACGCCGGCGGCATCCGGGTGGACCTGGCCACAGCGACGGCGTCCCCGCCCCCGTGGCTGTCCACGCAGCACCCCGAAATTCTGCCCGTCACCCGCGAGGGCGTGGTCCTGTCGCAGGGTGCCCGACAGCACTGGCGCCCCACATCGCCGGTCTTCCGCGGGCACGCGCTGCACCTGGTGGAGAAGCTGGCCGAGCGCTACGGCGACCACCCGGCACTCATTGCCTGGCACATCAACAACGAGTTGGGCTGCCACAACCTGTGGGACTACTCCGACGACGCTGCCCGAGCCTTCCGGCTCTGGCTCCAGGAGCGCCATGGCAGCCTGGACGCGCTCAACGATGCCTGGGGTACCGCCTTCTGGTCGCAGCATTATTCCGACTTCGACGAGATCATCCCGCCACGGATCGCCGCCACGGAGGGCAACCCCGGGCACCTGCTCGACTTCTCCCGCTTCTCCTCCGACGCCCTCCGCGACTACCTGCGAGCCGAGAACGAGGTGCTGCGGCGGATCACTCCCAGCATCCCCCGCACGACGAACTTCATGCTCATGGGACAGATCGGCATGGACTACGCCACCTGGACCGACGACGTCGACTTCGTCTCCAACGATCACTATTTGCTGCCGACATCCAACGCCCTCGAGGACCTCTCCATCTCCGCCGCCCGCAGCGGTTCGCTGGCGAAGCACAAGCCGTGGTGGCTCATGGAGCACGCCACCTCAGCCGTGAACTGGCGCGACATCAACCCGCCGAAGCGCCCCGGCGAACTCGCCCGTGACGCCCTGACCCACGTTGCGCACGGCGCGGACGCCGTCTGCTACTTCCAGTGGCGCCAGTCCGTCGCAGGCGCCGAACGGTTCCACGCGGCCATGGTCCCCCACGCCGGCGCCGACTCGCGACTGTTCCGGGACGTCGTGGCCCTCGGTGAATCCCTCCGGAGCCTGGCGCCCGTCGCGGGCTCTGATCTGCTGCCCGCGCAGGTGGCAGTGGTGCTGGACTACGAGTCCTGGTGGGCCACCAGCCAGCCGTACCTGCCGTCGTCTCTCATCGATCACTACGCGCAGGCGCTGAACTGGTACACGGCACTGCTGGATACCGGCGTGCGCGTGGACGCCATTGGGCCGGATGACGACCTGTCCTCCTACAAGGTGGTCGTGGCACCCCTGCTGCACATCGTCCCCGCCGCCCTGGCGGCACGGATCACGAGCGCCGTGGAGGCGGGTACGCACTTCGTGACGTCCTTCTTCTCCGGCATCGTCGACGAGAAGGCCCACGTTGTGCTGGGTGGCTACCCGGGCGCGCTGCGCGACGTGCTCGGTGTCCGGGTGGAGGAGTTCCATCCACTCAACGCGGATCAGGTCGTCACCCTCGACGACGGTGGCTCAGGCACCCTGTGGTGTGAGTCCGTGGACGTCGTCGGGGACACAGAGGTGTTGCGCAGCTACACCTCCGGGCCGTTCGTCGGCCAGCCGGCGGTCACCCGCGCCACCCGCGGTGCCGGCAGTGCCGTCTACGCCTCCACCCACCTGGACCGCGACCACCTTGCGGCACTGGCGGATGAGATCGTCGGCTGGGCCGGCGTGTCGGCGGACGTGGACCTTCCCACCCCGGGATCGGTCATCACCACGATTCGCCGCGGTGCGGACGCCGATTACGTCTTCCTCATCCCCCGCGACCCGGAGACCGATGTGGAGGTGGGAGAGCTGGACGGCATCCTGCACGGCCCGACGTCGCCGACGATCAGCGGCACCGACGTCGTCGTCCTCCGCCGGGAACACAGCGCCTGACACCCCCGACCGGACGCGTCCCGGACGCGCATCAACATGTGGCGACAATTCCTGCCTACTTCTCCCCAGTCCCCTGACTGGAACCCTTCGACACGCCACAATGCATGGACAGCGTCGTCGAAGGAGACCCCCAATGAAGCGAACCCTTTGCGTGGCCGTGAGCGCGGCGGTGATGGTTGCCGGTCTGGTTGCCGGGCCAGCCACTGCCCATGCCGCCGATCCGGCCACGGTCCTGCCCACTCCCCAGGAGGTCTCCTCCACAGGGCAGTCGGTGGACCTGTCCGGTGCCGTCACCGTCGTCGCGAAGAGCGACGTGGACGCACCGTCCAAGAAGGCCCTGACGGAGGTCCTCACGGATGCCGGGGCCACCCCCACGTGGGTCACCACAGCCCCGGCCAGGGGCACGGTCATCCATTTCGGCGTCAGTGATGGCGCCACGCAGGCCGTGGCCAGCACCCTCGGCGTCGAGGACGCCTCGGCACTTGCCGCCGATGGCTATGTCGTGGCCAACGGCAACCTATCCGGTCGTGACCACGTTCTGGTGGAGGGCCACGACGCCCCCGGCCTCTTCTACGCCGTCCAGACCGTGCGCCAACTGATCGACGACGACGGTGTCATGGCCGCCGCCACCATTCGCGACTGGCCGCTCATGCCAATCCGCGGCGCCATCGAGGGTTTTTACGGAATTCCCTGGTCGCACCAGGCGCGACTGGACCAGCTCGACTTCTACGGTCTCCACAAGATGAACACCTACATCTACACGCCGAAGGACGACGCGTACCTGCGCACCCAGTGGCGCCAGCTGTACCCGGCCGAGGACCTCGCGCAGCTCAAGGAGCTGGTCGACGAGGCCAAGGCGAACCACGTCGAATTCGTGTTCGCACTCTCCCCCGGCAACGACATTTGTTATTCCAAGCAGGCCGACTTCGACGCCACCGTTACCAAGTTCGAGCAACTGCGTGGCATCGGTGTCACCACGTTCTACGTCGCGCTGGACGACATCGACCCGTACCTGAAGTGTGCGGAGGACCTCGCACAGTTCACCTCAGCAGGCTTCCGGAAGCTGGCGGATGGACAGGCGTTCTACCTCAACAAAATCGTCGACGAGTACATCACCGTCCATGACCTGAAGCCCCTGCAGACAGTGCCGACGAATTACTCCGGCTCCGGCCCGGACGCGTACAAGGAGCAGTTCGGCACGGTGCTCGACGACTCCGTCATCATCCAGTGGACCGGCGAAGGAGTGTTCTCCGACCAGATCACCATGGAATCCGCGGCACGCGCGAAGACCACCTACGTCACCGACCACCTCTACATCTGGGACAACTTTCCCGTCAACGACGGGCAGCCCGACCGGTTGTTCCTGAACCCGTTCACCGGACGCGCCCCGAACCTGTACCAGCTCCTGGACGGCTTCACGTCGAACCCCATGGTGCAGTCCTACGCGTCGATGATCGCCCTGGCCGGCTATGGCGACTACACGTGGAACGGCCTTGATTACGACGCAGCCACCACTCAGGCATCCATCATCAAGGAACTCGCCGGGGACGACGCTGCCGTGCGCGAGGCACTGGAGGTGTTCGTCGACCTTAACCAGGACTGGCGTCCCTACCGCCCAACCTCCCCGCAGGCACCGGCATTGAGCGCCGACATCGCCGCATTCTGGGCCGCCGTGGAAGCGGGCGATGCCGCCGGCATGCAGCCCCTCCGGGACCGCTTGGCCGTCATCAAGGCACTGCCCACCACACTCAAGGGCATGTCCATGACGGGGTTCTACGACGACTCCCTGCCGTGGATCAACGCCGCTGCCGAGTGGGCAGGAGCACTCGACCACGCCGTCAACGCCGTCATCGCCATGGAATCCGACGACATGGCCACCGCAGCCGGCGCGATCCTGCAGTCGGTAGAGCTCCGGACATCCGCCCGCACCACCATGCGGGTATCAATGTTGCGAGGCGACCTGGTCACGCCGAACCAACTCGTGCCGCGTGTCGGCGACGGAGCGTTCGACGTCTTCCTCCAACGGGCCTACACGGCATTCGAGGCATCGCTCGGTGCGGAACCTGTCAGTGGTGGCGTTGCACTGCCCGCCACCGCCTCCCGCTCAACAGATCTCGGGCAGTACCAGAACAACGCCGTCGCGAACATGACGGACGGCAACATGGAGACCCTGTGGTGGTCCAATGCTGCCCCGGCCACCGGATCATGGGTCCAGGTGGACCTGGGGTCTGCGAAGGATGTCGGCAGCATCGCCGTCCACCAGGCCGACAGGGACGACGCAGCCGGTGACATGTTCTACCGCGCCGAGCTGCAGTACTCCCTCGACGGGACCGAATGGACCTCCGCCGGAACCTACGACGACACCATCGTCATTCGTGCCGACTTCGCTGCCCCCGTCAACGCCCGTTACGTCAGGCTCCGCGCCACCGCCCCCAACCCCGGGGGCAAGTGGGTCAAAATCCGCGAGTTCGTGGTCACGGGGCCTGTCACCGGCTTCGACACTGACATCACCGTGGCCGGAGGGTCCGCACCCGGAGCAGCTTTCGACGTCAACGTCGAGACCGCGCTCAACGGCACGGCGGAGGCCGGCAACCACATCACCCGCATCCTCGAAGATCCGCAGACCGGCGGTTCGGTGCTGCTCATGGGGACGGCAGCCGGCGATGTGGAGATCCGGACTGACGCTGGATGGCAGAAGATCGGCAGCGTTGATGTCGACGGCTCCTTCGCGATCGTGAACGTGCCTGCGGGCACTAGCTTCACGGCCGCCCGGATCGTGCTGCAGGCTGGCGAGGTGTCCCTGACGGAGTTCCTCGTCTCCACCCTGACGGGCCCCGACGCAACCCCCACCCCCACTGCCGCCCCCACCGCCACAGTCACGGCGACTAACACGGGGACGGTGACTGCCACCACAACCGCGACGGCTACAGCAACCACAACCGCCACGACAACAGCCACCACAACCGCCACGACAACAGCCACCATGACGGCAACGACCACCGCCACCATGACGGCCACGGCAACCGCCACCATGACGGCCACGGCAACCACAACAGCCACCGCAACGTCCACGGCGACAAACACGGTCACCGTCACCGCCCCTGCGTCGGTGACACCGACCCAGCCGACGATGACCCCCACCGCAACCACGAAGCCCCCGGTCGACGGGGTCACCGTCTACACCACCCCCGGCTTCCACCACGTCAACGGCCGCAGCTGGCACACCACCTGCGAGCCCTACTCACAAACCGTGCGCTGCCGCACCGACATCTGGTCCACCCAGGTGGACTACAGAGGCGGAAAGTTCATCAAGAACACCGGCTGGCACTTCAACAACCTGACCTACCTGCCCCAGATGACACGCAAGGCATGGGGAAACAACCCCCTGGCCAACGACGGAAAGTTCACATCGGCCGGACGCCAGTGGCGCACCGAATGCGACACAGCCGCCACCGGCCGTGGAGCCTGCCGCAGCTACATCTGGTCCCACAAGGTCAACGCCACCAAACAGACGAACGGCACCTGGACCTACAACATGGCCGACGAATGGGTCTTCAACAACATCGTCCGCTTCAAGTAGAAACGCCCCCGCTGCGCGGCACCCACGGGCGCTGCCCTGAGTAGCGCCGCGACGAACGAGCTGCGCGGCACCCACGGGCGCTGCCCTGAGTAGCGCCGCGACGAAGGAGCTGCGCGTATCGAACGGGCGCTGCCCTGAGTAGCGCCGCAACGAGGAGCTGCGCGTATCGAACGGGCCCGGCACACCGCCGGGCCCGTTTTCGCGTCCTCGAGAAAGGGAGAGGACTCGAAGTTGCCCGCGAATAAAACTTCCCTTCTCGAACGAACT
The DNA here is from genome assembly GCA_038242845.1 of Propionibacteriales bacterium. GTDB lineage: Bacteria > Actinomycetota > Actinomycetes > Propionibacteriales > Propionibacteriaceae > Arachnia. The sequence goes on along the minus strand of JBBSRQ010000072.1, from coordinate 1,544 downwards.
TCATCATTTCCCTATGCACACGTGATATTTTCAGGACACGAGCGGGCTGATAGCACCCGCCATCCACGCTGATGGCGAACCCCGACGCAAGGCCCCATGCACCCTGGCACGACGCACATCCCCTCGCTCGAGGTGCTGGCGGCAACTCCGGCCGGATTGGTCGGATGCGGCTTCATCGAGCTGGCTCCGCTACCCCTGGACACCGGAGCCCAGGCTCACGTTCACGCATGGGGCCATGGCAGGACTGTCCGACCTCCTCAGGGTCGTTCATCGCTTGGCCGGGCCCACCAATGCAGCGTCGTTGCAGCCCATGACATCATTCATCCCGACAGCTTTCGCGGTGACCAGACCCCTGCCACACCACCGCAGCACCATACTGGGACAGAGCCGTCCACGAAGGGAACAGGTCATGCGCAGAACCCACATCCGACCCGCACGCCGAGCAGTCCATCTCATCGGTGACCTCGTACTCGTCGGGTGGGCCATCGTCTGGGTGGTGGTGGCCGGTATCGTCCGCTCCACCATCAACGCGCTGGCCGTACCCGTCACCGCACTCGGAAACGGCACCGCGTCACTGGCCGGCAAGATGGACGCGGCGGCGGAGAACCTGGGACAGGTTGCCATCGTCGGAGAGCAGCTGGCAGCACCGTTTCGACCCATTGCAGTCTCCCTGCGCGAGATCTCAGCGCAGGCGGTCGAGCAGGTCAGTGCTGTCGAGCACGCCGCGGTGGTGGTTGCCGTGGTGGTGTGGCTCGTGCCCACCCTGACGCTGGCCATCGTCTACCTGCCACCTCGTATCCGTCGCGCACGGGAGTCAGCGGCGGCTCGGCAATACATTGACGATCATGCAGACCTGGAGCTGTTCGCGCTGCGCGCCATGGCCAAGGCCCCCATGACACGAATCGCCAGTATCAGCGATGATCCCGTCGCCGCATGGAGGGCGGGGGACGCCACCACCATCCACCAACTGGCCAATCTGGAGTTGCGACGCGTGGGTATTGGGGTGGTGGAAGTCGTGGATGCGCCCACCCCCGATCCGACACGATGAGCCCGGAGTTGGTGCACTGGTGAACAATGGGTCGTTGCCCGCTAACAGTTGAAAGCAGTACATGAAGAGCATCGTCAGGATCATGGCCACGGCCCGCGAGCTGTGGCCCCTCTACATCGGCATCGTGGTGGCAGCCATCGTGACGTCGGTCACGGCGCTGCTGTCGCCGTTCGTGATCGCAGAGGCCACCAACCAGGTGGTGTCGATCACCACGAAGGGCGAAGGCCAGGTCTCGTCGCTGCTGTGGTTGGCACTCGCGCTGCTGGGAATCATGCTGACCAACTCGGTGGTGTCCAACATCGGTGGCTACATGGGGGACCTGATGAGCACCCGCCTGCGGGTGATCCTGTCAGCGCGCTACTTCCACAAGCTGCTTCGTCTGCCGCAGCGCTACTACGACTCCGAACTGACCGGAACGCTCATCTCCCGGTTGAACCGCTCACTGACGTCCATCACGGACTTCTTGAAGATGTTCGCCAACGGGTTCTTCACCACC
>JBBSRQ010000071.1:0-14404 GCA_038242845.1 Propionibacteriales bacterium | reverse complement strand
GGTGTCACGACACCTGTGGAACGGCATGAGGCCGACGAACTTCGCCCGGGAGACCCGGAACCGACAGAGGTTGACCAGCACCCCACCACGGACTGAGCCCACACCGACCCCCAACGATCAGCGGGCAGACGTGGGGCACGCACACACCCTCGGGTCCCGGTTCTCGGTCAGGAGCGACGTGGGTTCCTACTCGAACGGGGCAGGGTCGCCGGCGCCGACGCGGACAACGACGGGCTCTCCGCTTGTCATGTCGACCACGGTGGTGGGTTCAGTGCCCACGTCACCCGAGTCGAGGACTGCGTCCAGTTCGTGGTCGAGGAGTTCCTTGATCGCCCATCCATCCGTGGGGGAATCCTCCTGCCCCGGGAGCAGCAGTGTCGAACTCAGCATGGGAGCCCCCAACGCCTCCAGGAGGGCGCGGGCTGTGCGGTGCTTGGGAATCCTCACACCGACGGAGCGTTTCTTGGGGTGCTGCATCATCTTGGGGACCTCGCGCGTGGCGGGCAGAATGAACGTGTAGCTGCCGGGGGTCACCGCCTTGATCGAGCGGAAGACCCAGTTGTCCATGTCCACGTATGCCCCGAGCTTGGCGAATTCGTCGACAACCAGGGTGAAGTGGTGTTTCTCGTCGAGGTGGCGGATCCGCTTGATGCGGGCGATGCCTTCCGCATTGCCCAGCATGCAGCCAAGGGCGTAGCAGGAGTCCGTCGGATAAGCCACGAGACCCCCACCCTTGAGGATCTGGGCGACCTGGCTGATGCTGCGTGGCTGCGGGTTCTCCGGGTGCACGTCGTAGTACTGGGCCATGCCTGACAGCCTAGGCCGTCCGCGTCGTCCTCATTCCTCGTTGCCTGCGATCACTGAGAACACCTGCGCATGTCCTGTGGCCTGCACCCGGAGGGCATCGATCCCAATCATGCCGAGGAACTGGGTGGGGTACTTCCCCTCCACGCGGACGGTGATCATGCCGTTGATTCCCACCTGAACCGCACTGGAGAAGTGCGTTGCTGCGACGAAGGCCCGGGCAGCCCTCTCGGCCCGCGGACGATCCGGCCGTGCCCGGCCGTCCCGGACCTCGAGGTACTGACCTCCGGACCGCGCCGCCTCCTGCGCGACAGCGCGCGCCTCCTGTTCCGCGGTGGCGTGACCGGCAAAGTCCACTCCCAGACCGACGCACAGGATGAACGCAGGCATGACCACGGCCGTCCATGTGGCCAACGAACCGCGTTGGTCCCGCATGTCACCGCCCTCGGTACGTGTCGACCGGTGACGACCGGGTCTCCGACACCCGATGCGTGCGTGGGAAGCCGGGAAGTGACACGTCAAAGGCGATCACGCAGACCACCGAGACCGACACCGTCGAGGGCGTGCCGGCGGGGGCACGCAATCCAGCCACATCCACGGTCACCGACCGCTCCCGACATGCGATGCCTGCGTCAAGGAGTGCGTTTCCCACCATCGACTCGGCAGCGCTCCGAGCCAGGTGGGGAGACCTCTCCAGCGACGCGGCCCGGGCTGCCTGCGACGCCGCTGCACCGATGGCCTGCTGCGCCAGTGCGTCCTTGGCCAGCACGATCACGAGGGCGACCATGAGGATCATGGCGGGAAGGATCACCGCGGCCTCCAGTGCCACCACGTTGCCTCTTTCCCGATCCCGCGACATGCAACGCCCCCCTTCCCCGGGCCTCGTCGCCCAGGACACGAATATTGCCATCAAAGGGGATCATGGTGAAGGCTGGATCCCTCACCTGTGGAGAAGCTGGGTCATTGTCGAGTGAGTCGTTCCGTCGGGACCTCGGCACTCTTGCGGACGACAGGGTGGAACCCGGGGATCACGGACGGCGCGGATGCTGAGACGGTCACGGCGGTCCGGGTGGCGTTCCTGTGCACCTCCACGGAAACCGACGCCAGCGACCCATTGTTGGCCGCATCCCGGGCAGCCGACTCCCCCGCGGAGGCAGAGCCGTTGACGGCAGCGGCGACCCGGGCGCCGTCCTGGGCCGCGGCCAGGGCACTGGCGTCGGCCCAGGACACCATGGCCCACTGCAGCGTCAACAGCAAGATGCCGAAGGCAAGCGGGAACAGCAGGGTGAGTTGCGCCCCGTTGCTGAGCCCCCGTTGGTCGAGCATCCCACCATGCTGCCAGCGACCGCGGCCACGTCAAGCCCCTACAGGAAAGGTGTGGACAATTCGTCATGCCGCGCTCCCCTGCCCGGCCACCTTGCGATACCCGGTCAACGCGCTTCGACATGGGTGCAATAGGGTGGTGCCGACAGTTTTTCCAAGGAAAGGTATCCCATGGTCAAGAAGGTAGCCATCCTCACAGCAGGTGGTTTCGCGCCGTGTCTCTCATCGGCCATCGGTGGACTGATTGAGCGCTACACCGAGGTCGCCCCGGAGATCGAGATCATCGTCTACCGCCATGGCTACCAGGGGTTGCTTCAGGGCGACTTCCTCAGGGTCACCGAGGAGGTCCGCCAGAAGGCGGGACTCCTGCACAAGTTCGGTGGCTCCCCCGTCGGCAACTCACGGGTGAAGCTCACCAACGTGAAGGACCTCATCAAGCGCGGACTCGTCGAGCAGGGCGACGATCCTCTCAAGGTCGCTGCTGACCGTCTGGAGACCGACGGTGTCGACGTCCTCCACACCATCGGTGGCGATGACACCAACACCACTGCAGCCGACCTGGCCGCCTTCCTGGCCGAGCACGACTATCCACTGACCGTCGTGGGGCTTCCCAAGACCATCGACAACGACGTCATCCCCATCCGGCAGTCCCTCGGCGCATGGACCGCTGCCGAACAGGGCTCGGTGTTCGCCGAGAACGTGGTTGCCGAGCACAACTCCGGCTCCCGTATGCTCATCATCCACGAGGTCATGGGACGGCACTGCGGCTGGTTGACCGCAGCCACCGCCGCCGAGTACCGCAAATGGTTGGACGCACAGGAGTGGCTGCCGGAGATCGGGCTCAGCCGCGAGGCCTGGGATGTCCACGCCGTGTACGTGCCGGAAGCCGTCATTGACATTGCCTCCGAGTCGGAGCGTCTGAAGAAAATCATGGACGAGGTGGGCAACGTCACCATCTTCCTTTCCGAGGGAGCAGGACTCGACACGATCGTCGAGGAGACCGAGGCTGCAGGCGAAACCGTTCCGCGTGACCCCTTCGGCCACGTCAAGCTCGACAAGCTCAACCCGGGTAAATGGTTCGCAGACAAGTTCGCCACCCACCTTGAGGCGGAGAAGGTAATGGTACAGAAGTCGGGCTACTTCGCCAGGTCGGCAGCTGCCAACGGTGCAGACCTGGCCCTCATCAAGAAGTTCACCGACATGGCCGTGGACTGCGCCATGAGGGGCGAGTCCGGCGTGATCGGCGAGGACGAGGAGAATGACGACAAGCTGTCCGCCATCGCCTTCGACCGCATCGCTGGCGGCAAGGCATTCGACATCACCACCGACTGGTTTGTGGAGATGCTCGAGGGCACCGGGCAGGGGACTCCCAAGGCGGTGCCCTCACACTGACTTGGGCAGCACCACACTTCCACGAGGCCGGACCCGCACGGGTCCGGCCTCGTAGCTTCTCCGGCACAATGACCACAGGCTGCCCAACGCATCGAAGGGGAAATCCTCTCATCAATCCACCCCCGACGGACCGCGGGAATAGCGACACATTACAATGGCGGGCAGGAGGAATCATGCACACCGAAGTCATGAATTCAGCACAGGCACAGCGGATGCGGAGCGGGCAAGGATTTGTCGCAGCACTGGACCAAAGCGGTGGAAGCACACCCAAAGCGCTGCGTCTGTATGGCATTTCGCCCGATCATTACACCAACGACGAGGAGATGTTCGACCTCGTGCACACGATGCGGGAGCGCATCATGACCAGTCCGGGGTTCAGCGGCGACAAGATCGTCGCGGCCATCTTGTTCGAGCAGACAATGGATCGTCAGGTGGCAGGAAAGGACACCCCGTCCTTCCTGTGGGAGGACAAGGGCATCGTCCCGATCCTGAAGGTGGACAAGGGGCTACGCGACGAGTCCAATGGTGTTCGCCTCATGAAACCGTTGCCGGGTCTTGAAAAACTACTGGAGCACGCACGGACCAAGGGCATCTTCGGGACCAAGTCCCGCTCGTTGATCACCTCCCTGGACAGATACGGGATCGTCGAGAATGTTGCACAGCAGTTCGAGATCGGCCGCAGGATTCTGGAGCAGGGCCTGGTGCCCATCCTGGAACCGGAGGTGGACATCCATGCCGCTGACAAGGCCGTCATCGAGGCCATCCTGGAACGGGAGATCCGGAGTCATCTCGACGAGCTGCCGGAGGATCGCTCGGTCATGCTCAAGCTGACCATTCCAGAGACGGACAACTTTTATGCGGACCTCATTGCCCACCCGAGGGTGATGAGAGTGGTCGCCCTGTCAGGCGGCTACACACGTGAGGACGCCAACCGTCGCCTCGCACGCAACCACGGGCTGATCGCCAGCTTCTCCCGGGCGCTGACCGAGGGGCTGGACGTCGGGCAGTCCCAGAGCGAGTTCGACCACGCGCTGAGGGGCTCGGTGGACTCCATCCACGCTGCCTCCATCACCTGAGCTGACGCAGGCGACCCTTCCGGACCTGGCGTTGTGAGCCGGGCACGGAGGTCGGCCTGATCAGTGGCGTGCGATCTTGCTGACCAGAGCCGCGATGGCGGCTCCCAGCCCGATTCCAGTGGCAGCGCCCACGCCATAGCCCACACCCATGCCCACGCGGACACTCTTGGAAGCCGCGCCCTGGGAAACCCTCGCATTCGGGTCCTCGATGGCCACCCGGTCCGGGTCGTAGTTCACGGTCCTGAGGTCATCCGGATCGATGCTCGCGGCCCAGCGCACGGCGCGTTGGCGGGCTGCGAGCGCTGCCGGTGAGCTGGAGGCCGTGTCGTCGGCAACAGCTGAGGAGTCATCGATCCCCAGTTCGTCCGGTTGCTCGATGCCGGCCGCCTCATCCGCATCCTTCACAGCGCGAGCTGCCTCCCACGTGTCGGCCGTACCGACCCATGCGGCGATCATCAGGATGATGGTGGCGAGCAGGTTGAACACGATCATCAGGATGATGATGGGACCGAACACGCTGGCCGACCTGTTGCGGGCGAGAACTTCGACGAGCAGGCCTGCCACGCGTTGAAGTGCAGTGACCAGCACTGCACCGGCGATCGTCGCCTTGAGGAATGTGGGCATGCGTGTCGACTCGCCGGGGAGCACCACGAACAGGAAGGCGAACAGAAGCCAGCTGGCCAAGAGGCTGACGGCGAGGCCCACCAGCTGCAGCAGAACATTTATCCCAGGCACTCCCGTCAGCCCCAGCCAATCGATGATCTCGTGCGGAAACGCCTGCCCGGCGGAGGTGACGGCCAGTGCCACGGCGAGCGACAGCAGCAAACCAAAGAACGTCAGGAGGTTGCCGAGGAGCTCCGCGAAGAAGTTGCCCTTGTATGCAGCGTCGGCGAACTTGTCCTTCCACATGGCACGAACGGCGTGTTTCAGGTTCTTGACCCAGTTGGAGCCTGAGTAGGCTGCGGTCAGGAGGGCAATCAGGAAGAGGCCCCGCCAGCCCTCAAAGGTGTCCGTGACGAAACGGCTGATCTTCATGGCGAGCTTCCCCGCCTCCGTGTTGTCGGTTCCGTCGACACCGGTGAGGGCACCCAGCTGCTGCGTCAGGAAGCCCTGCACCTGCGGCAGCAAATCGGGACGGAGCACGGTGAATGTCAGCCCGAGGAACGCCACAGCAAACATCAGGACGGGGATCATGGACAGAACAGAGAAGTAGGTGACGGCCCCCGCGAACTGGGGACCCAGCCTCTTGCCGAATCGCTCGACAGCCGCCAGCAGGTGGGCGACCCATGGACGCCGCATGAGATTCGCGATCAGTTCCTTCACGCCTGAACAATAGCTGTCCGGCAAGCGCACGAGTCCGTGGACCCGCGGGGGACCATTTCAGACTGCGTGGTCCCGACGGCGGGCGGCGAGTTCGTCGGAGGGATCCTGCGCGACGATGATGCCGGCGCGTTCCGAGGGCAGTTCGCTCAACGTGCCCTCGATCTCCTTCCACACGCTGGAAACGGAGATGAGGAACATTCCCTGGCCACCCTTGGACAGGTCGTAGAGCTCGGCCGCGGTGGTGCACTCGTAGACGCTGAAGCCATCAGAGAGCAGGGTGATCTCGGTCAGGTCCTCCACCCCGCGGGCACGGAGGTGCTCGATGGCCACGCGGATCTGCTGGAGGGAGATGCCGACGTCGAGGAAACGCTTGACCACGCGCAGGAGGAGGATGTCGCGGAAGGAGTAGAGGCGCTGGGTACCGGAACCGCCGGCCTGGCGGATCTCCGGCACGACCAGTCCGGTACGGGCCCAGTAATCCAGCTGACGATACGTGATGCCGGCAACGCGATGGGCGACGGGACCGCGGAAACCCATGTCGCTGGGCAGCGGTGAGAAGTCGCCGTCGAACAGCAGGTCCTGCAGCGGCGGCTGTGCCGTCGCCTTGCCTGCGGACTCGTCCGTCACTTCTGCCTCGCTCTGCCCAGTGGGTGACATCGGCGGAACCACCGACACTCTGACGCTAACCGTTCATGCTCTGCATTGTTCAACGACACGCCCTCCGGCGGCTCCACGAATCCGGCCCCGACGCTCTGCAACGCATGGGGAGCACTGTCATGGAGGTGTCCAACAGCTCCATGACTAGGGGTTTTCATTCTCGAAGTCATCGGGTGTGACGGTGTCCAGGAACTCCCGGAACTTCTCCACCTCGTCGGTTTCGCTCTGGTCAACCTCAACCCCCACTTGATCCATGAGCTGCTCCGGGCACTCGATGTTCCACTCCAGACGCAGAGCCGCAGCAATCGCGTCGCTGGGGCGCGCGTCGAACACGAAACTGCCGGCGTTGATGGTGGCGAAGTAGACCCCGTCGCGCATCTCCGCGATGTTGACCACCCCGGGTTTGCCCTCGCTGACCTCGTCGAGGACGTTGGCCAGCAGGTCGTGGGTCATGGGCCGGTGGAACTGATCGCTGTCATCCAGGACGATAGCGATGGCAGCTGCGTCCACCGTGGAAATCCAGATGGGAAGGAGGCGGGTCCCGCCCTTCTCCTTGAGCAGGAGGACGGGCACGTCCTCGGGGGACGCGAGTCGAATGCCGATGACATCAAGGTCGATCATGGATCCCAGCCTATTACCCGTTGATCTGGCTGTGGAGAAGTGCGGCATGTGCCTGGAGAACCACCCGATACACCTCGGCCAGAATTTCCCTGGGAACTCCGGATCGACGCTGGTAGGGCGCCAGTGCCTGCTCCACCAGGGCGGCCTCGGTGGCGGCCGCCTGCTGGACCACCCGCAACTGTCGGGGATCCACGCCGAAGCTCGCCAGCCGTTTGGCTGATACGGCTATGGCGACGGCCTCACGACCGTAGAGGTGAGTTCCCCGCCGGACCGTGATCAGCTTCAGCCGCTCCAGTTCGACCAGCGCGGCCTCCCCCAGCCCGGACTCGGCCAGCAACTGTCGCCGTGTCACGAGACGCGACGGGGCTGCGGCCGGGCGTGGCCTGGTTGGTGGGGCCGGCCTCTCCTCCGCAACCGGAGGGGGTGTCTCCTCAGGAATCTCCTCCCCGCGGTCCAGGGCGTCAAGATGTTCCCGGATGACCTTCAGCGGCAGGTACTTGTCCCGTTGGGAGCGCAGCACAAACAGCAGTCGGTCGATGTCGGCCTGCCGGAACCTGCGGTAGCCGGACGGCTGGTCCCTCTCCGGGGATATCAGCCCCTCGGACTCCAGGTAGCGAAGCTTGGAAACCGAGATGTCGGGGAACTCCCCACGGATGGCCTCGAGGACCTGTCCGATTGTTCGCGGGGGACTCTGCATCAGTTCCCGCCGGGCTCGCTCAGGCTGATGGTGGCGCGGAACTTGCCGATCTGGATCTCATCGCCCTGCCGCAGCACCACGGGTTCCGAAACGATTTTGCGGTTGACGTAGGTGCCGTTCAGGCTGCCCTGGTCCTCAACCTTGAGTCGTCCGGCTTCACGGACGAACTTCGCGTGGTGTCGTGAGACGGTGATGTCATCCAGGAAGATGTCGGAGGCCGGGTGCCGCCCGATGGAGGTCACGTCCGTGTCGATGAGGAAACGGGAGCCTTCGCTTCCACCACTGCGAATGATCAGGAGTGCATCGCCGGAACTCAGTTCCTTGGCGGCATCCAACTCGGACTCACTCAGCTCCCCGATCTTGTCGTCGGAGATCGCCGTCAGCACCGTCGTGGTGTCGTTCGCAGCGTCGGCGAGGGGCGCTCCACAATTGCTGCAGAACTTGGAGTCAGTCCGGTTGTCGCGTCCACAATGGCGGCACTTCATGGGCGTAGCCCCTCTCGCGTTGTTTCCTATCCGGCGGCGCACCATCTCACGGTGATGGTCGATGCTCGGTTGCGTCCCCCACCCTATCGGGGCGGGCGGGCTAAACAACACCGCCCCCGTTCAATTGGGGCGTGCGAACTCGTTCTGTGTGGCGACGACGACGGAGTCGATGTCGACGCGAGCCTTCTGTTCGATCGTGACGCTGCCGCCCACCCTGGCCCCTTCAACCTCGCTGACGAGGCCGCCGCGGAACCGGGCCCCTGCCTCGAGCGTCGCAGGATCCCCGATGACGTCGAAGAAGATGGGGTCCGTCACCACCTGTTCGTCCGCGATGACCCGGCCCTGCGCGTCCAACCCCAGCCAGGTGGAGGTCGTCACCCGGATCCGGTCGTCGATCTCGATCACTTCTGCACCGGCGTCGCGGAGTTCCTCCAACGCATCGAGGAGGAGTTCTGGGCTGATCTTGCCCTCCGAATCCTCGATCGAGATCCGAATGCCGGGACCGTGCACGGGCACCGTCCCCGCGAGGATCTGCAGTTCGTCGAGGCGACGGTTGGCCTCGGCGCGCGCCGCCTCGGCCCCCTCGGCACCGGACGCGAGTTCGTCCCGGGTCCTCTGGAGGTCGCGGATGTCTGCCTCGAGTCGTCGGGTCTCCGCCGACAGGTTGTCCAGCAATTGGATGAGTTCGGTGCGCCGCAGGTTGCTGTAGGACGGCTGTGCCGCCTGGGAACGCAGGGTCAGGACCACCAGCAGGGCCGTCAGGAGGAGGATCAGCGCGACGACGAGCTGCCCACGCCCGGGGCGCAGGAAGTCCCGCAGGACGTTGCGCTGCACGGGCGCGTCGGTGTGGTGGGGGCCGTCGTCCTCGGCCGCCCGCCGTGCGGTGGGCTGCTGCGGGAGGGCCGCCTGCACGGCTGCGTCGTCCGGCTCAGGCATGGAACAGCGCTCGGCGGATGGCGGCGGCGTTGGTGAAGATCCGGATGCCCAGCACCACGACGACGCCCGTGGAGAGTTGGGACCCCACACCGATCTGGTCACCCACAAAGACGATGAGTCCTGCGATGAGGACGTTCGACAGGAACGACACGGCGAACACCCTGTCCGAGAACACGCCCTCGAGATACGCGCGCGTGGCCCCCAGGATGGCATCCATGGCGGCGACGATCGCGATGGGAAGATAGGGCTGAAGGACCGTCGGCAGCGACGGCTCGATGAGCAGGCCGACGACGATGCCGACGATCAGACCAAGCACAGCCAACATGGGCACATCCCTCTTCTCATCATTTCTTCGCAAACCTCAGGTCCATGCCGGGGTCTGCCGGCAGCGTCAGTTCGTCCCCAACCTCGCGGATGGAGAAACCTATGCCGTAATTGTCGCTGATGTACTTCCACCATGCAGCAGCACCCGTGCGAGCGAACCGTGCGGGCATCGTTGCCGGGTTGCCGATGGCCTCGATCCTGTACGGCGGCGACATCGACACGTAGTCGACAGTGATGGCCGAGCCGGCCGACCTGATGGGAGTCAGCACCGTCACGCGTCGACCATTGATGGACAGCGCCTCGGCCCCTGCCTGCCGGAGTCCGTTGAGGAGCCGGGAGAGGTCACTGTCGAACACCACACCCTCGGTGCGGGAGGGGTCCGGGGAATCGGTGACCTCGATGATGATGCCGGGACCCGCTACCGGTACGGTCCCCACCGATGGTTCCAACGCCGCCTGGGCCGCGGTGAGTGCAGGATCGTTGACCTGGGCATCCCCCAGCGCACGGATCTCCGTGCCGAGGTCTCCTGCTTCCTGCTCCAGCGCTGACACCTGGGACTGCACCTCCCCGATCCGGTCCAGGAGGTCGCGCCGCTCGCTCTCGGCCTCACCCGAGGTACGCGTGGTGGTCAACACCGCGATCACCGCCAGCGCAGCCAGAAGCGCCAGGGTCCCGGCGAACACGAGTGGGGAGACACGGCCACGACGAGACGAGCCGGATGCTCGGTACTCGGGTTCCAGTGCGTTGGCCTGCAGATCCGTCAACAGGCTCATGCTCTGGTCAGGTCTGCGCGTCGGCACCGCGGCGCCTCTCCTGCGACAGCTTCACAGTCTGGCGCAGATAGATCAGACCTGCCCACCAGTACAGCAGGGCGCCAGCCACGGCCAGCGGCCAGCCGAGCCACCCGGCGAACGTGACCTCCAGCGACGGTGACGCTGCCAGAAGAATCAGCGGAAATGCCAGCAGCAGGCACATGGTGGCGGTCTTGCCGACGTAGTTCACCTGCAGCGCGAGCACCCCGCTGCGCCGCAGGGAGGGCACCAGGGCAACCAGCATCAGGTCACGAATGATGAGTACCACCAGCAGCCACCAGGGCACGATGCCCCGCACGGCCAGCGCGACGATGGCCATCAGGATGTAGAGCCGATCCGCCACCGGGTCGAGCTTGGCCCCCAACTCGGTGCGCTGCTTGAACCTGCGCGCCAGGAACCCGTCGAGCCAATCCGTGAGACCGGACACTGCGAGGAGAACCACCGCAGCCACGTCCTGCCCCGCAAGGATCAACCAGCCAAAGACACCCACCGCGAGCAGCCGTGCGAACGACAGGACGTTGGGCACCGTCAACACACGGTCGGTGTCCCACTGGGACGTCGTGTCGACGGAGTTCACGGGGCCAAGCCTAGGTCATCGCCGTTGTGGCCAGCTGGGGCCCCGTCACTGAGGGTCGATGTCGGCGACATCGCGTACACGTCCAGCACCGCTGGCCCGAGGGCGTCCCACCCCCAGTGGGCCGCTGCTGCGTGCAACTCCCGGGGGTCCGCCGGGGAAGCAACGGCCTCCCGCAATGCGGCCAGCGCTCCCCCAACGTCTCCCGTCGGAAACAGTCGGCCGACACCGGCCGTCTCCAACACGTCGCGGAAGCCCCGCAGGTCACTGGAGACGACTTCACAGCCCGCCGCCAGTGCCTCGGCGAGGATGAGCCCGAAACTCTCCCCGAAGAGGTTAGGGGCCACGATCACGTCGATCTGCCGGAGCATTGCGTCCCGGCCAGCGTCATCGACAGCCCCGAGGAGTAGCACGCGACCGGGGTCGACCCGGCCGGGGCCCAGCGCCACGAAGGCAGCGTCCAGGCCCGAGTCCGTTGCCGCGTCGGCGAGTGCGCGAAACACCGCGAAACCCTTCCGTGGCTCGTCGAGCCTGCCCAGGAACCCGATGCGTGGCCGCTCGCCCCCGCGCCAGCCAACTCGGGGTGCGGGCAGCGCCGGCAAGAGCAGGCCGTTGCCGATGACCACTGGGGTGGTGCCGGTGGCGCGAAGCGCGGTCAGGCGCGCCGCTTCAGACACGGCGATGGACTTCCGCGGCCCAAGCCGGGCAGCACGGTTGCGCAGGAGCCGGGACGCAAGTGGCCCCACGTCGAAACTGGTGTGGTGGGTCACCACCAGCCTCTCGGTTGCGCACGCCACGACGTAGGCCACCCCTGGCGTCAGGGGTTCGTGCACGTGGACGACGTCGGCGCTCCGCGCCACCCGTACGGCTTCTGCAACCTGCCGACGCCCCACCGCCAGCTTGGCCACCGAGCCGTTGAACCGAAAGTTTCGTGAGGCCCCGAGGAGGTGCAGTTCCACGCCGTTGGGCATGCGTCGCGGACGCACGCCGGGAGCCAGGACCGTCACTGTGTGGCCCGTGCCACCCAGCCACGCAGCGAAGCCCACCACGTGCGTCCCCACGCCGCCCGGGACATCCAGTGAGTAGGGGCACACGAGGGCCACGTGCATCTCAGACTCTCTTGAAGAAGGGTTGCATCATGAGCCAACTGGTGGGGTCGCGGCGCACGGCCGCGGCGAAGGTTTCGACAACGTCGCCCAGCATGGCGCCGGGCGCGCCGACGGGGATGACGTCCCCGATGAAGATCTCCACCTTGTCCCCCCGGAAGGCGGTGGACGCAACCCGGAGGTCGCAGCCTGTGATCCGTGACAGCAGGGCCGGCCCCGCTGGCACATTCACCACCTCGTCCGTCCCGGGCCAGGGCACGGTGAGGCCTCGGCCCGAGAGGTCACGGTCGCTCAGGAGGCACACTGCGTCGCCGCCGCGGACCGCGTCGACGAGGCGACGCATCAGATCCGGTTGCCCCACGGGCAGGATGTCCATGCCCATGCCGGCCCGGGCGTCGCGGAAGCGTTCATAGACACCCCGGGGCAGCCTCTCCGCCACGCTCAGCACCTTGATTCCCACACGAGCGCACCACGCGCCGGCGAAGTCCCAGCTGCCCATGTGTGGAAGCACCAGGACCAACCCCGGCCCACCCAGGGACGCGCGCAGCTTCGCAACGTCACCATCGCTGACAATGACTCGGCTCAGGACGTCCTCGTCGCTCCACCGCGCCAGGGACAAGGACATGAGGTTATTGCGCAGCCATGATCCGACCAGGAGCCGCCGCTCGGCAGCCGTGGGTCGCCGGCCCACGGCAGTCTCCACGTTGTCCACCCACTGCAGCACGCTTGGCTGGGGCCAGAACGCCACGAGCCACGGCGCGATGACACAGATGACGTGCCGGCTCGAGTGGGGCAGTCGCGATCCGATCGCCCACACACCGGCGGTGACGATGGGACCGAGGCGCTTGGCACCGGCCATGCTTCAGGTGTTCCAGGCGTCTGCCAGTTGCTGACGCGCATCGCCGAGCAGCTGCGGCAGTGCCCGGGTCTGCGCAATGATCGGGAGAAAGTTCATGTCGCCGCTCCACCGGGGCACGATGTGCTGGTGGAGATGGGCGGCGATGCCGGCTCCCGCGACGGCGCCCTGATTCATCCCCAAATTGAACCCGTCGGGGTTGCTGACATCCCGGATCACTCTCATGGCCTGTTGTGACAGCTCCGCAATCTCGCGTGTCTCATCGACGGTGAGCTCCGTGTAGTCCGGCACGTGCCGGTAGGGGCAGACGAGCAGGTGCCCCGGTGAGTACGGGAACAGGTTCATGACCACGAACGCGTGTTCGCCGCGTGCCACGATCAGACCCTCGACGTCGTCCTTCTCCGGCGAGGTGCAGAAGGGGCAGTCCCCGGCGTTCTTCGGCTTGCCCTCGCCATGGATGTAGACCATGCGGTGGGGAGTCCACAATCGCTGGAACGCGTCCGGCGCTCCCGCAAGCTCAGCCGGGTCCTGCACCTGCGCCTCATGCATCGGCAGTGGGCCCCTCGTTGGCGCGCGAGGCGACGAAGGCGACGATCTGCTCGACAGCTTCATCGATCGGCACACCGTTGGTCTGTGAACCGTCGCGGAACCGGAACGACACCGCTGCGGCGTCCCTGTCGTCGCCGCCGGCGATCAACATGAACGGCACCTTCTGCTTCTGTGCGTTGCGGATCTTCTTGCCGAACCGGTCGTCGGAGGTGTCGAGCTCGGTGCGAATCCCCCGCTGGTGGAGCGTGGACAACACTTCGCCGAGGTACTCGTCAAACTCGGAGGCGACAGGGATGCCGAGCACCTGCACGGGCGCCAACCAGGCGGGGAACGCACCTGCGTAGTGCTCGGTGAGTACGCCGAAGAACCGTTCGATGGAGCCGAAGAGCGCCCGGTGGATCATGACGGGGCGCTGGCGGCTGCCATCGGAGGCCTGGTATTCGAGTTCGAAGAGCTCCGGCAGGTTGAAATCCAGCTGGATTGTGGACATCTGCCAGGTGCGCCCGATGGCGTCCTTGGCCTGCACGGAGATCTTCGGTCCGTAGAACGCGGCGCCGCCGGGATCTTCCACCAGCTCCAGTCCGGAGGCCGTTGCGACCTCACGCAGGGTGGTGGTCGCCTCCTCCCAGGTGGCGTCGTCACCGACGAACTTCTCCGGATTCTTGCTGGAGACCTCGAGGTAGAAGTCGTCCAGGCCGTAGTCCTTGAGGAGTTCCAGGACGAACTGGAGCAGACGCTCCAACTCGTCGCGCATCTGCTCACGGGTGCAGTAGATGTGGGCGTCGTCCTGGGTGAAGCCGCGGGCACGCGTCAATCCGTGCACCACACCCGACTTCTCGTTGCGGTACACCGTCCCGAACTCGAACAGG
>JBBSRQ010000070.1:0-14596 GCA_038242845.1 Propionibacteriales bacterium | reverse complement strand
GATGGCGCACGCGCTGGCCGAGATCGCCCGGACCCAACCGCCGGGACCCACCCCGGACATCGACGCACTGGCCCCGTTCGACGACCCGGACACCTACGACATGATCGCCCACCGTGCCACGCTCGGCTGCTTCCAGATCGAGTCGCCCGGCCAGCGGGAGCTGGTGGGCAAGTTCGGGCCGGAGAACTTCCACGACATCATCATCGACATCTCCCTGTTTCGCCCCGGCCCCGTGAAGTCGGACATGGTGACCCCCTTCCTGGAGGCGCGGCAGGGTTGGCGCAAACCGGAGTACCTGCACAAGGACTTCATCCCGGCCCTGGAGCAGACCGGGGGTGTGGTGGTGTTCCACGAACAGGTCATCATGCTGATCTCCATCGCCACCGGTTGCTCGCTGGCACAGGGCGACGAGGTGCGCCGTGCACTGGGCGACAAGGAGGGGCAGAAGGAGGTCAAGCAGTGGCTGTGGCCACGGGCACAGGCGAAGGGGTACAGGGAGCCGATCATCGAGGAGCTGTGGCACATTCTCGTGGCCTTCGCCTCCTTCGGTTTCTGCAAGGCGCACGCCGCCGCGTTCGCGCTGCCCACCTATCAGTCGGCATGGCTGAAGCGGCATTACCCGGCGCACTTCATCTCCGGGATCCTCACCCACGACCCCGGCATGTACCCCAAACGGTTGCTGTTGGAGGAGGCCCGTCGCATGGGCATCCAGGTGCTGGGCCTCGACGTCAACCACAGCGACGGCACCTATCACGTGGAGCGGACCGATGGGGACGAGGAGGCCCTCGACCTGGATGCCACCGCACTGCCACAGGCGTGGCGTCAGACGTGGGAACGCTCCGACACCGGACCGCCGGGCGAGACCACGTCGCCGGGGGATGCGGGGGTGGGGAAGCCCACCGCATCCACCACCACGGCAATCATCCACGACGTGGCGCAGGCCGGGATACCGGTGGCCGTCGACGGCCTGCCCGTCATCGGGGGCTGGGGCATCCGGCTGTCCCTGGCGGATGTGAAGGGGATGGGGGAGGCGGAGATCGAGCGGATCGCCGCCGGCCAGCCCTATGCATCCCTCAGCGACTTCTGGTCCCGGGCTGCCGTGGACCATCCCGTGGCGGAGCGGCTCGTCCTGGCAGGCGCGTTCGACCGGCTCTACGGCATCGGCCGGCACACCGCCGTCGCCCGCCACGACCAGGTCACCCGCCGCGACCTGTTGCTGGCGCTGGCGGACCTGCACCGGATGCGGCGCTCCGACGAGCGTGCCCGCTCCCGTGCCGGTGGCCGACGACCCGCCATCGCGCGGCAGGGCATCGAGGACCCGGGCACGCTCGCCCGGGCCCAGAGCCGGAAGACGCTTGTCCCGGCGGACCAGGCGGTGCAGGGGGCCTTCGATTTCAGTGATGGTGAGGAGGCGGTGGATGTGGTGGCCACCGGTCTGCCGGAGATGGACGACGACCAGCGGCTCCGCTCGGAGCTGGAGATCCTGGGGCTGGACGCCAGCCAGCACATCATGGAGCGCTACCTGCCGTTCCTGCGTGCCTTCGGTGCCACCAGTTCGCAGCGCCTGCTGCAGCAGCGCAACCGCTCCGAGGTGTTCATCTGCGGCGTGAAGGTGGCCACGCAGACCCCGCCGGTGCGCTCCGGCAGGCGCGTGGTGTTCCTCACCCTTGACGACTCCACCGGCCCCACCGACGCCACGTTCTTCGAGGACGCGCAGGGCCCCTACGCGTCGACGGTGTTCAACAGCTGGATGCTGATGGTGCGTGGCACCATCCGGCGCACCGGGCCCCGCGGACTCTCCATCCGCGCCACCGGCGCCTGGGATCTCGGCCTGCTGTACGAGGCGTGGCGTGGCGCACTCGACATCGGCGCCAGCGGCGAGGAGGCACTGGCCGCGGTGCGGGAGATCGTCGACGCCCGACCTGTCGGGTTCGGTCCTGTGGGGGAATGGATCCCCTTCGACAAGTTCAGGACGACGCCGGACGACTGGGGGGAGAAGGGCGAGCAGGAACGGCGCCCCTCGACAAGCTCAGGACAGGGCCATGCCCGGGCCGCCAAACGGAAGGCGGAGGAGGGCGAGGCTCCTTCGACAGGCTCAGGACAACGCCCAACCGGCGAGCCCGTGCCCGAGGGCTTCGAACCGCCGCCCGACCCTCAGGAACACACCCGGGCCGGTGGGATGGGTCGCCGACGCGTGCTGGTGCACGCAAGCGGGTTCGAACAGTCGCCGTATGCCGACATCAAACCCTCGGGTACAGGGGCGGCAGAGGCACCGCGCAAGCTGTGGCACTCCAGCCCGGGAAGTTCAGGAAGGTGAGTACATGAGGACGATCCTGCACGTGGACATGGACGCGTTCTACGCCTCCGTGGAGATGGCCCGCGACCCGTCGCTCACCCACATCCCCATGTTCGTGGGCGGGGCGGCACGGGGTGTGGTGCTCTCAGCCAACTACCCGGCCCGGGTTCACGGAATCAGCGCTGGCATGCCATCGACCCGCGCCCGGCGGCTGTGCCCGCAGGTGGCGGTGGTGCACCCCGACTTCGACCACTACGGGGAGGTGTCCAAGGCGGTGGGGGAGGTGTTCGACACGCTGACCGACAAGGTGGAGATGGCCTCCATCGACGAGGCGTTCATTGACCTGAGCACCGCCCTGCGACGGCTCGGGGGGGACGCCCCAGCCGTGGCGGAGGGGCTGCGGGCACAGGTGATGGATGAGCAGAAGATTGCCTGCTCCGTGGGTATCGGGCCCAGCAAATTCATCGCCAAGCTCGCCTCCAAGGCTGCCAAGCCCGACGGGCTGAAGGTGGTGCGCCCCGACGACGTGATTTCGTTCCTGCACCCGCTGCCCGTCGACGCCATCTGGGGGGTGGGGGAGGTCACGGCGGAGAAGCTGCACCGGCTGGGGTTGATGGTGGTGCGCGACATCGCGAACACGCCGCGTGCCACGCTGCAGCGCGCCCTTGGAGAGGGTCAGGGTGGGTTGCTGTTTGATCTGGCCTGGGGTCAGGACGAGCGCTCAGTGCTGTCCCGTGAGCCCGCCGAGCGCAGCATCGGTTCCCAGGAGACCTTCAGCAGGGACACTGACGATGAGGAGGTGGTGGCCACCGAGATCCTGCGGATGGCTGCCCGCACCGCATCACGGATGCGGGCCCAGTCGATGGTGGGGAGGGTGGTGACGCTCTCGGTCCGGTTCGCTGACTTCACGACCATCACACGCACCGGAACGCTGAAGGCTCCCACCGACCTGACCGGGGACATCCATGCCGAAGCCATGCGGCTGTGGCGCAAGCTGCACCTGTCCCGCGCCCGGATCCGGCGTGTGGGGGTACGGGTGGAGAAATTGGCGGAGAAGGATGACACCTACATGCAGCCGACGCTGGACGAACCCGCCTGTGGGTGGGAACAGGCGGAGCGCGCCGTCGACAAAATGGTGTTGAGGTTCGGGCCCGCGGCAGTACAGCGGGCCCGGCTGACCCGGCACGCAGGACGCGCGCCAGTGGGGTGAAACCCTGCCCGGCGCGCGGCGTCCTCCTAGAGGTCGCCGCCCTCCTGGCGCCTGCGCCAGCGTTCCTCGAGCTTTTCCATGAAGTCCTGGTTGGACGGTTTTGGTGTGTCCTGGGGACCCTGGGGTCCGGGCCCCTGGGTGCGGGGTTGGCCCTCACCGGTGACCCGTTGCCACGCGTTGACGCCAATGATGGCCGCAGCCAGCATGACCACGAAACCAACGATGCTCACGGCCGGGTGGATCTGTACGCCAGCCACCAGCAGCAGGAGTCCCAGGACGAATCCCAGACCCGCCAGTGTTGCACGACGGCGGTGGATGCGAACCCCACCTGCTCCGCTCAATGTCTGGGCAAACTTGGGGTCGTCGGCCATGAGGGACGCCTCCAGCTGCTCCAACAGCTTGCGCTCCTGCTCTGACAGGGCCATAGCGATCTCCCTCGCCTCAATCCAGCTTCTGACCTCGATTGTATGTCCGCTTCACGCCCTACGAAAGTCTTTCACTTCTGACGCCTGCGCGCCGGCAGCAAAGACGAGGGCAAGAGTAGTGCGCGCATCCGCCCGCCACGCGGTTGGGCGCGCAGTAGTGCGCGGCGGAAACCCCGCACCTGGGCGGCCAGTTCTGAGGTGTCCGCACCCTCCCGGGCGTAGCGAACCCGCTCAACGGTCCCCGCGACCACGGCCAGTCCCTCGGCTGCAGGCGGCTCCAGATGCGTGCCCAGTTCCCGGCTGGCCAACACCGGCGAGGCTTCGCTCCATTCCAGCCCGGCGTCCACGAACAGGGCGTGCACCTCGCGCCACGCGCTCTCCGACGCCTCGGTCGGGGTCTGCCCCGACCGGAGACGCCACGAACGCAGGAGGGTGCGGCTGCCCAGAGGCAGTGCCAGCAGCACTCCCACACCCAGCATCAGCAACCAGACCGTGGTGCTGGAGCCATCCGATGCGTTCGACGGTGGTGTCGGCGCCACCGTCGGTTCCACCGTCGGCTGGATGGGGACGCTGGGCGGCGCGCTGGGGACGTTGCTCGTGCTGGGGCTGGGGGACGTGGACGGACCGTCACCCACATCAGGATCGGTGTATTCCGGCGGGCCGACGATGGACTTCGTCGGCTCGAACGGCACCCATCCGAGGCCCTCGAAGTACAGCTCCGGCCACGAATGCATGTTGTGGGTGGTGACGATCCACTCGTCGCCGTCCTTGGTGCCGGGGGTGAACCCGATCGCCATGCGCGCCGGGATCCCCTCCAGGCGGGCCAGGGTGATCATGCCGGCGGCGAAGTGGATGCAGTAGCCGGAGTGGTCCTCCAGGAGGAAGTCGCTGATGACGTCCATGCCAGCGGTGTCCGGCGCCTCCAGACTGTAGGTGAACTGGGAGGAGCGCAGGAAGGCCTGGATGGCCACTGCCTTCTCCCCGTCTGTGGTGGCGTTGGCCGTGATGGTTGTGGCCAGCGCCGGTACCCGTGCGTCCAGGCCCTCCGGCACCGTGAGGGTGTCATCGCCTGCAGAGTCCACCCCTGCCGTGGCAGCTTCCAGCACTTCCTTGGTGGGGTCCGGGACCGTGGAGGTGGCCTTGTACTCCAGACCGGTTGTCTGCTCGGTGCGGCCGTTGCCGGTGGCGACGATGCTCATCGTGTCGCGGTCGTGCGCCCAGGAGCCGTTCGCGCTGAACTCATCCACCGCGAACGGGACCGGCAGGTACTCCGACGGCATCAGCATGCGCACGTTTGTCTCGACCCGCCGGCCGGGTGCCGTGTAGGCGCTGCTGAGGCCGGTGGTTGACAGCTTCATGGCCGTCAGCTCCGCACCGCTGGTGGACAACCGGGTGAGCGCCACCGTGCGGAGATAGATGGGGGTGTCGGAATCGGTGCGGTAGCGCAGCACCTCCTGCTCCGCGGGGCGGCGCAGGTTGTCGTTCAGCGCGATCTTCGGGTCGGAGAGTTCGATGGGCTTGTTGCGGCCGGCCTGCAGCCACGGCTGCTTGTCGCCCAGCGGCACGAAGTTCGTCAGCACCGGGGCCAGGACGAGACCCACCAGCAGTGCGGCAACCGCAACCGCGAGGCGTGTCGCCTGGAAACCCGGGCGTCTCCGCGTGACGCCGACGAGGTGGGTGCTGGTGAGCAGCACCAGTGCGTATCCGGCGATGACCGCAACCAAGGAGGAGACCTCCATCTCGGCGGGCAGGGTCAGGGCGCCAACGCCGTAGACCACTCCCAGCGGTGCGAGCGTCCAGGCCGGCTGCTCCAGGCCGTTGACCAGCACCTCCAGTGCCACCACGACCAGCGCAAGGATGCAGAGCAACAGCCAGACGAGTCCGGGCTCAGTCGGTAGGGGGGTGCTGCTGTTGCGCACGGTGGACGTGCCCAGCTGACCCAGGAGGTACAGCGGCTGGAACACGGGGTGATCCGGATCGGGCGGTGCGGGGGCGTCGTGGAAACCCCGCCACAGGAGGACGCCGGTCATGCCGAGCACCTGCACCACCAGCGTCGCGGCCCGGGGGGCGTGCAGCAGCACTCCGGCGACGCCAACGATGGCTGCCGTGCCCACCAGCGCCGGCACCGACGTGAGGAAACCGGTATCGGCGAACATGGGTCGCAGCGTCCACGCCGCCAGCCACACCGCGACGGCGATGGCGGGTGAGTTGAGAACGTTGTGGTTGAACCTCATGCCGCATCCACCCGGGCCATCAGCCGATCCCAGGCGTCGACGACGCGTTCGTTCGGCTGGTGGTGGTGCAGGGTCCAACCCGACGACGCGAGGAGGCGGCACGCGTCGCGGTGCGCGTCGGCGCGGACAACGTCGACACCCCAGGCGACAGGATCGGGCACCAGTGCGGCGCACTGCCGCATCCTGTTGCCGACGGCGGCGAGCGCGGCAGCATCCGCCGCACCCAGAAGACCCATCGCCCCCAGGATGGACTGCGAGCTGCCGATGGCGTCGGAGTGCGAGAGTCCGCTGGCGAGCGACGTCCGGCCGGAGGCTGTCAGGTCCACCATGGCGCCCAGCATCCGCTCACGCGCCGTGACGGAGTCGGCGTGCAGCGGGGAGAAGATCTCGGTTTCGGCGGACACGATGGTGACGCGGCAGCGGGCTGACATCAGGACCGACGCGGCGGAGGCCATGGCGGAGATGGACCACTCCAGTCCCCCCTCGACGCCCTTGCCCATGTGTGCGGCTCCCCGGTTGTCGATGACGAGTGTGATGGACGGGTCCCAGGGTTGCTCCTCGACGCGAACCATGAGCTCGCCCTGCTTGGCCGTCATCCGCCAGTGGACGCGACGCAGGTCGTCACCGTGGCGGTGTTCCCGGACCAGGACGTCGTCCTGCCCGAAGTGGCCGATGCGTTGCGGGGTCGTGTCCCCGGTGGAGCCGGAGCCGATGAACCGCCTCGGCATGGTGAGGTGGTGCATGCGTGGGGTCACCCGCAGGGTCGACGCGTTGCCGGGCACCTCCCAGGACCACGTCGTCAGTGCCAGAGGATCGTGGAGCGTGACATCGAGGGGGCCGAGCATGAAGTGGCCACGGTGCTCGGCGCGCACCTCGTAGCCGACGTTCTGGCTCCACCGTCCAACTCCGTGGGCGAGCGCGAACCGGGCGGCTTCCCCGAGCGCACCCGGACAGGTGTCGCGAAATTCCAGCGCGGAATACGACAGTGCCTTGGCGTTCTCGATGACCAGTTCGGCGCGGGGACGCTCACCGATGGCCACCTGGGGTGGGTCAATCGCACGGGTGACCCCCAGGCGCGGGCGCAGGAGGAACGCCAACCCCAGCGCCAGTGGAGGCAACAGCAGCAGGAGGAACCCGAGCCAGACGAGGTCGGGTTCGCCCACCATGGCGGCAGCGACGATGATGGCGACCCCGAAGACCAGCAGGGCGAGGCCCCGGCCCGTCAGGCGAACGCTACGGGTGGCCAAGGACTCAGCCCCGATTCGGCCGGGGCACCTGGGCGATGACCCCGGCGACCACCTGTTCGCTGCTGCGGCGTGCCACCTGGGCGTCCACCGTCAGGAGGACGCGGTGCGACAACACGGTGGTCGCAAGTTGGGCGACGTCCTCGGGGATGACGTAGTCGCGTCCCTCGAGGGCTGCTTCCACCCGTGACGCGCGCATCAGGTGCAGGGAGGCGCGGGGGCTGGCCCCGAGGCGCAGGTCGGTGGAAGTTCGGGTCGCCTCCACCAGCGAGACGATGTAGTCGTTGATCACGGGTGCCACGTAGACCTGTCGGATGGAGCGCACCGCACGCTCGATGAAGTCGACGTCGGTGACGGCCGAGATGCTGGCCATCTGGTCGCCGTTGGCCTGCGCCGTCAGCATCGCCACCTCGGAGACACGGGCGGGGTAGCCCATCTGGATGCGGGCCATGAAGCGGTCGCGCTGGGCCTCGGGGAGGGGGTAGGTGCCCTCCATCTCGATGGGGTTCTGCGTGGCGACCACCATGAACGGCTTGGGCAGCGGGTAGGTGTGACCGTCGACGGAGACCTGGTCCTCGGCCATCGCCTCCAGGAGGGCGGACTGCGTCTTGGGGGAGGCACGGTTGATCTCGTCGCCCACGACGATGTTGGCGAAGATGCCACCCTTCTTGAACTCGAACTCGCGGGTGTCCTGGTTGAACACCGACACGCCCGTGACGTCGCTGGGAAGCAGGTCGGGCGTGAACTGGATGCGCTTGGCCTCGCCCGAGATGGACCGTGCCAACGCCTTCGCCAGCACCGTCTTCCCGACGCCGGGGACGTCCTCGATGAGGAGGTGTCCTTCGGCGAACAGCACCACGATCGCGGTGTGGATCTGGCGCGGTTTGCCTTCCACCACACGTGCAATCGACTGGCCCACCGAGGTGGCGACGTTGGTCACCTCAGCCAGGGACGGGGTCGCGTCGTTCTCCACGCGGGGCTCCTCACACTGCTCGTCGGCGCCCGGTCGGGCGTACTCCTTCAGCAGCGTAGTTGCTATCGGAAGTCACGACGACCCGCGGCGGCGCTCTGGTGGTGATGACACGCCGTTTTCGCATTCCAAGTGGAGGGAAGTGGGGTACTGTGGAGCGAAATGGAGCGCCGTGGGAGCCGCGGGTCGAAGAAGGGGGGTGGCCACTCGTGTTGATGGGGACGTACACACCCAAGCTCGACGACAAGGGGCGCCTGATTCTTCCCGCGAAGTTCCGCGATGCCTTCGAGGACGGATTGGTGGTGGCGCGCACGCAGGAGCGTGCCCTGGCCGTCTACACGTCCCAGGCGTTCGAGGAGCTGATGACTCCCGTCAGCTCGGCCCCCAACACCCTGAAGCAGATACGCGACTACCAGCGCATGATGGCCGCCGGGGCCAGCTTCGAGGTGCCGGACAAGCAGGGGCGGATCACCATCCCCCCGATGCTGCGGTCCTACGCGGGCCTGGATCGCGACGTCGTCGTGATTGGCGCATTCAACCGCGCCGAGATCTGGGACGCCACCCAGTGGTCCCTGTACTCCGAGCAGGCCGAGGCCGGCTTCTCGGAGATGAATGAGGAACTGCTCGCCCCACCGGGGTGAGTGGAGCGCCTGCTTGGCGGTTCCCGGCCGGAATGCAGCCCTGACGTCCCTTCCCCGATGTCAGGTCCGCTTCCGGAAGGGAACCACCCAGCAGGGGTGCCAGTGATGAGGAAGGGTCGAGATGCAGCGGTTCGCCGATGTCCACGAACCGGTCATGCGTGACCGGATCGTCGATGTGCTGCGTCCTGCACTCAGCCGGCCCGGGGCCATCTACGTTGACGCGACGCTGGGTTTGGCGGGCCATGCCAAGGCCATCCTCGAGGCCTTCCCTGACGCACGGCTCATTGGCATCGATCGCGACCTCGACGCCCACGAGGTGGCCGCGGAAAGGCTGGGTCCTCTGGCTGAGCGGGCCACGCTCGTCCACGCCGTCTATGACGAACTCCCCGATGTCCTGGACGACCTGGGCATTGCACACGTCGATGGCATCCTCATGGACCTCGGCCTGTCCTCGCTGCAGATCGACCGCACCGAGCGGGGCTTCGCCTACAGCGTCGACTCACCGCTGGACATGCGGATGAACGCCGTTGAGGGCCCCACGGCCGCCGACGTGCTCAACACCTACGCACCCGGACACCTCGTGAAGATCCTGCGTCGCTTCGGCGAGGAACGCTTCGCTGAGCGCATCGTCTCCGCCATCGTCACCGAACGGGCCGCGATGCCCTTCACGCGATCCGGACGCCTCGTGGACGTGATCTCGGGCGCGGTGCCCGCGGCCGTCCGCCACGCCGGGGGACACCCCGCCAAGCGCACCTTCCAGGCGCTGCGCATCGAGGTGAACAAGGAACTTGAGGCCCTGGCGGGTGCGGTGCCTGCCGCCATCGATGCGCTCGCCGTCGGGGGCCGTCTGGCGGTACTGTCCTACCACTCGTTGGAGGACCGTCTGGTGAAGCAGGCGTTCGCCGCGCTTGCCACCGACCGCGCCCCACGCAACATGCCGGTGGTGCCGCCACACCTCACCGCTGAACTCCGCCTCATCACCAAGGGTGCTGAGCGACCGGACGCCGACGAGGTGGCGTCCAATCCGAGGGCCGCATCCGCACGCCTGCGGGTGGCCGAACGAACGAGGGAAACATCATGAGTGCACAGGTCTCGTTCACACCCGGGCAGCACACGCGCGACAGCCCACAACTGACGTTGGTTCCGCCCGTGCGCTCCACCGTCTCGACAGTCGGGTTCGCCCTCATCGTGATGGCGCTGGTGGCATTGGGCATGGGCCTCGTCATGGTGGTGACCACCTCCGTCGCGGCGCAGTCACGGGAGCTGTCGTCGCTGCGCACCGAGGCCACCCAGCTCGACTACACAGCGGCCGCCCTCACCACACAACTGCAGAACACTTCCAGCAGCGCCTCCCTGGCGCTGCGTGCATCCGACCTCGGCATGGTGCCCAACCCGTACCCGGCCTTCATCCGACTCTCGGACGGGGCCATTCTCGGTGACCCGACCCCCGTCAAGGGTGATGAGGCGCCGTACCTGCGCAGGCTCCAGCAGAACACTGCCGCGACCCCGCAGGTGAGCGCGGCAACGCCGGGACAGTCGCTGCCCGTCGCACCGGGTGCTGACCGGTGACCGGGAGCACCAACCGCCGACCCGCGGCCCACGGCACGGGCCGGCCGCGCACGCCCGCGTCGAAGAAGTCATCGCCCAGCGCCACGGCACGAACCCGCCGCTACCGACGCAGCTGGCAGCTGCCGGTGGGGCGCTCCTCCATGCGCATCCGCGCGTTCATGGTGGTGATCGCCATGCTCGTGGCTGTGTGCGTGGGGCGTGCGGTCCAGCTGCAGGCGATCGACGCGGAGGCGTTTGCTGACGTCGCAGCGAGCAAGATGCAGTCGACGCACGAACTTCCGGCCACGCGCGGCTCCATCACCGACCGCAACGGCGTGGTCCTGGCGGCCACCGAACCAGCCATGATGATCACGGCCGACGCGGACATGGTGGTCACCAACGGCGCAGACAAGCGCTATCCCATGAGCGAGAACAAGCAGGAACAGGCCAAGGCCGCACCGCAGGCCGTGGCCGCCATCCTCGCCCGCCATCTGGACGCCCGTCCCTCCGACTTCATCGACGTGCTCACCAAGAAGAGGGACGACGGGTCGTACTCGCGCTACGAAATCGTCTCGAAGCAGGTACCGGCCGCCACATGGACACTGATCCAGGAGGACATGGAGGCGGGAATGGACGGTGACGGCAAGCGTCCCTGGTACGGCCTGTTCGCCCACTCCGACCCCATCCGCACCTACCCCAACCGCCAACTGGCCAGCAACGTCATCGGTTTCGTCAACGGTGAGGGCAAGGGCGTCGCAGGTCTGGAAGGGCTGCTCGAGGATGAACTCGACGGCGAGCCCGGCCAGTCCATCTACGACTCATCGCGCTACGGGCGCATCCCACTCGGGACCAACGTCCTGACCCCGCCCACCGACGGCGACACCTACACGCTCACGCTGGACAACGACCTGCAGTGGCTCTCGGAGCAGGCGCTGGCTGACGGCATGCAGACATCGGGTGCGAAGACGGGCATCGCACTGGTCATGAACGTCAACACGGGCGAACTGCTCGCGCTGGCAAATGGTCCCTCCTTCGACCCGGGTCTCCCGGGCGCCGCGGACGCCAGTGACCTCGGGAACCGGGCCGTCACCGACGCCTTCGAGCCCGGTTCGGTACAGAAAGTGCTGACCATGGCGGCGCTGGCCGACTCCCACCTCGTCACCCCCGACACCAAGGTGGTCGTGCCGCCGCAGATCGCCTCCGGCGGCGGTGTGGTCCGGGATGCATTCAGCCACGACACCATCAACCTGACGGCCCGCGGCGTCATCGCCCAGTCCTCGAACATCGGGACCATTGAACTGACACGACGCATCGGCAAGGACAAGCTCAGCGGCTACCTCAAGGACTTCGGGCTGGGCAGCAAGCCGAACTCCGGCATGCCGGGGGAGACCTCAGGCTCACTGCCGGGACCGGACATGGCCGACTACACGCGTGACCAGATCTCCTTCGGCCAGGGGCTGTCCGTCTCCGCCATCCAGATGGGGGCTGCTGTGTCCGCCGTCGTCAACGGTGGCGTGTACCACCAGCCGAGCATCATCAAGTCGGCCAAGCGGGCTGACGGTACCGAGATCCCGATGCCGGAGCCTGTCGAGCGTCGCGTCGTGTCGGAGGCCGCCTCCACGGCCACCCTCGACATGATGGAGGCCGTCATCTCGCAGATCGGCGACGGGAAGCGCACCATCCCCGGTTACCGCACAGCCGGCAAGTCGGGCACCGCGCAACGCTTCGACCCGCAGTGCAAGTGCTACAACGGGTACACGTCATCCTTCATCGGTGTGGCACCCGCAGAGGATCCCCAGCTCCTCGTCTACGTCGTGCTGGACCAGCCCACCAACGGCAACCTGGGAAGCCAGTTGGCACTGCCCGTGGTGAACAACATCCTCGAGGCCGCACTGCCCCGCTACAACGTCCTGCCGTCCACCACACCGGCCCCTGACAAGCCGCTGACCTTTGGTGAGTGACATGACAGCGATCAGACCGAACACTGTTCACCCCGCCCCGCTGGCCGACCTGGCCGCGGGGCTCGGCCTGTCCGGCGACACTGACTCCACGACCCCGATTCGCGACATCACGTTGGACTCGCGTGATGTGCGACAGGGGTCGTTGTGGGTGGCGCTGCCGGGCAGCCACGGACACGGTGCAGCCTTCGGCGGTGCCGCCGTCGCCGCGGGAGCCGCCGCCATCCTGACCGACGTCGAGGGGGCCGCGTTCCTCAGCGACGCCAATGTGCCGGTGTGCACGTCCCCGACGCTGCGCCGGGACATGGGCCGCGTCGCCGCCCGGTTCTTCGGACAACCGGCCGAGCACCTCCTCACATTCGGTGTCACTGGCACGAATGGCAAGACCACCACCGTGGCGCTACTTGACGCCGCGCTGGCGTCCGCCGGCCACACCGTCGGCACCATCGGGACCATCGGGTTCCGGCTGGCGGGGAGTGAGATCCTGTCGTCGCGCGGCACCGTGACCACGCCCGAGTCGCCCGACCTGCAGGCCCTGCTGGCGGTGATGCGGCAGAGCGGCGCCGACACCGTCGCACTCGAGGTCTCGAGCCATGCACTCGTGCTCGAACGAGTTTCCGGCATGGTGCTGGACGTTGCCGGCTTCCTGAATCTGGGCACCGACCACCTGGACTTCCACGGCGACATGGACAGCTACTTCGAGGCCAAGGCCAGCCTTTTCGTCCCCGAGCACACGAAGGCGGCGGTGTGCTGGGTGGATGATCCCCACGGTGCGCAGATCGCCGAGCGAGCCCGGAAGGCCGGGGTCCGCGTCGTCACCGTCGGGACGGGCCACGACGTCGACCACCGTCTCGTTGACTGGGCCTCGGTACCACCGCTGGGTGGGCGGGCCTCCCTCCACCACCAGGGCCGCACCGTTGCCCTCTGCATCTCGCTGCCCGGCTTCCACAACATGATTGACGCCGCGGTCGCGCTGGCCATGGCCGACACGGTCGGCATCCCCGTGGACGATGCCCTCGTGGGCCTGCTCGGTGCCCAGGTGCCCGGCCGCATGCAACTCCTGGACCTGCCGGACGGCGCCCCGGCCGTCATCATCGACTTCGCCCACACACCACAGGCCGTGGCCGCGTCCCTCGACGCCCTGAGGCAGTCCTTCGACACCGTCATCACCGTGCTGGGGTGCGGCGGTGACCGGGATCGGGAGAAGCGTCCGCTGATGGGCCACGCAGCGGCGCAGCGCTCGGACCTGTTGGTGGTCACCGACGACAACCCCCGCAGCGAGGACGCCGCAAGCATCCGCCGCGCGATGTTGGATGGTGCGCTGCGCTCGGGCGGGAACGTCGTGGAGGTTCCTGGGCGGCGCGCCGCCATCTCGCGTGCGCTCTCGCAGGCCAGCGCCGGTAGTGTGGTGGCGATCCTGGGCAAGGGACACGAACGCGGTCAACAGATCGGGCAGGACGTGCTGGAGTTCGATGACGCCGTCGAGGCGCGCCGTGCCTGGGCCGAGAACACGGAAGGAATCACCCGATGAGGCCTCGCATGCTGTCGGAGTTGGTCGAGCTCATGAGACCCTCAACGACGACGGTGTTGGGTGACGACGTCCTCGTCGGCCCCGACGTGGTGCTGGACAACCGCACCGCCACTCCCGGGTCACTCTTCCTCGCCATCCCCGGTGAACGGGTAGACGGCCATGACTTCGCACCCCGGGCAGTCAGCGGGGGAGCGGTCGCCGTCCTCGGCTGTCGCGCCACGGACACGGACGTCCCCCACCTGCTCGTGTCCGACACCGTGGCCGGATTGTCGGCCCTGGCCCGTGGGCTCGTGACGGAGGGCCGCCGACGGGGCATGGTGAGCATCGGCATCACCGGATCCTCGGGCAAGACGAGCACCAAGGACCTCCTGGCACAGATCCTGGAGGGAGCTGGACCGACGGTCGCACCAGTCGGCAGCCAGAACAACGAGATCGGTGTCCCGCTGACGGCGTGCCGCATCGACGACGACACCGCGCACCTCGTCAGTGAAATGGGTGCACGCGGGATCGGCCACATCGCCTGGCTGACATCCCTGGTC
>JBBSRQ010000069.1:0-14617 GCA_038242845.1 Propionibacteriales bacterium | reverse complement strand
TCTGCGCCCACCGCGAAGGCCGACCCCCTCTCCACCGACGGCAATGCCGTCGCCAGGGCGGCTGCCCCCGCCGCCCTGGGCACCATGCGACTCA
Source organism: Propionibacteriales bacterium (assembly GCA_038242845.1). Classification (GTDB taxonomy): domain Bacteria; phylum Actinomycetota; class Actinomycetes; order Propionibacteriales; family Propionibacteriaceae; genus Arachnia. The sequence goes on along the minus strand of JBBSRQ010000069.1, from coordinate 14,523 downwards.
AGAAGTCCAACGGTGTCACCGTCCACATCTCGCCTGAGATGCAGCGCAACTCCATGGTGGTGATGAACACCATCCGGTCCGCGAAGTGGGCCGGGGTCACGAACAGGGACAAGGACCGTCTCATCATCATCTCGCTGATGACCATGGCCCAGGAATCCACCTTCTTCACCAACTCCGCCACCAGACGACCCGACAACAACCATGACGTCGGTCCGTTCCAGCAGCGCTCCCTGGTGGGGTGGTACGCCGACGGCCGGACCCAGGCCGAGAACATCAGGATTCTCAACGACATCCCCTACGCCACGCGCACCTTCGTCGAGGGCCACCGCGTGGCTGTCAGCGCACAGGGAGCCGCAGGACGTGTGGGCTACATCATCCCCGGGGTCTTCCAGAAGAAGAACTGGCGCACCGACGACATGTGGAAGGTGGCAGCCGACGTCCAGGTGCCGGCATCCAACTACCGGTACTACTACGAGTATTGGCGCCCCGTCGTGGAGGCCATGGTGACCGCACTGGAAGGCCGCGCGCCCGTCACGTCCCAACCACTCGACGTCTACACCACCGCTGGCAACCACACCGTCAACGGACGCAAGTGGCGCACGACGTGCGAGACCTACACCAGCTCCATCGACCGGTGCCGGGCCGAGATCTGGTCCACGCAGGTGGCCAAGGTGGGAAGCTCGTTCGTTTCCTCCACGGGCTGGAACTTCAACAACCTCACCTACCTCCCGTCGGCGCGTGCCGAGTGGAAGGGCAACCCGTTGATCACCGAAGGCGAGTTCGTCTCCAAGGATCGCAAGTGGAAGACCTCCTGTGCTGATGCATGGACGGGGCCGGATGCGTGCCGCTCGTTCATCTTCTCCAGCGAGATCGAGTCGCACCTGGACTCCTCCGGCACCCGTCAGTACAAGACGGTGAACAAGTGGGTGTTCAACAACATCGTGAAGTTCTCGGACTGACCGAGCCCCTGGCTCAGTGAGCCCCCCCAACCCGTGCCACAAGCCCTCAAGGCGACTGTGGCACGGGTCGTTGCAAAGACATCGGGGAGCACCGGCGGACACGGTTGTCCGCCGGTGCACCGGTCAGATCGTGGCCACCGAGCCCGCGTCGACGCGATAGTTGGAGCCGTTGACGAAGCTGGCCCGCTCGGAGCACAGGAAAGTGATGACGCTGGCCACCTCATTGGGTGTGCCGCGGCGCCCCAACTCCATGTGGGGACGCTCCTCCTTGAGGAAGCTCTCGATGGCCTCGTCGAAGCTCACACCCAACTTCTTGGCGCGCTTCTCCATCATGGCGTCGGTCATCGGGGTGTGGATGAACGCAGGTGACACCGCGTTGACCAGCAGCCCCTCCTTGGCGTAGGTCTGCGACAGACCCTTGGCGAACGAGAGCACGCCAGCCTTGGCTGCACAGTAGGGCAGCTCGTCGTCATAGGGCTGGACCGCGTCCTCGGAGGTGGCCAGCACCAGGCGCCCCCAGCCACCGGAGCGCAGGTCCGGCAGGAACTCCTTGACGAGTCGCACAGGACCCATGAGGTCCACCATGATCGTGTTCATCCAGCCGTCGTCGTCGATCTCGTGGAACAGTCCCTGGGCGCCGGTGATCCCGGAGAGCTGCGCAAGGATGTCGATCTCGCCCACTGCCTCGAGCGACTGCCTGTGCAGCGCCGAGATGTCCTCGACGTCTCTGACGTCAGCGGCGAAGGCGAAGAGCTTGCCATCCCCCGCCTTCAGCTTCGCAGCGGATCTGTCGAGCTCACCCTGGTCCTTGTCGGAGACGACGACGGTGACGCCCTCGTCGAGCAGCATCTGCGCCGTGTGCCAGCCGATACCGGAGTCAGCTCCGGTGACCAGTGCCTTCTTGCCATCAATTCCCAGATCCATGGTGTGTCGGGAGCGTGCAGCCTGCCGGCTCACCTCCCGGCCCCCTCTCGTCATGTCGTGCCCACGTGCGTGGCGCATGGAGTCGTGGCACCCGCCACGGCGCTGCCCGGTGTGGAGCAACACCACCCACACTACGAGAGGGCCCGTCCACCCCGGCATGTTGACTCCGCCCCGTGCTTGACTGGCTGGATGTCCACGACGTCCCCACAGTTCACCGTGTTCCGCCACAGCCCCTCCATCCTGGGGGAGAGTCTCGTGGCACAGACGAGGGACTCTCACCACGTGATGTTGTGGTGCGACATCACCAGGGGACTCCTCCACACCAGCCCCATCGACGGCCCCGCCGACGGTTCGAGGGACACCACCATCTCCATGCCCGCCCCGCTGTGTTCCTTCCACCCGTCTTTGGTGGACGGCCAAAAGGGATTTGTCATGTCGCTGGAGGACAGGGTTGTCCTGACCGATGGTCAGGGGCGGATCATGCGGGTGCTGGCGCACATCGACCACGCCCGTGCAGGCACCCGGATGAACGAGGGGAAGGCGGACCCGCGGGGGCGCTGGGTCTCCGGCTCCATGGACCCTGACAAGGAGCCCACGGGTGCCTTCTACAGCGTCACACTGGACGGTGGTGTCCAGGTCATTGCGGAGAACATCGGGGTGGCCAACGGATTGGAGTTCTCCTCCGACGGGAGCCGCATCTACTACACCGACACCTCCGCGCAGGCGATCTTCACCGGGGACTACGACCAGGACGGCAGGGTCAGCAACGCCGAGGTCTTCATCAGCGACGGCAACCACGACGGCCTGACCACGGACGTCGACGGCGGGTTCTGGAGCGCCATCTACGGCGGTGGCAGGGTCATCCACTACGACGCGGCGGGCACCCGCCAGTTCCACATCGACCTGCCCGCCCCCAACCTGACGTCCGTGGCCTTCGGCGGGCCGGAATACTCGACGCTGTACGTGTGCAGCGCCCGGGAGAACCTCACCGACGAGCAGATCGAGGCCAATCCGCTGTCCGGCTCCGTGTTTGCCATCCAGACCCGGACGCATGGGTGGCCACCAAGGGTCTTCGGCCGCACCTGAGCCCGCGACGCAACGTCGCTGCACCCTTCAGCGGGAATCCCGGCGGGACAGGCAAAAAAAACGACTTCCGCTCTCCCACCCTGCCCTCCACCGGCCTGGGCCGGGATCGGGCGTGGTGAGGGAACGGAAGTCGCGTCAGGTCGTTCTCTCGTGCCCCGTCAGGGGCGCATGATCACGCGTCGTAGGTGTTGACGTGCACGTGGTCCTTGTGGTTGGCGGTGTCGCCGCCACGGTTGGACATGCTGCGCCAACCCTCCTTGTTGCGGGCCACGGACCAGATCTTCTGGTCGAAGATGAGGTAGCTGATACCGAACTCCTTGGCGTTGTCGCGGTAGTACGCCGCCACCTCCCACCCCAGTGCACTGTTGCTCCTGTAGTTGGGCAGCATGATGTCGACTGCCCGGCCGGCCGGGTGGTCGGGTGTGCTTCGCTTGCTCACGCCGTACATGGTCTTGATCTGCGGGTAGTTCGCCCAGACGTGGCGCACCACCTTCTTGGTGTTGGGGTTCACCAGGTCAAGGCCCACGGAGTAGCCGCGGTTCAGAGATCCGCCGTGCTCAGGCGCGGGGTCCTTTGGCGGCTCCACCGCGTCGGTGACCAGGGCGTAGGTGGGGACCCACAGGAAGGCGCCGTTGTGGAACACCTCGCTGCGCTCACCGACCTCACGCTGGGTGATGATCGTGGCAGCACCCTTGGTGAGGGAGCCCTTCGCGGAGCCACCCGTTGGGGCGGTGTACAGCGGGATGTCCCCCATGGCGAAGACTCGGGTGGACGGCGTGGCAGCGGCCGTCAGCTTGCCCGAGGACTGGTTGAACGTGAACCTCGGGTAGTCGACGCTGCCGGGGGTGAAGTACACCAGGTTGTTGAAGACCCACCCGCCGGCATTCTTGATGAACGAGCGGCACGCGGTCTTCCCGGTCCAGTCGTCGTTGCAGGAGGTGATCCACTCGCGGCCACCCGAGGTGAACTTGCCGGGTCGGGCCAGCGCATTGTCGAACCAGACGTGGCGTTCCACCGGCAGGTAGGTGAGGTTGTTGAAGACGAACTTGCCGCCGGACTTGATCTCCGCACGGCAGCGGGTGATGTTGGCGTCGTACTTGGCGCAGGTGGTGCTCCACTCGCGGCCGGCGACGACGTGGCGCCCGGGGGTGGTGTAGACGTTGACATCGGCTTGGGCAGCAGTGGGTGCCGGCGCGATGATGGCGGTGGCCACGGCGACCGCGGTGACGGCCAGGGTGGTCAGGGCATGCTTGAACATGTGTTTCTCCATAGGGGGGTCGGAGGACTTACTGGGACATGGTGCCATCGGACCCTGAGATTTCTTCATTCGGGCTCCGATAAACGCTCACATTGCCTGAGAAGTGCGCATTTTCCTCTCAGGCGCGAGGTCGTCCACGAAAGGGTGGTGCCCTCAGGTGAGGAGTGGCTCCGCGAGTAGCCACGCCACGTCGCTGCCGTCCGCGACCACTGACAGCGCACACATCAGCCGCGCCCGGGCCGTGTCGACGGCGTGCTCCCACTCGACGGCGAGCGCGGATTCGCCGTGGGCGGCCAACCACCACCTTGCCAGGACCACGTCCCGACCTCCGTGCGTCGGAGCCGACGTGGTGATCCTCCCGAACCCGATGGCAGCAAGCATCTGCTGCGCAGTCATCGCGGCAGCTCCGGGGCCGACGGCGAGCGCCCACTCCCCCGCCAGATCCGGTTCCCAACCGCTGACCAGCGCGTGGGTGGCCAACAGGCGGCGCTCGTCGTCCTCCAGGGTGCCGCGCCACACGACGCGTGCTGCCTGACGGACGTCGTCGGTCACGGGGAGGTCGGTGAGGGTGGCCGCACGCATGCCGGCCATGACACCCCACGCAGATGGATTCTCCAACGCCTCCGCCAGCGCAATGTCGAGCGCGTCCACGTCCTGCACGCCTGCGGGGTTGGCGGCCAACAGCCAGGCTGCAACGTTGGGGTCGAGGCCCGGCAGGATCAGCGTTTCCGCGGTGATCGCCTCCAGCGTGTGGAACCAGCCCACCTCCACGAGTGCCGTTCCGCGGGCATCGAGGAATGCCAGGTCGTGCAACCCGGCGCGTCCCTCGACACTGCTGCCCTCGGAGGTGGTGAGGACGTCCAGCCCTGATCCGGTCAGTGCGGCGTCGGTGTGGTCCACCTCCAGTGGTTCCCCGCGCGGGAGATACCGCCGTCGTGGCACCCACGGAGGCTCGACGGGAATGGTGGCCGGCGGCAGGACATTTCGGCGCCACACCGCTGAGATCCCCTGGCCCGGGCGCAGCAGCAGCGGCTCCGTGAACACGGTGAACCCGTCATCCTCGGCCACGCAGGAACCACGGTGCTGCACCCACACCACCGTCTCCGCCGACGTTGCCACAACAATCTCACCGGAGGAGCCCGCGAACCACGGCACAGCCGTCGCCGACGTCCCCACCGTCTCCAGGTGGACCCGTGGTCCGTGCAGTGTCGCGACGTCCGCTCCGCGGTTCAGCACGTCCACCTCCACCTGGATCCGCGGTGCGCGTCGGAGTCGCACGCGTGCACTCGCAACACCGGGCAACTCCCAGCACCAGAGGTCGTCCTCGTCGCTGCTCGCGCGTCGCCACGCCTCGGGCGTCGCGATGCGCCATGTGACCTCGTCGAAGCGCAGCACCAGGTGCGCCCGGTTGATGTCCGCCAGGACGGTGCCCGGTCGGTCCTCCCGCAGCGTCACCGTCAGTCCGCGACGCCAACAACGTCCTGCAGGTGCGGTTCAGGCACCAGCGACGTGATGACCGATCCGTCGGAGCGCCGGTTACCGGTGACGGGGTGCGTGGCGTTCAGGGACGGCAGGCACATTCCCTGGCCCGCGAGTGCCACCCTCACCGGATCAGCGCTGGTGATGCGGACGTCGTGTCCGCGCACCGACACCTCCACCGGCTCGCCGCCCTCGAGCGCGAACGTCATGTGATCACGCTCCAGATGGACACGAATCCGGGAGCCCCTGATCCTCAGCGGGAAGTCCATGCTGGGCCATTCCCGCGGCAGACGGGGGTCGAAGGTGATCTTGCCGCCGTAGTCCCGCATCCCGGCAAAGCCGTAGACCAGGGCGTTCCACACTCCCCCCGTGGAGGCGATGTGGACGCCGTCGCGGGCATTGTTGTGAAGGTCCGCCAGGTCCACGAAGAGGCCGGTGCGGAAGTAGTCCATGGCCATGTCCTGGTAGCCCACCTCGGAGGCGACGATGGACTGCACCACCGCCGACAGCGTGGAGTCCCCGGTGGTGATGGGGTCGTAGTACTCGAAGTCGGCGCGCTTCTGCTCCAGGGAGAACTGGTCTCCCTGCAGGAAGAGCGCCAGCACCACGTCGGCCTGCTTGATCACCTGGAACCGGTAGATCACCAACGGGTGGTAGTTCAGCAGCAGCGGGTACTTGTCACGGGGGGTGTTCTCGAGGTCCCACAGCTCGCCCTGGAGGAAGATGTCGTCCTGCGGGTGGATCTCCAGCGTCTCATCGAAGAGGACGACCATGCCCTTGGCACAACGCTCCCATTCGTCGATCTCGTCCTGGCGCAGTCCCAGTGCCTCGGCCACGCGCCGGTACGCCAGCTGGTCGAGTTCCTGCATCTCCCGCATCAGGTTCGCGGCCGAGTTCAGGTTGGCGCGTGCCATGACGTTGGTGAACATGTTGTTGTTGACGACGGTGGTGTACTCGTCCGGGCCTGTCACCCCATGGATGTGGAAGGTCTCGGTGCCGGTGCGCTCGGTGCGCCAGAAACCCAGGTCCGCCCACAACCGCGCGGTCTCGACGAGCACGGCGGCGCCGTCGCGGTACATGAACTCCGTGTCGCCGGTGATGTCGCGGTACTTGGCGAAGGCGAAGGCCACGTCGGCATCGATGTGATACTGCGCGGTGCCGGCCGCGTAGTAGGCGGAGGCCTCCTCACCATTGATGGTGCGCCAGGGGAAGAGCGCGCCGTCCTGCGACAGGACCCGTGCGCGTTCCCTGGCCTGTGGCAGGAGATCCACGCGGAAACGCAGGACGTTGCGGGCGACGCGGGGGGTCGTGTAGATCAGGAACGGCACGAGATAGATCTCGGTGTCCCAGAAATAGTGCCCCTCGTAGCCCGAACCGGTCAGCCCCTTGGCGGGGATGCCGTGCTGGTCGCTGCGCGCTGTGGCCTGCGCGAGTTGCAGCATGCACCAACGAACCGCCTGCTGGATCGCCGGCTGGTCGGCGACCACCACGTCGGTGCTGCGCCAGAACTCGTCGAGCCATTCCCGCTGGCCCTTCCAGTAGTGTCCGAAGCCTTTGTCCCGGACGCGGTCGAGCGTGCGGCGGCAACGGTCGAACAGTTCCGGGACGGGCACGCCCCGGGAGGAGTGGTAGACGGCGGCCTTGCGCATCACGATGGGGCGGCCCTGCTGCGCCTCTATCCGGTAGATTTGGCGCCCCAGGTCGTCCTCGGCGGCCGCGATCGACTCGTACTCGTTGTCAGTGTCGATGTAGTGGTCCGTGCCGACGGCCAGCGTCATCCCGGAGTCGGTGGTTTCGTAGCCCAGCGCCGTCCGGTTACCGACCGACCAGTGCCCCTGTGGTTGCAGGACCCGCCCGTTGAACCGGCTGGAGCGGCGCGGGTCGAACTGGCCGGACGATTTCACCTCGGGTCGACGGAAGTCGTCGAACCCGTCCTGGCGGTTCAGGATCTGCGAACTGATGACGATGGGGGCGTCGCCGTCCAGCATCGTGATCTCGAGTTCGTACAGCGCGAGGTGACGGTCGGTGAAGGACACCATCCGGCTGGAATCGATCTTCACCCGCTTGCCGGAGGGCGTCCGCCACACCAGCGTGCGGGTCAGGGCGCCGGAGCGGAAGTCCAGTGCACGCTCGTAGCCCTCAAGGTCCGCCTGGGACAACATGAGCGGTTCGTCGTCGACGTAGAGCTTCATCGTCTTGGTGTCCGGCACGTTGACGATCGTCTGGCCCGTGTTCGCGAACCCGAACGCCTCCTCCGCGTGCCGGATGCGCCAGGTCTCGTGGAAGCCGTTGATGTAGGTGCCATGAGCAAAAGACGTGCGGCCCTCTTCGGGGTTGCCGCGCATCCCGAGGTAGCCGTTGCCCACGGAGAAGAGGGTCTCGGCGGTACCCAGGTCTTCGGAGCCGGGCGGCTCCACCTCGACCAATCGCCACTCCTCCAGAGGGTAGCGGGACCTGTTCAGCGGGTCCCTGGGCAGAGTGCGCTTCACCGCTGGACCAATTCGGACAGATCGTCCACGACGACGTCCGCACCGGCACGGGTCAACGCCGGCCCCCCAACGCCACGGTCGACGCCCACCACGAGACCGAACGCTCCGGCGGCCCCCGCGGCGACCCCCGAGAGCGCATCCTCGATGACCACGGCGTGTTCGTGGGCCACGCCCAACGTGTCCGCGGCGAACTCAAAGGTGTCAGGAGCCGGTTTCCCGGGGAGCCCACGCTCCAGTGCGACGCGGCCGTCCACCACCACCTCGAACCGATCCTCCAGGCCCGCCGCGCGCAGCACCGCGGGAGCGTTCTTCGACGAGGACACCACCGCCACCTTTGCACCGAGGTCACGCAACTGGTTGAGCAGGGCCACGGATCCCGGGTAGGCGGTCACGCCGTCGCGCTCGAGGATGGCATTGAAGGCATCGTTCTTCCGGTTCCCGAGGCCGCAGACACTCTCCTGCGCCGGGTCGTCTGCGGGCGTCCCCTCGGGCAGGGAGATGCCGCGCGAGGCGAGGAAGTCGCGGACGCCGTCGTAGCGGGGTTTGCCGTCGACGTGTTCGAAGTAGTCGTCAGCGGTGTACGGCTTCTCGACTCCACGGTCGCCGAGGAATGCGTTGAACATGTCGGCCCAGGCATGCATGTGGATATCGGCGGTGGGAGTGATGACCCCGTCGAGGTCGAACAACCATGCCCGATAAGAGGTCAAGTCCATGGCACAACCCTAACAACGAATGCGCACCGCCCACGCTCGACGATCCGCGCGTGGCCAACCGGGTGGATCAGGGCCTGAGTGCGCGCTTTCTCCGCTGGCACGTGGGGCACCAGTACAGGTTGCGTCCCTCCAGCACTGCGGTGCGCACTTCCCGCCCACAGACGAGGCACGGCTGCCCCGCTCGACGGTAGACATAGACCTCGCCGCCGTGCCGGTCCTCTCGTGCCGCGCGGCCCTGCGCCTCAGGTGTGTGCTCGTCGGTGACGGTGTCGATGTGACCGGCGTCGACTGCGTCGTGCATGATGCTGACGAGATCGTCCCAGATGAGCCGCCACGTGCGACGGTCGATCTCCCGGCCCGGTGTGGTGGGACGCAGACGTAACCGGTACAGGACCTCCGCCCGGAAGATGTTGCCCACCCCGGCGGCGATGCGCTGGTCCATGAGCAGTGCCGCAATCGACTTCCCGGAGCGGGTGAGCCGCTGGAATCCGACATCGGGGTCCGCATCCGGGCGCAACGGGTCGGGGCCGGAGGCGGCCACAACGTCATCCTTTTCGGCCGTGGTGATGGCATTGCACCACTGCGGCCCGCTCAGCAGTGCCTCGGTGACACCGTCACTGATGCGCAGCCTGACCTGTCCCCGAAGCGGCGACACCGGCTCGATCCTGAGCTTCCCGATCAGTCCCAGATGGATGTGGATCCATCGTGGCTCCGGCGCGTCGAACTCGATGAACAGGTGTTTTCCGACGGCCTCAGCTCCCACCAGGACCGCGCCGTCGAGCCGCGAGGCCTCCACGACGAAGCGGCCCTGCGGCGAGTCCACACGGACGCCACGCCCGCCGAACGCGGTGCGAATGTGGGTGGCCAGGCGATGAATCACGTGTCCTTCAGGCATCGCCCCACAGTAGCCAGAAAACTATTTCAGGATTCTTTTTCGTTTACTGCATCCAAAACTACTTCCATACCCGAAGTACTGGTCAGAGGGTGGTGATCACCACCCACACACAACGAAAGGAACGTTCCCATGAAGTTGCAGCGACTTCTTGCCGCCGGCGCAGTTGCCCTGGCCGCCTCGCTCCTCGCCGTCCCTTCGGCAACAGCAGATGAGACCGCGAGCGTCTCGATCCTGCACGCCATCCCCGGCGCCACCGTCGACGTCTACGCCAACGGCAACGAATTCCTCAAGGACTTCACGCCCGGCACCCTGACCGACCCCCAGATGCTCCCCGCCGGTGACTACGACCTCAAGGTTGTCGCGGCTGGCGCAGGTGCTGACGGCGACGCCGTCGTCGAAGCCAAGGGTGTCACCGTCCCGGCCGGCGCCAACATCACCGTCGTCGCCAATCTCACAGAGGACGGCAAGCCTGCCCTCAACGCCTTCGTGAACGACACCTCCGCATCCAAGGACGGCGGCCGCATCACCGTCCGCCACGTCGCAGCCGCACCGGCCGTCGACATCCGCGCCGGAGGCACCGCCGTCATCAAGGGCCTCGTCAACCCGAAGGAAGCCAAGATGGACATCGCGGCTGGAACCCTGAACGTTGATGTCGTTGCCGCTGGCACCGACACCGTCGTCCTCGGCCCCGCCGACGTGAAGATCGACTCCGGCAAGAACGTCATCGTCTACGCCTGGGGCAGCCTCACCGACATGAACCTCGCCCTGGCCGTCCAGACCGTTGACCTCATGAAGGGCGCCGACACGCCCGGTATGCCCCACACCGGTGCCGAAGGCCCCGCCTCCTCCTCCGCCGGCACTGCTGCCGCTGTCCTTGGCGCCTTCGCCATCGCGGGTACTGCAGTGATCGTCACCCGTCGTCGGGCCAGCATCAAGGCCTGACGCACCCCTACGGACTCCCGGCCCGCCTCCCCCGCGGGTCGGGAGTTCCCTTGTCCCGAGGTGCTGTGTGGCAGACTGCAAGGGTGACCGTCGAGTACTACCCAAGTTCGGTGTCTGCGCTGGCAGCACGACTTGCTGACGGGGACGAAACTGCCCTGCAGGAGATGTTCACACGGTGGTCACGCCTGGTTCACACCATCGCCCGCTCGGCACTGGGCTCCAGCTCCGACGCTGACGACGTGACCCAACAGGTGTTCATCGCCGCGTGGAAATCCCGTCACACCCTTCGGCCGAGCGACGAGGCACTTCCCGCCTGGCTGCTGGGCATCTGCAAATTCAAGATCACCGACGCACTACGTGCCAGGTCCCGTGCCTTCCGGACCGAGGACTCCGCGCGGATGGTCATCCCACCCGAGACAACTGCACACGTGGACGACGTCCTTGACCGGGTCGTCGTCCGGGACGCACTGGAAGCCCTGGGCGATCCGCGCGGGACGATCCTGCGCATGGTCTTCCTGGAGGACAAGACCCACGACGTGGTCTCCCGTGAACTGGAGATCCCGCTCGGCACCGTCAAGAGCCACGTGAGACGCGGCCTGGAAAAACTTCGCAACATCTTCGAGGAGGTGGATTCACTGCATGCCTGACAACATCGACGAGACGATGACCGAGGTCATCCAACGACTCCAGCGATCCTCTGAGCAGCCGCTTGAATGGTCCACCCCTTCCGAGGGCACGTGGGATGGCATCGCCACGCAACTCGGTTTCGTGCGGGACCCCGGTTCCGCCGCCCCCGCCGGTGACACAGCCCCCACCCCCGGCGGCGTGAGCCGACGGCTCCTCTTCACAGGACTCGGCGGCCTGGTGGTCGGGGCTGCTCTCGGCGCGGGCGGGCTAGGGATCGCACAGGTTGCCATGCAACCGCGCGACATTCCTGTCAAACGGGCCGTCCTCACCCCACTGGAGCGCGACGACGAGAAAATGGGCATCGCCGAACTGCGCCCCGACGACGTGGGCTACAGCCTGATCGTCGACGTGCCCAAGGGCGCCACCCATCCCGGCGGCTACGTCGAGGTGTGGCTCATCAACGTCGACCTCAAGCGCATGATCTCGATCGGGGTGTTCGTCGCCGGCACCGCCGCCAAGTTCCACGTCTCCGATGCGCTCATCGAGGCGGGTTATCTGATCGTGGACCTCTCCAACGAGGAGTTCGACGACGAACCACGCCACTCCGGCGACACCATCATGCGTGGAGAGTTGCGGGCCTGACCCCCCGGCCGGCCCGCCCGCAGGAGTCAGCCCTTGTTCTCCTGCTGGGTGATCTGGTCGATCCGGCGCTGGTGCCGCTCGTCACCGGAGAACGGTGTGTTGATGAAGATGTCCACCATCTCCCACGCCTCCTCAAGTGACTGCATGCGCCCGCCCAGCGAAATGATGTTGGCGTCGTTGTGCTCGCGGGCGAGCCTGGCCAGTTCGCTGCTGCACGCCAGCGCGGCACGGATGCCCTTCACCTTGTTGGCTGCAATCTGCTCGCCGTTTCCAGATCCTCCGAGCACCACACCGATGCCACCCTCGGACGCCACCGCCTCGGCGCATGGGATCACGAACGACGGGTAGTCATCGACGGCGTCGTAGGTGTCGGCGCCGTGGTCCACCACCTCGTGTCCGGCCCCTTTCAACTGCTCGACAAGGTAGTTCTTCAGCTCGAAGGCCGCATGATCAGTGGCAATGTGAAGTCGCATGGCCCCACTATTCCACGTGGAACACCCACGCGGGCGGGGCGGCTGAACCGTTAGGGTCAAGTGCATGCACCGCGTAGAAACGATCCAGTTGGCTGACACCTTGACCCCGGAGTTGCGTGCCTACGCCGCTGCCATGCGGGACGGCTTCTATGAGCCCCCCATGACGGAGCAGGGGCTGCAGACGTGGCACGCGCACCTGCTGGCCGACTCGACGCGGCTGCGTGTCGTGCGGGACACCGAGCGACCGTTCGGCATGGCTGAGCAGCCGGTGGCAACGTTCGCCTCGTGGGATGGCACCATCAACCCCGGCCACGGCCTGGCCCCCACCAACTTCATCACCGACGTCACCGTCCAGGCCTCCCACCGGCGCCGCGGCCTCATGAACGCGCTGATGACCACCGACCTCGTCGAGGCCCGGAACAGGGGCGACGTCTTCGCCGTCCTGACGGCCACCGACGCCCGGCTGTATGGCCGCTTCGGCTTCGGCGTCACTGCCACGGCACGACGCCTCGAGATCGAGTCCGGACCCAACTTCCACGTGCGGACCGACGCGGTGGGCCATTCCGTCTTCGCGGATCCCTCCGGCATCGTCGATCTGCGTCGGGAATTGTTCGAACGCTTCCACACGGGGCAGTTCTGGTCTGTCGACAGAGCCGAGCACTACTGGACGTCCGGCTTCGACTGGAACAAGCAGGTCCCGGTCCCCCGCCGCGCCGCGGTTCACTTCGACGAGAACGGCGAGCCCGACGCCACGCTGGTGTTCTCCGTGGAGGAGGACCACTTGAGAATCATCGACCTCCTGGGTTTGACCTCGGGTGCCGAGATCGAACTGTTGCGCCTGCTGGGCCATGGTGAGGCGCACGACAAGATCATCTGGCCGCGCTGCCACGACTCGCGGCACCCGCTGCCGTGGGCACTCGTCGACCCGCGCGTGGTGAAGACCACCAAGGAGTTCGACACCGTCTGGGTCCGTGTCCTCGACGTCGAGAAGGCCGTGGCACTGCGCGCCTTCGATCACGACGGCATCGTGACATTGCGGATCAACGACAGGCAGGAGTTCTGCAACGGCACCTGGCGCGTCGTCGTCGAGGGCGGTCACGCCACCGCGACACCCTCAACGGATACTCCGGACGTGACACTCGAAGCCGCCTCCCTTCCCACCCTGCTCTCAGGGCTGCAGGGGGCCGTCGAACTCGCGGTGGCGGGGCTGGCGTCGGGGTCGCAGGAGGCGCTGGAGCGCACGAGCCTGCTGTTCGCAAAGGTCCACCCACCGGTCGCGGCGTCGATCTTCTGAAAAACGGAGAAAGAACAATCCCGTCTCATCGCGCCCTTCGATAAGCGACAGCTCGTACCTCGCGGTCGCCACTCAGGGAACGTCAGCAACGACGACGCTCGAACCCCCGGTCGCCGTACCTCGCGGTCACCACTCAGGGACCGAAAAGGCTTCGACGCTCAGATCTCTTCCTCGCCACCCGAGGAACGGGAGGAAAGGCGCGGCTCCGTAACCCGACTCCTGAGTAGCCGCCGCGAGGGACGAGCGCGGCATATCGAAGGACCTCGTGACGGCCCCTCCTACTCGACCATCTTCAGGGGCACCGCGTCCGGACCCCCCGCCAGCAGCTTTCGGAAACCCTCCTCGTCGAGGATGGGACGACCCAACTGCTCTGCCTTCTCCGCCTTGGTGCCGGCGTTCTCCCCCACCACGACGAAGTCGGTCTTCTTGCTGACCGACCCGGCCGCCTTCCCGCCGCGGGACAGGATGGCCTCCTTGGCCTCGTCGCGGCTGAACCCCGGCAGCGTGCCGGTGACCACCACGGTCAAACCCTCCAGCGTCCGCGGCGACGACTCGTCCACCTCGTCGGCCATGCGGACGCCGTCGGCCGCCCACTGGTCGACGATCGCCTCGTGCCAGTCCACGTCGAACCACTCGGTGACGGACTCTGCGATCACCTGACCAACACCGTCGGTGAAGGCAAGATCTTCCAGACTCGCTGCGCGGATGGCGTCCAGCGACCCGAAGCGCGCTGCCAGCGAGC
>JBBSRQ010000068.1:0-14650 GCA_038242845.1 Propionibacteriales bacterium | reverse complement strand
TGGAGGCCGGTGGCATCCGTATCGCCTTCACCACCGTCGCCGTGGTGCTGGCACAAAGCTTCGTCTCGCTGCCCTTCCTGGTGGTGGGGTTGGAGGGTGCGTTGAGGAGCGTCGGGACCGAGTACGAGAAGGTCGCCACCACCCACGGCGCCTCCCCCACCCGCACCCTGCTGCGGGTCACGTTGCCGCTGGTGGCGCCCGGCCTGGTCTCCGGCACCGTTCTGGCCTTCGCCCGGGCCCTCGGCGAGTTCGGCGCCACCCTGACCGTCGCCGGTTCGCTGCAGGGCACCACCCGCACGCTGCCGCTGGAGATCTACCTGCAGCGGGAGGTGGACCCTGACCAGGCCCTTGCGCTGTCGCTGCTGCTGATCGTGGTGGCCCTCGCCGTCGTGGCCCTCGTCCACACCCATCCCAGCACGCCCAGAACCCGGCGACGGGGTGTCCGCCGCAGGTCAACACCGGCGATGACCCCTGCACCCCCGTCACCGATCCCGGCCGGCGCACTCAGGTGGCGCGGCACCCTGCGGGCGCGTGACCACGCCACCGAGATCGTTGTGGAACCGGGCCAGACCGTCGCCGTCATCGGAGCCAACGGAGCAGGCAAGAGCACGCTGATGGGGTTGCTCTCCGGGCTTCTGGAACCCGATGAGGGCCGCCTGAGCATCGGCGACGACGTCCTGACGGACACGGAGGTGGGCACGCAGGTGCCCCCACACAAACGGCGCGTGGTCCTGCTGGGGCAGCGGCCCCTCCTGTTCCCCCACCTGGATGTGCAGGGCAATGCAGAGTTCGGCCCCCGTGCCAGCGGCCAGGACCAGCCCGCTGCCATCGCCCGGCGTGCACTGCACTCCGCAGGTGCCCTGGGGTGGGCCACCCAGCCGTCGACGGCCTTGTCCGGCGGGCAGGCGTCGCGGGTGGCGCTGGCCCGGGCGTTGGCATGCAACCCGCGCGCCCTCCTTCTCGACGAACCCTTCGCCGCACTCGACGTCGCGAGCGCGCCGTCGGCACGCACCGCGGTGTCCCTGGCCATCCGTCAGACGCAGTGCCCCACTGTTCTGGTGACCCACGACCTGCTGGATGTGCTCGCTCTGGCCGACACGGTGGTGGTCCTGGAGAACGGCCACATCGTGCAGCAGGGAACCGTCTCCGAAGTCCTCACGGCTCCACAGAGCCCCTTCGCCGCCGAGCTGGCGGGCGTCAACGTTGTGCACGGGGAACTCATTGCCACGGACACGCTGTCACTGGCTGATGGTGTCCTCGTCAGCGGACGTCAGAAAGCCGACGCACCCGTGGGCACGCCAGCCTTCGCGGTGTTCTCGCCGCGCAGTGTCGCCGTGTTCCTCGAGGCGCCACACGGCAGCCCGCGCAACGTGTGGCCCGTGGAGGTGGAAGCGCTGACGGATCAGGGTGGCACCATCCGCGCCCGGTTGGTGCTGGACAACGGATCACGGGTGGGCGCAGACCTCACGGCGGCGGCCGTCGCCGATCTACAGCTCCGACCCGGTGGAACCGCCTGGGCCGTGGTGAAGGCACAGGAAGTGGCGATCCACTCGCGATAGTCGTCCGGGAACAAGAAAGTGCCCCCTCATGACGAGGGGACACTTTCCGTTGCTGCCGTTTGCTTCCGAAAGGGCTCGGCTGGGTATCAGGCCTGAGACGACTCTGGGGCCTCAGCCTGCTCCTTGAGCAGCGCGTCCATGTCCAGGTCCTTGATCTGCTGGATCAGGTCGTCGAGCTGCTTGCCGTTCAGGAGACCGGACTGGCGGAACACGAGGCTGCCGCCACGAAAGGCCATGATGGTGGGGATGGACTGGATCTCCAGGGCGGCGGAAAGGTCCTGGTTCTCCTCGGTGTCCACCTTCGCGAAGGTGACGTCCCCGTTGCGCGTGGCGGCCTCCTCGTAGATCGGGGAGAAACGCTTACAGGGGCCACACCATTCAGCCCAGAAGTCGATGAGGACAACGTCGTTGCCCTCGATGGTGCTGGCGAAGTTGTCCTTGTTCAGTGCAGTGGTCGACACGTGGTCCACGTTCCTTAGTCTCGTCGGTGTCAGGGTTCGATCATGCACAACCACGGACGGCCGCGCTTTATTCCCGGGCTCACTTGATGGCGACGATGCGACGCATCGGCAGGGGTACCCTCACGGGGCCGCTCTCGGCGCGGGCCGCCAGGAAATCGATGGCACTGCTCGCGCGTGCCCTGTCACCCGCCTGCCGCAGGCCCCCCACCAACACTTCCGCATCGCGACGGTTGCGCACCTCGAAGTGATGGCGGCCGCGGGCATCCTCCATCTTGGTGAGCCCCACAGCACCGAGCATCGTCTTCGCCCTGAACTCGACCGTGCCCGCCAGGTGCGGGCTGGTCCTCAGGTACGCGCCGAGCTGACTGGCGATGCGCATGTCGTCCATGTTCATGGGTCGCAGCGACGGTGTCAGGCCCGCGAAGACACCACCGGGACGCAGCACGCGAGAGACCTCCTTCAGGAAGTGCATCCGGTCCTCGGTCAGGCCGAGACCGAGGCTCGTGACCACTGCATCGAAGGAGCCATCCGCGAATGGGAGATGCGCGGGGTCGGCCTGCACCACGAGACGATCATCGTCAGCCGCCACCAGGCAGGTGCGCGTCTGGTCCACGGTGATGACGGTGCGACCGGTGGCAGCGAGCCTTTCGCCGAGCCCACTGGCGCCGCACGAGAGTTCCAGGACCCTCTTTGCCGACCCTGAGACGGCGCGCGCCAGCCACTCGTACGGCGTGTGATCCCCCCCGAATGTTCGCTGGAGCACCATGTCAACGGCGCGCGGGCGCCCGGGGCCGAACCAGTCCACGGCTGTCTCGCTCACGGGGTGTCGTCGGCCACGAACAGCAACTCGGCCACGGCGTCATCGATGAGACAACTGCCGGTGTCGGTGCGCACATCCAAGCCGTGAGGGACGAGCACGGCGGTGAACGTTGCTCCGGGCTTCAGTTCGAGGTTCGCCATCACCTCGATCAGTTCGGCGTTGGCCTGCACGTTCTCGCTCATGCGCACCAGGGTCGCCGTGACCTTCTCCCCCGACTTCACAAGTTGCGACAGGGACACGACACCCTCGATGAAGGGCGTGTCGTCGATGTCGATCCCGAGTTCCCGCAGTCCGGGGATCGGGTTGCCGTACGGCGAGCGTGTGGGTGAGTGGAGGATCTCCACGAGGCGACGCTCGACGTCGGTGGAGATGACGTGCTCCCACCTGCAGGCCTCGTCGTGGACCTTGTCCCACTCCAGCCCGATGATCTCCGTGAGCAGGCACTCCGCCAACCGGTGCTTGCGCATGACCCCCATCGCGAGCCCTGAGCCCCTCTGCGTGAGGCTGATGGTCCGGTCCGACTCCACCACCAGGAGCCCGTCACGTTCCATGCGCGCCACGGTCTGGGACACGGTGGGCCCAGACTGGTGCAAACGCTCAGCGATACGGGCCCGCAGCGGCGGCACCCCTTCCTCGATGAGTTCGTACACGGTCCGCAGATACATCTCGGTGGTGTCAATCAGATCACTCATGCGCCCTCGCCTCCTGCGGCCATCCTAGGCCGTGGGGGTCGCCCCGTCCGCCAACGGTTCCGCGTGACGGAGTCACACGATGGTCCCACCCCGTCGGATGACTCCCTGCAGGGTGCCCTGGTCGTCCACGAGGCACACGTCGGCCCAACGTCCGACTGACAACTGACCGACGTCCCCGAGCCCGTGCCAGCGGGCGGGGGTGGTGGACGTCATGACCGCGGCCTCCTCGATGGTGCACCCCACCTCGTTGACGAGGAAGTGGAAGGCCTTGGCCATGGTGAGCGTGGACCCGGCAATGGCGCCCTCTGTGCCGTCGACCGTGACGAGCCGCGCCGTGCCGTCCGTCACGTCCACGTCGAGTTCACCCAGGCTGTAGCGACCGTCGCCCTTGCCTGTTGCGCTCATGGAGTCGGTGACCATCGCCACGCGGTCGATGCCGGCGGCGTCGATGGACATGCGGGCGATCACGGGTGCGTGGTGGATGCCGTCGCAGATGAGCTCCACCATGCATCGTTCATCCGTGAGCAGGACCGGCACCGGCCCGGGCTTGCGGTGGTGGATCGGGTTCATGGCGCTGAACAGGTGGGTGACGATGCTCACGCCCCAGTCGAGCGAGTCCCGGGTGGCAGCGTCGTCAGCGTTCGAGTGGCCGAACGCCACCTTCACCCCGGCCTCGGTGAACCGCTTCGTCGCCGCCTCGGCGTGCGCGCGTTCAACGGCCAGGGTGATCATCCTGAGCGCGGGGCCGCCGGCTGCGATGAGCCGCTCCACCGACTCCGCGTCGGGATCGCGCAGCAGGGCCGGGTCGTGGGCACCCTTCTTCTCCTCCGCCAGGAACGGGCCCTCGAGGTGAATGCCTGCCAGCTCCCCCGCCTCCACGAGTCCCCGGAGCACCGTGAGCTGGCGCTCCAGCTTGTCGATGGGTTCGGTGACGGTGCTCGCGAAGATCGAGGTGGAGCCCTGCGTGCGGTGGTAGTCGATGGCGCGCTGGTTGGCCGCCACGTCCGGGTCACCGTAGGAGACGCCGACGCCCCCATGGGAGTGCGTGTCCACGAAGCCGGGCACCGCCCACAGCCGTGCGTGTTCTCCCTCGACGGGCGGCCCTGCCTCCACCCCGATGATGCGGCCGTCCGACACGGTGATGACTGCATTATCCAGGACACCGTCCGGGGTGACTGCGCGGCCAACTCTGATCTGCGAACTCTCCATGGCCCCATCCAACCACTCGTGGAACACTGGGGGCCGTGCAGATCGAGATACCGAAGAACCTCCTCCCCGTCGACGGCCGTTTCGGCTCCGGGCCCGCCAAGGTGCGCCGCGAGGCGCTCGAGCACCTCATGTCGCGCCCCGACGTGATGGGCACCTCGCACCGACAGGCGCCGGTGCGTGGCGTGGTCCGTGAGGTGCAGGAAGGTCTGGCGAACCTGTATCGCCTCCCCGAGGGGTACGAGGTGGTGCTGGGCAACGGCGGCGCCACGGCGTTCTGGGACGTCGCGGTCTTCTCGCTCATCCGTGAGCGCTCTGCCCATGGTGTCTTCGGCGAGTTCAGCCGCAAATTCGCCAGGGCCAGCGCCGGCGCCCCTTTCCTCGAGGCACCCCACGTGTTCGAGTCCGCCCCCGGCTCCATCGC
Source organism: Propionibacteriales bacterium (assembly GCA_038242845.1). Lineage (GTDB taxonomy): Bacteria > Actinomycetota > Actinomycetes > Propionibacteriales > Propionibacteriaceae > Arachnia. The sequence continues at coordinate 9,488 of JBBSRQ010000068.1, read as the reverse complement.
ACTGCCGGAGCCCTGCGACGCCGACGCCTACTGCTGGGCCCAGAACGAGACCTCAACCGGTGCCGCAGCGCCCGTGCGACGCATCGGTGACGGACTGGTCCTGGTGGACGCGACGTCAGCCGCGGGTGGCATCGACGCAGACATCTCCACCACCGACGCGTACTACTTCGCGCCCCAGAAGAACTTCTCCTCCGACGGTGGCATCTGGTTCGCGTTCCTGTCACCCGCAGCCATTTCGCGCGCCGCGGAGATCCGCGACGGTGGCCGATGGATCCCCGACTTCCTCGACCTCACCCCGGCCATCACGAACTCCCGCCAGCACCAAAGCGTCAACACCCCCGCCATCGCCACGCTGCTGATGATGGCGGACCAGATCCGTTGGATGCAGGACCTCGGCGGCATGGAGGCGGTGGCTGCGCGGTGCATGACGTCCACAGGGGTCGTCTACGACTGGGCGCACCAGCGGGACTGGGCCACTCCTTTCGTCGCCGATCCGGAGCACCGCTCCCCCGTGGTTGCAACCATCGACCTCGACGCGAGCGTGGATGCCAAGCAGGTGTCTACCGTCCTGCGTGACAACGGCATCGTGGACATCGATCCGTATCGTGCCCTGAACCGCAACCAGCTCCGCATCGGCTGCTACGCCGCGGTGGAGCCCTCCGACGTGGAAGCACTCGTGGCCTGCATCGACCACGTCGTGGAGCGTCTGGTCGACTGAGAGCGGCGACGGGTCAGTCGCGGGCGACGAACACCCAGATCCCCGCGATGACGGCGACCGCCGCCGCCCCCAGAAGGGCGAACAGCGTGCCTCGTCGGGACACCTGGGGTGTCTGCGACCCCTCGTCAGTGGGGGCGGCGGTCGCCTGCGGGGCTGCGGGGCCGCTGGCGTCCTGCGTGGCCGTGGCCTCCGCCGGCGCCGCGGGTGTGACCGTCGCCATCTTGTCAGGCAGCGGCTCGTCGCGCAGTTGCGCACCGCTCCCCACCAGCATCCTGTCCTGCCCGAACGTGGTGATGGACTCGCCTGCAGGTCCGTCGACGTAGGTGGTGGCCGCTTGCACCTCCCAGGTGAAGGCGTCCACGAGGGCCACCCCGTCAGCGGTGCGCAGCATCAACGTTGAGCCGTCCCCCACGAAGACGGCGTCCGTGACGCCGGGGGGTGCATCAGCGGAGCGGACCAGCGCATTCATGCCTGAGCGGGACGGTTCGAGGCCACCACGGTAGATGCCCGGATCGTCGCCACCGGTGACGATGTAGACGCGACCCTTGCCCGAGATCGCCATCGCCCGGGCGTCCTGCGGCCCCTCCGGGTAGGTGAAGTCCCACGCCCAGTAATTGGTGGAGCCGGGTTTCGTACTGATGCGGAACACGGTCACGAAGTCCCGGTCCAACCCCTCGTCGCCGATGTCGCCGACGTAGAGCTGGTCGTCGTACAGGGACAGGGCCTGCACGGATTCCGCGGCGCCGTTGAAGGCGACCGTGCGGCTGTCCTTCGTCGCAGGGTGGATGGCGGCGATCGTGCCGCCGTCGTCGGTGACCAGCAGTTCCTGCGCCCCGTCGTTCCACGCAATCCCGCTGAGCGTGCCGGGGACGTCGTCCGGCAACTCGATGTCGTCAGCACGAGCCAGGGAGGCGGACATCGCCGCGCCCAGGCCCAGTGCACACATGGCGGCGAGGCAGCGGCGGATGGGAATCATGGTGGAGGCGAGCTTACTTGTCCGGCGCGGAGGGACCCGCACGGCTCAGGCCCCGCCGTCGAGGAGGGTACCGATGACGACCGCCACGACGACGAGGACGAGGACGGCGGTCACGATGAGGCGACGGGTTCGAGGATTCACGGTGGTGATGTTACGCGCCCGCTACGGTTGGGGCATGCTCGAGCTGCGGCTGTTTGCCATCAGCATCAACGGCGTGCGCGACATCTTCGGCGCCGACGCTGAGCTGGCTGCCCGGTTGCGCGGCGTAGCAGCAGGATCGTTCGCCCCGCCCCGACCCGAAAGGTCGTTGCTGGATCGCATCGGCCCGCTGTTCTCCCGCCCGAGGACAACCGAGGTGGATCCGCGCAACCCACTTCCCCGCGACGTGGATGCCGTCCTCTCAGGCGGGCACATCCCAGAAGACCGTCTCGCCCAGTGCTGGCGGCTGCTGCTGGTGTGGCTGGAGGACCTCGCAGCCCGGGATCTCACCATCACCATCGACGGGCTCGACGCCGTTGAGTTCGACCTCGCGCGTGCCGGACTGCCGAGCGACTACTCACTGCGTCAGCTTGCCGAACGGGAATTGGGGACGGCCCTGCGGCCACTGTCCGGACAGGTGGTCGGGTACAGCAAGCACCTGCACGTCGTGGAGACGTGGCGCCAGCTGCGGCGCGTGCGTCAGGAGGAGCGGCCGGAGTTCGCCCGCACCATGGCCGCGGTCGACCCGCTGCTGGAGTTACTGGGGGCCATCGCCGCACGACCCGACGACATCCTCGACCTCGTCGTGATCCAGATCCCCGCCTGAGACCGGACAGCAGCGGCTCAGCGAGGAACGATGACCAGCACCAGGTCCCCGCCGTCGAGCTGCGTGGTGCCGGGCACGACGACGCGCGTGACCGCACCCGCCACGGTGGCGTTGATGGTGGCCTCCATCTTCATGGCCTCGATCGTGGCCACGGGGTCGCCGATGGCTATGGCATCGCCCACGTCCACGGTGACGGTGACAGCACCCGCGAAGGGGGATGCCACGTGGCCCGGGTTCGCGGGGTCAGCCTTCTCACTGGCCGCCACCTCGGATGTCAGTGCGAAGTCGCGGACCCGCACCGGGCGGATCTGGCCGTTCATCTGGCACATCACGGTGCGCCTGGCGCGCTTGTCGGGCTCGCCGATCGCCTCGAGGCCATAGATCAGGTCCACGCCCTTCTCCAGCCGGATCCCGTACTCCCTACCGGGTTCCATGCCGTAGAGGAAGGAAATCGTCGACAGCGCCGAGAGGTCCCCGAAGTCCTCGCGCATCTGCTCGAACTGGCGGTTGGGTGCGGGGAACAGCAGCCGGTTCAGGGTTTGTTGCCGAACGCGGCCGGGTGCGGCGAGGAACGTGAGATCCGCCTCGGCAACGTCGGTGACCCGCACCGGTGCGCGTCGGCCGTTCATGGCCTTGGTGCGGAACGGCTCGGGCCATCCTCCTGCCGGCCTCCCCAGCTCACCGTTGAGGAAACCGATCACCGAATCGGGGATGTCGAACTTCTGCGGGTCCTCCGCGAATTCCTCGGGGTCTGCTCCCACGGCCACCAGATGCAGGGCGAGATCGCCCACAACCTTCGACGAGGGTGTGACCTTCGTGGGGCGGCCGAGGATCTTGTCGGCGGCGCTGTACATGGCCTCGATGGCCTCGAACTTCTCCCCCAGCCCGAGCGCGATGGCCTGCTGGCGGAGGTTGGACAGCTGACCCCCCGGGATCTCGTGGTCGTACACGCGTCCCGTGGGTGCTGGAAGGCCCGACTCGAACGGGGCGTACAGCTTGCGGACGGCCTCCCAGTACGGCTCGAGGTCGAGCACAGCCTGAGGATCGAGATCGGGAGCCCGGTCCCCGTCCTCCAACGCCATCAGCAGCGCCGACATCGGCGGCTGGGAGGTGGTGGACGACAACGCCGAGCTGGCGACGTCCACGGCATCCACGCCGGCGTCGATGGCCGCCATCAGCGTGGCCATCTGCCCACCTGTGGTGTCGTGGGTGTGGAGGTGCACGGGCAGGTCAAACCGCTCCCGCAGTGCCGTCACCAGCTTGGCAGCGGCATGCGGGCGCAGCAGCCCGGCCATGTCCTTGATGGCCAGGATGTGCGCCCCGGCATCGACGATCTTCTCGGCGAGCCGCAGGTAGTAGTCGAGGGTGTAGATCTTCTCCTTCGGGTCCAGCAGGTTGGAGGTGTAGCAGAGCGCCACCTCAGCAACCGACGTGGTGTTTCGGACGGCGTCGATGGCCGGACGCATCTGCTCGACGTCGTTCAGCGCGTCGAAGATGCGGAAGATGTCCACGCCCACTTCGGCGGCCTCGGCGACGAAGGCGTCGGTCACCTTGGTGGGGTACGGCGTGTAGCCCACGGTGTTGCGACCACGCAGCAACATCTGCAGGTTCTGGTTCGGCATCGCCTCACGGAACTTGGCCAACCGCTCCCACGGGTCCTCGGCCAGGAATCGCAGCGCCACGTCGTAGGTGGCACCGCCCCAGCACTCGACCGAGAACATGCCCGGGAGCATGCGCGCCTGGTACGGGGCCACCGCCACCAGGTCCCGGGTGCGCACCCGGGTGGCCAGCAGCGACTGGTGGGCGTCACGGTAGGTGGTGTCGGTGATTCCGACGGCGCGCTGGTTGCGCAACTCGCGGGCGAAGCCCTCGGCCCCCAGCGCCAGGAGTCGCTGCCTGGACCCGTCGGGCACCTCGGGAGAGAGCGGGATGTTCGGCAGCTTGACGCTCGGCTCCAGCTGGGTGGGTGCGTCACCGTGCGGCTTGTTGACCGTGGTCTCAGCGACGTAGCGCAGCAGCTTGGTCCCGCGGTCGGCCGGGGTGCGGGCCGTCAGCAGGTAGGGCCGCTCCTCGATGAACGACGTCGTGATGCGGCCGGCCTCGAAGTCAGGATCCTCCAACACCGAGCGGAGGAAGGGGATGTTGGTGGCGACCCCACGTACCCGGAACTCTGCGAGGGCCCGCTTGGCGCGGGCGACTGCCATCGGCAGATCCTTGCCTCGGGCCGTGAGCTTCACCAGGAGGGAGTCGAAGTGCGGGCTGATCTCCACGCCGGTTCCCGTGGTGCCACCATCGAGACGGATGCCCGCACCGGAGGCGGAGCGGTAGGCCTGGATCGTGCCCGTGTCCGGGCGGAAGGAGTTGAGCGGGTCCTCCGTGGTGATGCGGCACTGCAGTGCGGCACCACGGATGGACAGTTCGTCCTGACGAATGCCGATGTCGGCCAGCGATTCACCGGAGGCGATCCTCATCTGGGCCTGGACCAGGTCGACGTCGGTGATCTCCTCGGTGACGGTGTGCTCCACCTGGATGCGGGGGTTCATCTCGATGAACACGTGCTGCCCGGCGCGCTCCCCCTCGGTTGCCACGAGGAACTCAACCGTTCCCGCACACGTGTAGCTGATGGCCTTCGCGAACTTCACGGCGTCGGTGGTCAGTGCCTCCCGCAGTTCGTCCGTGATGTTGGGGGCCGGTGCGATCTCGATGACCTTCTGGTGGCGGCGCTGGATGGAGCAGTCGCGCTCGAAGAGATGGACGGTCTCGCCATGGCCGTCGGCCAGGATCTGCACCTCGATGTGGCGGGGGGCGGCCACTGCCTGCTCCACGAACACGGTGGCATCACCGAACGCACCCTCGGCCTCACGCATGGCGGCGCCGAGTTCCTGGACAAACTTCGCACGGTTGTCGACGCGGCGCATGCCGCGGCCCCCGCCACCGGCGACAGCCTTGATGAACACGGGGAAGCCGACCTTGTCGGCGCCCGCCACTAGCTCGTCCACATCGGTGGAAGGCGGGGTGGAGGCGAGGGTCGGGACGCCCGCCTTGCGTGCCTGCTCGAGGGCGTGCACTTTGTTGCCGGCCATCTCCAACACGTCGGCGGAGGGGCCGATGAATGTGATGCCGTTGGCAGCGCAAGCGGCCGCCAGATCAGGATTCTCCGACAGGAAGCCGTACCCCGGGTAGACGGCGTCGGAGCCCGACTCCTTGGCCACCCGAATGATCTCGTCGATGTCCAGGTACGCCCGCACCGGGTGCCCCTTCACACCGATGAGATAGGACTCACTCGCCTTGATGCGGTGGTCCGCATTGCGGTCCTCATAGGGGAAGACCGCGACGGTCTTGCACCCCAGTTCGTAGGCGGCGCGGAAGGCGCGGACGGCAATTTCGCCACGATTGGCTACAAGGACCTTGGAGAACATGGGTGTCAGCGTAGCGAAACGACGACGAGTTCCCCTCACCGTGCCCGTCGGCGGGCATCGGTGGTGACGTGATCGTGACCGTGATCCCTCGCCCGCCCACGGAGGGAACTCCATCCCTGGGGGTGGGCGGTAGTGAACCCCCGCGTTGGCATAGTGAGTTGTCTCGACGCGAAAGCCGTGACGAGAGAGTTAGGAGATCACGATGATCAGCACCAACGACATCGACCGTCTGCTGAACGGCAAGGCAACCGTGTACGACCGTGACGGTGAGAAGGTTGGCTCATTGAGCCAGATCTACCTCGATGACGCCTCCGGGGAGCCCTCGTGGGCCACCGTCAACACGGGTCTGTTCGGCATGTCGGAGAGCTTCGTGCCCCTTGAGGGCGGGTCGGCCCGGGGCGAGGACCTGCACGTCGGGTACACCAAGGACCAGATCAAGGATGCCCCCAACCTCGACGAGGACCACCACCTGGAGCCTGCCGACGAGGATCGCCTCTACGCGTACTACGCCTCGGCGGGGTCCGGCTACGCCGACGCCGGCCATGACCACGACCACGACCACGACCACGACCACGACCACGACCACGACCACGACCGTGACCGCGGGCGCGAGCAGGGCCACACCCGCGGTGATGCTGACCGCGTCGCCACCGACGATGACTCCATGACCCTCTCGGAGGAACGCGTCAACGTCGGCACCGAGACCCACGAGTCCGGACGCGCGCGACTGCGCAAGTATGTCGTCACCGAGAACGTCACCAAGACGGTCCCCGTGACCCACGAGGAAGTCCGCGTCGAACGCGTCCCGCTGGACGAGGACGCGGGCCGCGGTGGGAGCATCGACGATGAAGGAGCCGAGGTGGAGGTCACTCTCCACGAGGAGACCCCCGTCATCGACAAGGACACCGTCGCCGTCGAAGAGGTGCGTCTCGGCAAGGAGACCGTCACCGACCAGGAGACGGTGACCACCGAGGTACGCAAGGAGCAGGCGGACACCGACGACGACATGCGTCGCGACCGCTGACCCACGCCACACGCAATCAGCCCGGCCCACCCCCTTCACAGGGGGTGGGCCGGGCTGATTGTTCTCCGCAGATCTCAGGCGATCAGTTCGATCAGGGACCCTTGGACGAAGTACAGGACGAACATGGCAGCCACCACCCACATCAAGGGGTGAACCTCACGGGTGCGGCCACTGACGGCCCGGATGAAGACGAATGTCAGGAAGCCGACGCCGATGCCGGTGGTGATCGAGTAGCTGAACGGCATGAGCACCATGGTGAGGAACGCCGGGATCCCCAGCGAGACATCAGCCCAGTCAATGTCGGTGACCTGCGAAATCATCAGGAATCCGACGAACACCAGGACGGGCGAGGCGGCCTCGGACGGCACCATGTTGATGATGGGCGAGAGGAAGATGGCCAGCAGGAACGCCACACCGGTGACGACGGAGGCCAGGCCGGTGCGTGCACCCTCCCCCACCCCGGCGGTGGACTCGACGTAGCAGGTGTTCGACGACACGGAACCAACACCACCGGCGACGGCGGCGAGGGAGTCGACCATGAGGATGGCCGTGGTGCGGGGCGGCATGCCGTGTTTGTCGAGGAGTCCCGCCTCGCTGCCGACGGCGACGACTGTGCCCATGGTGTCGAAGAAGTCAGCCAGGAGAAGCGAGAAGACCAGCACTGCCAGCGTCACGAAATGGGCCAGCGAGAAGGTGCCGTCGGGAAAGAACGCCCCGATCATGTCGACGCGGCCGAAGAGCCCCAGGTCGGGCCAGCCGAAGCTGCCGAGCTGTGGCACGTTCAGCGCCCAGCCGGTCGGGTTGTCGGGCCCGAAGTTCGGGCCGATCTTGCCGACGGCCTCCACCACGATGGCCAGCACCGTGGCGACGACGATGGAGATCAGCATGGCGCCCTTGACCTTGCGGACGTACAGACCGATGAGCAGCAGCAGACCCACCACGAAGACGAGGATGGGCCACCCGGCCAGCGAACCGTTGATGCCCAGTTCCACGGGTGGCGCGCCTGCCGGCTTGCGGACCACGCCCGCGTTGATGAGGCCCACGAACGCGATGAAGAGACCGATGCCCACGCTGATGGCGGTGCGCAACGTGCGGGGAACCGCCTTGAACACGGCCGTGCGGAACCCGGTCATCACGAGTATCGCGATGATGATGCCCTCCCACACCACCAGACCCATGGCCTGGGGCCACGTCATCTGGGGCGCGATCACGTAGGCCACGAGCGCATTGAGGCCCAGCCCGGTGGCCAGGCCGATCGGGAAGCGTCCGATGAGTCCCATGAGGATCGTCATGACGCCGGCTATCAGAGCCGTGCCGGCCGCGACCATGCCGATGGAGACACCCACCGCAATCGTGTCCACCTCCGTCATGGCGGCGTCGAGGAACTTCGGCGCACCGGAGATGAGCAGACCACCCTTGTCGGTGGCTGTGCCGATGATGAGCGGGTTGAGCGCGATGATGTAGGCCATCGCGAAGAAGGTGACGAGGCCGCCACGGAGTTCGTGGCCGATGCTGGAGCCACGACGGGTGATGTCGAAGAAGCTGTCCAGGCTGGAGGCCGAGCGGGTGGGGGTGTCTGTCTCGGGCTGCCGCAGCGCCCGGGGGGATTTGGTGACCACGAACGACATCGTATCGGCGGTGCGCCCGGATCGATCTGTCGGACCGGTCGGCAAACTTTTTTTGTGCAAGACCAATCCGTTGGCCGCGCAGCTCCGAATGGGGGGTGAGACCCAACCGAAAGGAACTCACAATGAACCGCACCTGGAAGTCCATTTCCCTTTCCGCAGCCGCCGGCCTTGCCCTGGCCGCGCCGTTCGCCATGGCAATCAGCCCCGCACACGCCGACGAGGGCGACGGCGACGCGATGATGGTCCGCCTCGATTCCATGAAGGGCAGCGACGCCACGGGCGAGGCCACCCTCACTCCCACCGGTGACGGTGGCCTGAAGGTCGTGCTCACCTCCAAGAACATGGTGCCCAACATGCCCAGTGCCCAACACTTCCACGGTGACATGTCGGGCAAGAACTTCACGTGCCCCACACCGTCTGCCGACAAGGATGGCGACGGTTTCATCAGCATCGAGGAAGGCGTGCCGGCCTACGGCCCCGTCCTGATCTCGCTCACGACCGAGGGAGACGCGTCCGCCAAGAGCGGCTTGGCACTGGATCGCTTCCCCGTCGCCGACGCCGACGGGAACCTCAACTACAGCCGTACTTTCACGGCCAGCGAGCTTCCTGACGGCGCCGTCAAGAACTTGGCGAACCTCCACATCGTGGAGCACGGAGTGGACGCCAACGGCAACAACAAGTACGACTTGGACGGGCTGGGCGAGTCCACCTTCGCGAAGTCCCTCGGCGTCGCGGGCGTCCCTGAGGAGGGCACCGACTCCGCCACCTGTGGCATGGTCATGCCCTCCGGTGGCGTCGAGACCGGCGGTGAGGCACCGACCGCACCCAACACCGGTCTGCTCGCCGCGGGTGGCGTGCTGGCTGTTGGCGGCGCCGCAGTCGTCCTGGGCCGTCGTCGTCAGGCTTCCGTTTCCGGTA
>JBBSRQ010000067.1:0-14717 GCA_038242845.1 Propionibacteriales bacterium | reverse complement strand
GGTCTTGGACCATCTTCTGGTTGGCGTGCGCGGCATCCCAATCGGCCAGTACCCAACCGACACGCTCGAGGGCACCGAGCCGGTGACTCAACACGCCAGCCGTGTCTGACAAGGCATTGAACACGCTGCCCACGATACGCAGGCATGGTTTGGTCTTCCCGCGGCGCATCACCTCTTTGCGGACTTGCTCTGCGAACCGGGCAACACCAAGCCGGCGGGTACGGGCGAAGTCGCCCCCGTCACGCTCGATGATCACCGTCAGTGCGGCAACCCAGGTGGTCGACTTGAACGGTTGCTTCGCCGCCTGCAGGACAGCCGGCCACACGCACTCCAGCAGGTCGCGGATCTGCTGAACACACGCAGTGTGTTCCTCCAACAGGGCCTCCCGACGGGCACCCAAGTGCCGAAGCCGTCCCCACGTTTCGTCAACGGGCTCAGGGAGGTAGCAACGCAACTGCGCGGTCAGCCGGGCGATCAGGACGGCGTCCTTGTCGTCGGTCTTGTCGCTTGTGAGGTCCTCGGTCTTGCGGGCCCACGACGACAGCGCAGGTTGCACACACACATAAGCCATGCCCCGATCAGCGGCCAGTTGGCCCAGCACCCGCCACCGATGCCCCGTCGGTTCACAGGCCACCGTCACGCCGGTAAACCCGGCCCTCACAGCCCGTTCACGGGCCCATTCCAGGGCCGATCCGAGATCCCACGCTTTACAGCGGAACGTCCGTCGGGCCAAGACTCTCGAGTCGTGATCGCAGACCACGACCATCTGTTTACGATCAGCCAGATCGATTCCGATGATCGCGTTGGTCACCGGGACCGCCTCCCGCAACCGAGTCAACCGAGCATTCCTATTGCGGTCACCCCGGGACACACCACTACCGTTGTTCATGAACGTCCTCCTGTCATGCGATGGGACACCAAGCCCCACAAGCGCATCAGGAGGACGTTCCCCACGCCAGCCCCAACTCGCTACAACACATTCCTATGCCGCATTGGGACGGTCGTTGCTGACATGGTGGTGTTGGATATTGGATCAAGTTCATAGGAGGTCGCGGTGTCGGCGGTGAACCCTAATGGCGATAGCCCTCGGCCCTATAGTGACCCACGCCTCCTTGTGATGACCCGGGATCGGTCTGAGCCGTGGGGGCCGAGTCGAAGACTACGGCCTTCGACCGAGCAACATCTCGGCCGTCGATGAGCGCTTGGATCCGTCAGGCTATGGCTTCATCCACGCAGGCCATGGAGAAAAGTAGCAGCAATTCAACGTACTCAGTGGAGTATCGTCCAGCTTCCTAGAGGTTCGGCCCGCGAGCATCCGTAGCTGCTACTTCTTCGCCGTAGGGTCCGCCACTAGGGATGCCAAGCGGGCTTTGGTTGCGTGCTGGTATCGCTGCACTGTTGCGCTGTCACGGTGACCAGCGAACTTCTTGAGCTCTTCAAGTGTCGCCCCTCGTTGGCCCAGCCGAGTGAGGGCAGTATGACGCAGGCCGTGGAACACGAACGCGTCCGGGACTCCCTGTGTTGTCGCCACTGCATCAGTGAAATGCCTGCGCAGCACGTTTGGGTGCAGCGGTACTTCCCCCCGCGGGGTTCGCGGAAACAGCGGTGCTTCTTCGGCGTCTCCGACGTAGCACTTCAGGTGTGTGTTCAGGGCCCTGGCGACGTCGGGGAAGACTGGAAGGTCGCGGATCCCTGCCGCGGTCTTTGGAACCTCGATCCGCAGTCCGTTTCCGCGGCTCTGCAGTTGCCTTGCCACACGCAGCCACTCCCCCTGCACGTCACGACGCTGCAATCCCAGGACCTCGCCGATACGCAATGCCTGCCATCCGCCGAGCAGGACGGCCAACCTTTCCGGGAGGGGCATGGCGTTAGCCAGCGTTCCAAGTTGTGCGTCCGTAATGACCTTGTCGCTCGCCTCCCCCGGTCGGACGGGCCTGTGCTTCGTTGCACCAACTACCCGGCACGGGGTTTCGGTGACCAGAGGTTTGAACCCGTAAGGTTGTCCTGCCGCTTTGCCTGTGGCATAGGTGAACATCCCCGACAGCATCATGTAGGCGCCTCGGCTGACCCCGTTTCCCTGATTCCTATCCAGTTCGTCGTACCAATCCTGGACGGCCTGCGGCGTCACAGCGTCCACTGGCAGGTGCCCTAGTGATGGCAGGACCTGAGCATCGATGCGCTTCTGATAGGTGTAGAGGGTCGATTCCTTACGGCCCATACGCCTGACGTGTTCGACCCAAAGCGACGCAAGATCTGCAACGGTCGTGCTGTTGAACCGGGCCATCCTTACCGCCTCTTCCTCGGCCTTCCTTGCTTCGCGGATGGCGCGGGGGGGCACAAAGACTCCCCGGAGGATGTCAACCTGCGCGAGCGTCAGTGCATGCTTGGCTTCGCTGAGGTACTCATAACGACCCACAAACTCTCGCCGCCCGAGCCACGTGACCCGGACTTGGTAGAGCTTCTTCTGGTACGTCTCGGGCAGTCCGTTGCGTACTCGCCGGCGGTTGCGATAGACGATCGACACCCCCATCGGAAGCACTTCTAACGCCATGCCACCCACCTCCTGAGTCCAGACGATTCTACCGGACACCGCCGTCAGGGTGCGGTACCCAGGTACCAATTGAATGGCCTATCGGTCCCTTTGTGGGTGCTTGAGTCCCCAGCGCCAGAAGGCCAAATGCGCTCTGACAAGTAAAAACCCCTGCCAACGCATGTTGGCAGGGGCAGGGGTGGAGGTGGCGGGAATTGAACCCGCGTCCTCAAGAGGCGAACGAGATCTTCTCCGGGCGCAGCCGACTAGGCGTTTTACTTGGCTCCTGCACTCACGTCGGCATGTCGCAGACGAGCCCAGTTCCAGTTGAGTCCCGTATGGTCCCTGAAACGCAGACCATACAGCGAAGCCTTCTAAATTAGGCCAGGTACTGAACGGAAGGCACGTTCAGGCTGACCCTTCGATCACTGATCAGGCAGCGAGAGCGAAGTCAGTGCTGTTGTTGTTGGCACTTATTGGTTTCCATACATCGTTTACGAGATAAGCATGGATCCTCGGCCCGCTTCTCCTCGGACTACCGTCCCAAGTCGAAACCAGTCACCCCCTGTTGAGTTGTACAGGCACTACCCTACCAGCCGTCCAGGCCCGCCGAAAACGGGTCAGTGGCCGATGTGACGCTTCTCCTGCGGCGGCTTGAACGGCAGCAGCCGCTCGATACCCGAGGTGCTGTTGAGCCCCTGGAATGCACGCACTGCCAGCAGGGTGGTGCTGATGAGCCAGCCCACGACGCCGAGGAAGAACAGTGGTCCCTCCAGGCCGAGGATGCCCATCACGGTCAGCAGCACGATCGCCGTCGTGATGGCCGTCAGTTGGAAGCTGAGAGCTCGTCCTGCCTCGAGCCACATGCGCGAACCCGGCCGAGCCACGGCCTTCACGATCACCGGCCCGAGGAAGAAGGGGAAGATGAAGCCGCTCAGGTGCGTGAAGCCCGCGCCGATGTTCTCGGCACTGTTGACCACCGGTGGACGGGCAAAGGGTGCGGGGACCAGATTGTCAGGGTGGCTCGCCACCCGGGCGATACCCCGCAGGGAGGAGTTGAGTTCACCACGGGTGGAAGAGGTCAAGGCGGTGGCCAGGCGGTCCTCGAAGATCTCGGCGTCGATGGCACCGGTGGCGAATGCCTGCTGCAGGTACTCCACGGCACGATCTCGCTGCACGTCGGTGACCTGACTGCCCAGGGTGGGATCGGAGAACGTGGGATCGGGGAAGTTCATGGCTTCATTCTGCTCCACTTCCCAGCGGCCCACCATTGGGGGTTCCCCTGATCTGACCCTTGCACCACCACGACTGCGGTCCCTGACCACGGGGGGAGATTCAGCGTCGTCGGTGCTTGTTCCGGGTGGCCAGTGCCCGCTGCGCCTCGCGGTTGGCATCGCGCTCGGCGATGCTCTGACGCTTGTCCCAGTCCTTCTTGCCCGTGGCCACGGCGATCTCCACTTTGGCGTATCCGTCGGAGAAGTAGAGGGCCAGCGGGACCAGTGTTCTGTTGGACCCAGTGAGCGCCTTCTCGATATTTGTGATCTCGCGACGATTCAGCAACAGCTTGCGGGTGCGCTTCGTGGCGTGGTTGCGCCACGTGCCGAACGCGTACTCCGGGATGTTGACGTTGCGCAGCCACGCCTCACCGTCGTCGACGGTGGCGAAGGCCTCCGACAGTGTTGCCCGGCCGAGGCGCAGGCTCTTGACCTCCGTGCCCGTCAACACGAGGCCCGCCTCGTACACATCGCCGATGTGGAAGTCGTGGCGGGCCTTCCTGTTCTGTGCGACGACTTTGCGTCCGGATTCCCTGGGCATCAGGCCATGATGCCACGCGTCACGTCAGCGGAACCACTTGGACATGGGGTTCACCATGGTGCCGTTCTCCCACACCATCAGGTGCAGGTGGCATCCGGTGGAATAACCGGTGCTCCCGACATAGCCGATGACCTGGCCCTTGGAGACCCGCTGACCCACCGAAACCACATACCGGGTTGCGTGGTTGTAGCCCGTGGTGACGTACTTGCCGTTCACCTGTCCGTGATCGATCATGAGTCGGTTCCCGTAGCCACCGTTGTAGTACCGCTCGGCGACGGTGCCTGCGGCAGCCGCCTTGATGGGAGCGCCGCACGACGCAGCGAAGTCGGTGCCGTCGTGCAGCTTCCGGATGCCCAGGACGGGATGGAGCCGCATGCCGTATGACGAGCTCAGGCGACCACTCACGGGCCGCTGGAAGCCGCCGGAACTGATGGAGGCAGCAGGCCTGCGCACCGTGTGGGGCCTGGCTGCCGTGGCGTGCTTGGCCGGGGTGGACTGTTTTGCCTTTGCAGCATTGCTCCGCGACGCCGCAGCCTTGCGGGAGGCGGCCTTACTGGCGGACCTTCGTGCTGCGGCTTCCTCTTCAATCTTCTGACGGGCCGCTTCCTCAGCAGCCTTCTGGCCTGCCACGCGGTCTGCGATGCGCTTGTCGACTTCGGCAGACTCCGACTCCAGAGCCGCCTGTCGCGTCTCCTCGAGTTCCAACTGGTGTGAGGCCTCGCCGGCTGCCGCGTCGCGGACAGTAACTTTCTGGGCCACCTCGTCGCGCAGGATATCCGCTGCGGCTTCCTTCTCCTTGGAAATTGCCAACTGCTCGGCGGCCGCCTGTCGAGCCTCGGCAGCTATCGCCTGGGCCTCATCGGCGCTCGCTTTCGCGGCGTCGAGTGCGAACCGGCGGGACTGGAGCTCGTCGAGTTCCAGAGCACTGGACTCGAAAAGTGTGGTGGAGAGCTGGGCCCGCTGGTTCAATTCTGCGGCGGAGACGTCGGTGATCAGCAGCGCGAGCTTGAACAGTGGGCCGTTCTGCTGGGTGATGACGACGATCTCTTCGTTGGTGCGTGCATCCACGGAGTCGAACGCTGCCTGCGCGGCTGCGACGTCGGCCTCAGCCTGGTTCAGCTTGTGTTCGGCTGCTTCCAACTCGGCGGCCCGCTCATCGTCCTGCACCTGCGCGTCCCGGCGTGCCGCTTCGGCGGCTTCCAGCTTCCGCTCCGCTATGCCCAGTTCATCACGTGCCGCAACGAGTGCAGCATTGGCTGCTGTCAGTTCAACGGAGGCGTGATCCACCGCATCAGCCTGGCTTGCCATCTGGGACGTCAACTCCGAGCGCTGGTCGTCGAGCTCGTCCGCCTGCACCGGCAGTGCCGTCGTCAGCAGGACGGCGACCCCGACAGCAGAGGCGACGATGCCCTGCAGGATGCGAGTCATGGTCCTGGTTGCGTGCAGGAAGGGGTGTTCCCGATTCACCTTTGGGTCTCCTTGGGCATCCACTTAGATGCGTAGGTACTTTCTGGTTGCCAGCAGCGTCGGGACGATCGCAAGGGCGATCCCCACCGCGGCCATGGCAAGAATGGCACTTGTGACGTGGGACCAGTCAATCCACGGTAAAGCCTGGATTGAGGTCCGGGCGTTCTTCTCGATGATGAAGAAGTAGCCGGCCGACACTGTGATGGCGGACACCACCACCCCGATCAGACCGGCGATGAGGCTCTCGAGAAGAAACGGCAGAAGGATGTAGAGGTTGGAGGCTCCCACCAACCGCATGATGCCAATCTCCCGTCGTCGGGTGAAGGCGGCCATCCTGATCGTGTTGGCGATCTGCAGGCCCGCGGCCAGCAGCAGAAGCACGCTCATGCCGATGGTGGCCCACTGCAGCGCGTTCAGCCATTTGAAGAGCGGGTCGAACACCGAGTGCAGGTCCTGGACGTTCTGGACGCCCTGCAGACTCGTGGCTTCGCTCACCACACCCTGGTAGTTCTCGGGGTTGATGAGCTTGACCCGGAAGGAGTCCTGCATCTGGTCCGCTGTCCGTGACCCGATGATGGGTGAGTCCTTGAAGACGCGCTGGAACTCCTCGAAGGCGGCCTCCTTCGACTCGTAGAAGACCTCCTCGACCTCCGGATTGCCCTCGAGCGCTGCCTGGATGGCTTCGCGCTGCGCCTCCGTGGTGCCCTTGCCCTCCTCACACATCCCACCGGTGGTGGTGTCGATGCACAGGAAGACAGAGAGCTCGATCTTGTCGTACCAACGACCCTTGACCAGGTCCACCTCCATGGAGGTGAGGAGCCCCAGGCCGAAGAGGGACAGGGACACGCCCATCGTCACAACAACGGCGACGGTCATGGCGAGGTTGCGCCTCAGACCTGACCAGGTCTCGCGGAGTGTGTGCCTCATGCGCCGTACACCCCCTCCGACTGGTCGCGGACAAGTTCCCCGTCACGCAGCTCCAGCACTCGGCGTCGCATCTGGTCAACGATGGACGAATCGTGCGTGGCCATGATGACGGTGGTGTCGGTGCGGTTGATGCGATCCAGCAGTTTCATGATGCCAACGGAGGTCTCCGGGTCCAGGTTCCCGGTGGGCTCGTCCGCGATGATGATCTGCGGACGGTTCACGAAGGCACGGGCGATCGCAACTCGTTGCTGCTCACCGCCGGAGAGCTCCTCGTTGAGTCGATTCTCCTTGCCCGCCAACCCGACGGTCTCCAGTGTCTCCGGCACGACGCGTCGGATCTCCTTGGTGGGTTTCCCGATCACCTGCAGTGCGAACGCCACGTTTTCGTAGACGGTCTTGCCCGGGAGGAGCCGGAAATCCTGGAAGACCGTGCCGATCTGGCGACGCAGCGCCGGCACCTTCCACTGGTTCATCGTGCCCAAATTCTTGCCAGCCACGTACAGGGTGCCCTTGGTGGGGCGGTACTCCCGGAGGATGAGCCGGAGAAAGGTTGACTTGCCGGAACCGGACTGGCCCACGAGGAAGACGAACTCACCCTTGGCGATCTCAAGGTTGATATTGCGCAGCGCCGGCCGGGACTGACCCGGATAGAACTTCGTCACGTCTTCGAACATGATCACGAGTAGGGACTCCTGGGGGGCTGGTCTCCTGAGAAACTCTCAACAATGACGAGAGGAGTCTAGGCCATGGGACCGCGAATTGCCTGAGGAATCACTCACGGGCACCGAGGACCCCGAGGAAATTCTCAGTTTTGGGCGTTGATCTGGGTCTGCTTGCGCCAGCGGATACCGGCATCGATGAAGCCGTCGATCTCACCGTCGAAGACGGCCTCGGGATTGCCCACCTCGTGCTCCGTGCGCAGGTCCTTGACCATCTGGTACGGGTTCATGACATATGACCGCATCTGGGCTCCCCAGGAGCCGCTACCGTCCGTCTTCAACGCGTTCATCTCCTTCTCCCGCTCGACGCGTGCATGCTCCAGGAGCCGTGACTGCAGGACCCGCAACGCAGCGGCCTTGTTCTGCAGCTGGGACTTCTCGTTCTGGCAACTGACGACGATGCCGGTGGGGAGGTGCGTGATCCGTACGGCGGAGTCCGTGGTGTTCACCGACTGGCCGCCGGGTCCCGAGGAACGGTAGACGTCCACTCGTATGTCTCCTTCAGGAACGTCGATGCTGTCGGCCTCTTCCGTGACGGGCAGCACCTCGACGCCGGCGAAGGATGTCTGGCGGCGGCCCTGGTTGTCGAAGGGGGAGATGCGCACCAGGCGGTGGGTGCCCTGCTCAACTGACAGAGTGCCATAGGCGAATGGCGCCTTGATGGCGAATGTGGCGGATTTCAGGCCGGCCTCCTCCGCGTACGAGGTGTCGAAGACCTCGACCGCGTAGTGGTGGCGCTCTGCCCAACGCATGTACATGCGCATGAGCTTTTCCGCGAAGTCGGCGGCATCCACGCCGCCTGCTTCCGCCCGGATGGTGAGCAGGGCATCACGGGGGTCGTACTCCCCGGACAACAGCGTGCGCACCTCGAGCGTCTCGATGTCCTTGCCAAGCTTGCGAAGTTCTTTCTCGACCTCGGAGCGGGTGTCGGCGTCCCCCTCGTCCTCCGCCATCTCCAGCATCATCCCGGCGTCGTCCAGTCGTCCACGCAGGCCCTCGAGCCGCTCCAGTTCGGACTGCTTCACCGACAGTGCGGACGTGACGCGCTGGGCATTGTCCTGGTCGTCCCACAGGTCGGGTGCTGCGACCTCTTCCTGCAGCGCGGCGATGTCGTCGCGCAGCTTGGGCATGTTGGCCACGGCCTCGATCGAAGCCAGGGACTTATCGAGGTCGGAGATGGTCTGGGAAAGTTCTACGGCTGCCACGATCGACCACTCTACCGTGACACGTGCCGTCGCTCCCGTTGCGGGAGGAGCACCTGCCACCGGGCCACCTCGGGAACGGTGTTTCCCATCTGTGTCCACGGGCACGCCCCTCCATGGTGTGACGCTGGGGAATCCCGGTGGAAGAATGGGCAATACCCGACGTACAGGAGCACATCATGGGAGCCACCAAGAAGCAGCTGAGGGCTGACCTCACGGACGCACTGCGCGCCAAGGATGAGTTCGCCAAGAGCAACGTCCGGATGCTCATGGCGGCGATCACCATGGAGGAAGTGGCAGGCGACTCGCCACGCGAACTCTCGGATACCGAGGAGGTCGACGTCGTGTCCAGGGAACAGCGCAAGCGCAAGGATTCCTCCGAGACCTACGCCGGGGCGGGCCGTCAGGATCTGGCGAACAAGGAAGCCGCCGAGGCCGAGTTCATGGCCCGCTACCTCCCCGTCCCCCTCACCCGGGACGAGGTCACGGCCATCGTCAGGGACGAGGTTGAAGCCCTTGTCGCCACGGGAGAGACGCCGTCGATGAAGCACATGGGTGGGCTGGTCAAGGCCGTGAATGCGAAGGCGGGAGGACGGGCCGAGGGCAAGGTCGTGGCCGAACTGGTGCGGGCTGCCCTCAACTCATGAATCATGGGGGTCTTGGCTCCGCCCGATGCGTCAGTTAGATTGATTGTTCCCACCCACATAACCGACGCGAATTGGGTATGAGACGTGTTCAGACGCATTTGGATCCCTGCTGTGACCGCCCTGGTGGCCGGCATCGGACTCGTTGGAACGGGGTCGAACCCGGCCCTGGCAGAGCCCCAGGACCAGAAAGAAGTGCTCGCCACGGGTGTGGATGTCTACACCACGCCGGGCGAGCATGAGATCAATGGCCGCAGGTGGCGCACGACGTGCGATATGTATTCCACCACCGTGGAACGCTGCACAGCCAACATCTGGGCCACCCAGGTACGGTTCGTCGGCGGCGCCTACCAAGAGGTCACGGGCTGGTTCTTCAACAACCTGACCTACAAGCCCTCACCGCGCGAACAGTGGAACGGCAACCCGCTCGCTGCGAATGGTGCGGTGGGTGGCAAGTCCTCGTGGACCTCGGACGAGGGACGCCAATGGAAGACCGAATGCGACACCGCCGAGACGGGCCGCAACGGCTGCCGCAGCTACATCATGTCCAAGGACATCGTCGTCAAAACCCTGACGCCCCGCACCTACGAGCGGGTCGACCGCTGGGTGTTCAACAACGTGGTGCAGTTCACGGTCCCCAAGCCCGTGGAACCGCCGCCGGTGCCGAAAGTGTGGTGCGACAACGCGCCGCTGCCCCACCGGATGGCGCTCCGCAATGCAGACGGCCTCCCCTACTACACCGATGCGCCGTACACACCCAGAGACGTCTACAACCCCAACACCATCGCGAACTTCATCAAGAACGTCTCCAGGGACAGCCGCCTGAGCGAGACGCAGGAGAGTTGTCTCGCGAACCTTGCAGGCAAGCACCTCATCGACGGCAGCCACACTGAGGGCACCGGAAACGACACGGTGCGCTGGTTCGGGTACCGCTTCGACTTCTCCGCGAACCCCGGTATCCCCGATCTGTCAGGCGAAGGAGATGGCTGGTTCTCTGGACTCGCACAGGGTGGCGTCCTCTCGGCGTTCGTGGAGATGGACAGGATCACCGGGGACCAGAAGTGGATGGAGTACGGGAAGCAGGCATTCCGCAGCTTCGACGTCCCCATGAAGCCTGACGGCAGCGGCGGCATCACGAACCGCATCACCGTGGACGGCAACGAGGTGCTGTGGTTCGAGGAGTACCCCACCAGCCCCGCGACCAGCGTGTTGAACGGACACCTCGAGGCGCTCATTGGTCTGGACATCTGGTTCAACGCCACACATGACCAGCACGCCAAGGATCTGGTCAACGTGGCGCTTGACGGGCTCGAGCCCGTGCTGGAGCAGGAACAGATCGCCGTGCAGGGTGGCACTCTCACGTCCTATGACATGGTGCGCGGCTACACCGACGTCGGTCGTGACTACAAGGCCAGCGAACTCCGTCTCTACTCCCCCAACGGCGACGCGACAGTTCGCCCAGCCACCTTGTTGAACGGGTCCCCGGTCACGATCCCTCACATCACAACGCCGCAGCCACGCAAGGGGAACAGGCTGTACGACTCGAAGATGGCCGGGCCGATCCTCGCGTACAAAACCATGCCGCAACAGGGCTGGCAGCAGATCACATCGTCAAAGAGTGCCAAGCCAGAACTCGTCAACCAGCAGATCGTGGCCTCCACCGATGGAGAAGGCTGGCAGGGCGTGAGCCAGGTCGTCCCCGCGGGGGTGCTCCAGCCCGGCCGGAAGTTGACACTCGGGCTTGACGCCAAGTTGCAAACTCCCGTTTCAGGCGGTCCCGGTTCCTCAGGCAAGGTTGCGGTGTACAAGCAATGCTCTGGCACCACGGAGTTGATTTTTGAAAGCCAGAAGATGCGCAGCAGTCAGATGACGAGCTACACCTTCTCGTTCCAAGCGCCGCCCGCAGGCTGCAACACCCTCCTGCAACTGACCCACAGTTCGTACGGCAACATCGGGACCAAGATCACGTACGACAACGTGTCCCTGCAAGAGGCGGACGATCTGGGTGCCTCGTCGAAGTACTTCCAGACGAAGCCCGCAGCCGACCCCTTCCAGCACTTCAGTCAGTTTGTCTACGAGCAGCCGATCAACACCCTCACACTCTCGGGCAACGGACCCGTTGAACTCCAGGCGTACGAGGATGGACGGTGGCAGACCTTCGATACCGTCACCCTTGAGGCCGGTCAGGCAACCACCGCCGTCATCCCGGAGCGCGTCACTGGGCGCAACATCCACTACGGCTACCACGAGCACCACGTCGAGGAACTCGTGAGCCTCTACAACCGCACCAAGGACGACATCGGCAAGGAACGCGAGTTCCTGCGTGGGTATGCGGCGTCCTGGGTGCGAATGGCACCGGCCAAGCAGGGACTTGTTCCGCCGCCCCCGAACGCGAACGCCCGAGTGATGTCGGAGCCCGACCCGGGCGACACCTACGACATCGAGGTCATCGATCCGTTCTCGCTCCTCGAAGAGGAGTGACCAGCGGGAATCGGCGCACTCCTACGGGAGACTGATACACCCTTTTGGGCGGGTCGGCTGGATAGCTCCAGCCGACCCGTTCTACATTGTCGGGGCTGTCCGCCGACAATCACGCGGCAGCACGTCCTCACCCCCCGCAGTCATGGAGTCAATCAACGTGCGCCCCCATTTCGTTCGTGTCCTCGTCATCTTCGCGGCCAGCCTCGGCCTCCTGTCCACCGGCATCCAGACGTCGTCTGCGCTGGACGTGTACACAACCCCCGGCAAACACAGCCACAACGGCCGCACCTGGCTGACAAGCTGCGAGAAGTATTCGTCCCTCGTCGTCAGGTGCACCACCAAGATCTGGGGCACCACCGTCACCCACAAGGACGGAAAGTTCACCGTAAAAAATGACTGGGCCTTCAACAACCTCACCTACAAGACCAGCAACCGCGCCGACTGGGCACCGTTCAACGCTCTCGTCACCCCGGGCGAACACACGCTCAACGGTCGGAAGTGGAAGACGGAGTGCGACACCTCCTGGACTGGGGCCAACGGCTGCCGGTCACAGATCTGGGCCACCGTCCCGGAGTACAGGAACGGTAGGTACCAGATGGTCAACAAGTGGGTGTTCAACAACATCGTCCACGTCACGCCCATCAAGTGCCCCGTGCAACAGGCGCGGATCCGCACCATGACGGGACAGCCGTCCATCGTCACGTCGGCCTGCAGGGTCTCTGCAACGAACTCCAAATGGCTGACGGCCGACTACGTGCTGTCGAATCCGAACGGAAGGCTTTACACGGAGACTGCGTTCTTTTTCAGGCGTCCTGCCGGGTGGGGACTAGAATTCCAGAGCAACGAAAACCTCAGGAGCGTCTGCGCCGAGCTGTACCGCAAGTCCGGTGCACCGCTCGATCTGGCAGATCCCATCGGCTACTGCTTCGTCGGCTGAATAAGGTCGGTTCGTCACGTGCGGTGCCCGCCTGCCACAATGGCACCTGCACCGCGCGTGCACATCCGGGCGCATGGCTCAGTTGGTTAGAGCACCTCCCTTACAAGGAGGGGGTCGGGGGTTCGAGTCCCTCTGCGCCCACCACGGAACAAAGCCGTAGTCAGGCCGACTCTGAATGAACGGAGCCGAGTAGGTGTGGCGTGTTCCCGTCCCCAAAGCCACACCCGACTGGAACTATCACTGCACACAGGAACTGTCCCTCGCACGCGGCGAGTTGCGCCGCGGCGTGGTTCAGGAAGTGAAAGCTGCAGTGTGCACGCGGCCGGAATTCGCCATCCATCGGCCCAACAGGCCGCCTTCAGTCGGGACGGACAGCCTGCACAGGCAGGCCATTAGGGTCCGTCAATGACTGAAACGCACGGTTCTCAGCCCGACCTCATCATCAGCGGTGGCCCCATCCTCACGTTGGACCCACGAGGGTCACGGCCCGAAGCCGTGGCCGTGCGGGACGGCCGGATCACGGCAACGGGTTCCCTCGCTGAGCTCAGTACCCATTCGGGTCCGAGCACCGAACGCCTCGATCTGGAGGGACGAACGCTGCTTCCGGGACTCATCGACCCTCACATGCATGCCGCCATGGTCCAGATGGCCGACTGGGTGGACGCCAGTCCCATGACCAACCCCACCGCCGACGACGTCCTCACCACGCTGCGCACTGCGAAACCGACGTCGACGGGTTGGGTGATTGCCAAACTGTTCGACCCCAGCATCACGCAGGGCCATCCTCGTCTGGATCGCGAGATTCTGGACTCACTGGCCCCCGACCGCCCCATGCTGGTGTTCGAGAGCAACGGCCACGTCGCATACGCGAATTCGGCAGCCATGCGCGAGGCAGGGGTGGATCGCCACAGCCCTGACCCACCCCAGGCCCGCTACGGGCGCACCCCCGACGGCGACCTCAACGGACGCCTGGAGGAATCCGCCGCGGTCGGTGCTTTCACGAGAGGGATCCCGCCGCTCACCCGGGACGACATGCTGGCCCGCCACCGGGACCTGCTGTGGGACGCCGCTGCCAAGGGCGTCACGTTGCTGCACGACTGCGGGATCGGCGCAGTCAGTGGACCCGAGGATCTCGACATCCTGCGCACCGTCATCGACGCCGACTCCCCCCTGCGTTACCGCGGGATGCTGGTGTCCACCTTGTACGACACGTGGACGGAGATGGGCCTCGAGCCCGGGTTCGGTGACGACATGCTGCGGGTCGACGGCATCAAGGCCTGGTCGGACGGCTCCAACCAGGCGGGCACCGGCTTCCAGCGCGAGCCCTACCTCGGCACCGCCGCCCGCGGCGCCCTGAACTACTCCCCCGAGGACCTGGCGGCCGTGGTGGACCGCGCACACCGCGACGGGTGGCAGATCGGGGTGCACGCCAACGGGGACGCCGCCATCGACGTCACCATCGACGCCTACGAGAAGGCGTTGAGCCTCACCCCGGGGCGTGACCACCGTCACCGCATCGAGCACTGCAGTGTGTTGCACGACGACCAGATCCAGCGAATGGTGGAGCTGGGACTGTCACCGTCATTCCTCATCGGCCACATCCGGTGGTGGGGCACCGCCTTTCGTGACCGGCTGTTGGGTCAGCCTCGCGCCAACCTTTACGACCCGTGCGCCTCCGCACTGGCCGCCCGCCTGCGTGTCTCCCTGCACAGCGACTGGAACGTCACCCCCATCGAGCCCCTGCGCTACGTGGAGGATGCCGTGACCCGCATCATGGCGGAATCCGGGGACGTCCTGAACTGCGACGAGCGGATTCCTGTGGAGGCAGCACTTCGAGCGGTCACCATCGACGCGGCCTGGCAGTGCAGGGCCGACGACATCACCGGCTCCATCGAGGTGGGCAAGTACGCAGACCTCGTGATCCTGGAAGAGGATCCCACCGCCATCGACCCCACCCGCATCTCCGAGATTGCTGTGTCGAGGACATTGCTGGAG
>JBBSRQ010000066.1:0-14823 GCA_038242845.1 Propionibacteriales bacterium | reverse complement strand
CCTCGTACTCAGCGAAGTTGCCCCAACGCTGGAACCGACCCTCAACGCCGGCGACAAGCTCAACGACGTCCTCGTTGTAGGCCGTCACCGTGCCATTGCTGAACTTCGCCGAGATCCGGTGTGTGCTCAACGCGGCGTCGGTAGGTGGGGTGACGGTGAAGGTGGCCGTCGCAGTGGCTGACGTGGTGATGGGTCCCAGCTTCACGCCGGACGTCACGTCCCAGCCTGCCGGGACCTCAAGTGCAATGTCGCCCTGGGCGATGGTCCCTGCTCCCGAACCGGCAGTCACAGTGACCTGGAACGGGACGCCGGGGGCCTGGAAGTAGTTGTCCACGTCGATGGCGTAGGTGGAGCCGAGCGGCATGCCGCCGGGGTCCGCGACGACTGTTCCGAACAGGATGGCGTCGTCGCGCCCGTTGCCGGGTGAACCGTTGGGCTGGATGGGCACGATTGACTGCACGATGTCGTAGCGCTCACACGCGCCGTCCCGCAGTCCTGCGAACTTGCTCCGCGCCTGCGTCGCATGTGCCATGTAGCCCTCGCGGCCCACCTGCGCCCACGACATCGGCGTCCCCGCGGGTTGACCCTGGACGTTGCCCTCCACCCACCTGTACGGGGAGTCGTAGCCGGTCCATGTGCCCACGACCGTGAATGGATTGTTTGCGCCAGGGGTGAATCCCGTGTTGCAATCAGGGGCCAGTTGGCCACCGGTTCCTGTCCGGCCGAACCGGCTGTTGGTGACCACCTTGACCTGCCAGAGGTCGACGGCGTCGGCTCCGGTGAGTTGTTCGGGGAACATGGTGGGGTCGGCGGCCATCGCAGCGGCCTCGTAGACGACCCGCCCGGCGTACTGGTGATTACCGTGGCCCACGGCCATCGACGGCGACCACCCTGTCAGGATCTCGGGCTGTGTCTGGCGGATCACGTGCACCACCTGCCGCTGGACACGCTCAGAGCCCCACACCTCTTCGGTGAGGGCGGCGCTGGTGTTGTAGAAGAAGTCCACGGCATCGATGTTGTAGATGTCCACGGTTCCGGAGCGGTAATGGGACGCCCGGTCCTCGTTCTCGCGGCGCAGTCCGAGGTCTGGCCCCGCCTCGGGGCCCACGGAGTTCGAACCTCCCTCGCCGCGGGTGAGCATGATGATGCCGCAGTCCACGTCATAGCGGTCGTGCCAGACACCACACGGGGTGATGAAGTTGGCATCATCGTCGGGGTGGGCCCACAGGCCCATCACATCAATCTTGTTGGGGTTCACCTCCGTGGAGATGGATGGCTCGCCAACGGTGAGGGTGGTCGGCGGTTCACCCGAGGCGGGAACCGCCGTGGTCAATCCGATCGCAAGGGCGCTGACCACTGTCAACACCCGGCGTCTCCATTGCGTTGAATGCATCGTGCAAACCTCCACCTGCGGACGTCATCGTCCGCTTAGTTCTGGTGCCGCTGGCGCCATCACCCTAGAAAGAATCTGCTCAGAAACGCAATGGTTTGCCCGATACTGACTAGAACTGAGCGATGAATGGCGCACAACGCTCCGTTCCGGGAAACTGCCCCCGGGTGCTCAGTCAGGGGGGAAGATCGCATCCACGGCCGGATGCACACGGCGATACCCGGCCAGGAGTTCCCGGCCGAGACGGGGTGAATCCACCAGTGGATGGATGGCGAATCCCTCCCAGGCCTTTTCCGCTGAACCGGTGAGCGACGCCTCGCAGATCGCAGCCTCCGAGGCGCGCAGACGAGCCATCATGCCCAGCTGCGTGAGATTGAGGGGCGCCACGGGGAGCGGATGCACCCCACTGCCGTCCACCAGACACCCAACCTCCAGCACCAAGTCTGCCGGAAGCTCCGGGACCACTAGTCCACCACCGGAGTCGTTGCCGACGTCGAGGATCATCCTCTCCGGCGATCCGGTCGCGAGCGCCGTCATGAGCCGCAGCGCCACCTCCTGGTACCCGCCTCCCGCGATGTCCTCCTCACGCCGTTCCTCGTCGCGCGCCTCCGCCATGTAGGTGGACTCGCGCTCGTGGAGAGCTTCCCGCCACGCCTGCAGTGGTGAACTGCAACAGCTGAGGGCCTCCTCGAAACGGCTCTGCTCGGCGGCGAGGAACTCCCCACGGGTCTGGCCCGAAGCAAGGATGTTGGCGATGGCCTCGTCGGTGTGCCAGTAGTAGTAGAGGTACTCATTCGGTAGTGCTCCGATGGCACGTACCCAGTCCTTGCCTATGAGGCGTGCCTCCTCGATCTCCTCGAGTGCGGCGTCATCAGCCAGCACCTCCGGGAGCCGATCAACACCATCGATCCGGACGGAACGGAGCCACCCCATGTGGTTGAGGCCCACATAGTCGTAGTCGACGCGGTCCTGGTTATCCTCCAGGGACGCGCCGAGCAGGCGCGAGACGCGGCGCACCAGACCGATGGGGGTGTCGCAGATCCCCACCACCTTGTTGCCCAGCACCTGACGCATGGCCTGGGTCACAATGCCCGCAGGGTTGGTGAAGTTGATGGTCCAGGCATTGGGCGCGACCTTGGCGATCACCTTGGCCACCTCATGCATCACCGGGATGGTGCGCAACGCATAGGCCAGCCCTCCCGGGCCGATCGTCTCCTGCCCCAGAAGACCGAGATCCAGTGCCACCCTCTCGTCGAGCGCGCGACCGGCCGAGCCACCGACACGTATTGCCGAGAACACGAAATCCGCGCCGGTCAGCGCTTCCCGCACATCGGTGGTGCTGGTGATGCGGGGAGCGCTGGACGGATCAGGCAACTGCTGCGTCCGCTCCGCGAGGATCTGCTCGATGGTGTGGAGTCGCTCCGGGGACGCGTCGTGCAACGCGATCTCATCGATGGTGATGCTGGGCCGCCCGGCCGCGGCGAGCGCGTTGGTGACGACGGCGTCATGGATGAGCGGGACCCGGAAGCCACCACCCCCAAGAATCGTGAGCTTCATGGGATCAGGACCTCCAGTGTTGAATCCGGGGACAGGGACAGTTCTTCTGGCGCGAGCGCGCGGTCGGTGACCAGGCCCGTAAAATCGGACAGCGGGGCGATCTCGATGAACCCGGAGCCGGGAAACTTCTCGTTGTCGGCCAGCAGCCAGGATCGGGTGGAGATCTCCAGCATGGCCCTCTTGATGGGCACCTCGCTGGGGGTCGAGTCCAAGACGGAGCCATCCGCCCTGACACCAGCTGCACCGAGGAATGCGACGTCGACCCGCACCTGCCGAAGGCACGACTCAGTGAGCACCCCAACCATGGATTCGTAGTTGGGCCGGATGACCCCACCCATGACGACGACATCGATCGACGGTGCATTGGCCAGTGCCCGCACCACCGCGAGGGAAGCAGTGACCACCGTGATGCGCCTCGTCCGCAGGTACTCGCACATCGCAAAGACCGTGGTGCCGACGTCGAGCGCCACCACCTCCCCGTCCTCGATGCGGTCGACGGCGAGGCGTGCGATGCGCCGTTTCTCCTGGGTCGCCTGCGCCGCGACGACCGCAAAAGCACTGATGTCTGCCTCGGGCCTGACGGCGGCGCGTTGTCGGCAGGCGCCGCCCCGCACACGATCCAGCAGGCCGCGACGGGCCAGTTCGTCGAGATCACGACGCACCGTCGCCTCAGAAACCCTCAGTGACCCCACCAACTCTGTCACCGAGACTGAGCCCCGGGCGTTCACGATCTCAGCAACTCGGCGCTGACGAACCTCTGCAATCACGCCGCAAACCTAGCATTCTCCAATCATTTCCGATTGAATTGGTGCACAAGTCCGCAACTCCGCTCAGCTTCTGACATGCTGTGGACGTCTCATCTATGAGGAGGAACCAATGCCGCTTCACTCTTTGACCCGTCGTTCCCTGTTGGCGGCCAGCGCCGGTACCGCGACGCTTGCCACCCTCAGTGCCTGCGCCCCCGGCACCAGCACTGACGCGCCACCGCCATCCGCATCAACCGACGTCAAGACCGATCCGTCCTCGCTTGGAGACATCGAACTCGTCGTGTGGGACCAAGAGGTCCGTGGCAGCCAGAACGACGCCCTCGTCGCGCTCAACAAGTCATTTGAGGACAAGTACCCCAACATCACGATCAAACGCACCAGCCAGGCCTTCGACGACCTCAAGAATCAGGTCTCCCTGGCACTCTCGGGCAATGACGTGCCGGATGTGGTCCAGGTCAACAACGCCCGCGCCGACATGGGGCAGTTCGTCAAGGCCGGTCAACTCGTCGACCTCACGCCGTATGCAAAGGCCTACGAGTGGGAGGATCGTTTCTCACCCTCAGTGCTGAGCAAGGTGCGCTACTCCAGCGACGCCAAGACCTTCGGTGACGGCAACCTCTACGGGCTTCCCCAGACGGGTGAGATCGTCGGGTTCTTCTACTCCACGAAGAAGTTGGAGTCCCTCGGCCTTCAGCCCCCCACCACGTGGGAGGAGTACTTCACCCTTCTCGACGCCGCCAAGGCGGCCGGGGAGCAGCCGATGGTGCTCGGCAACATCGAGAAGTGGCCTGCACTGCACGTCTTCGGTCCGCTCCAGGCGCACTTCGTCGACACCGACGAAGTGGTCAAACTCGCCATGGGCAACGAGGGTGCGAGCTGGGTGGACGAACCGAACACCAAGGCCATGGAGCAGTTCAATGCCTGGGGTGAGCAGAAGTACTTCGGGCCATCACCGAATGGGCTCGACTACGACCCGGCATGGACGGACTTCACGAAGGGCACCGGCGTCATCCTGCCCGGCGGTTCCTGGCTCGGGACCGACATGGAGACTGCCATGGGCGAGGACCTGCACTTCATGGCCCCGCCGCCCGCCAAGGATGGGAAGCTCGCCACCACCGGTGGCACCGGCATTCCCTTCTCCATCCCGGCGAAGGCGAAGAACGTCGATGCGGCAGCCGCCTACATCGACTTCATCACGAGCGACGATGCAATGAAGATCATCGCCGACAACGGCGGGATGCCCGTGCTGCGCACCAAGGAACTGGCCCCTGCCAGCGGCGTGCAGAAGGAGATCTACGAGGCGTTCGACGACGTCTCCACCAACGGAACACTGCTGCCGTACCTGGACTATGCAACCCCGACGTTCTCCGACACGGCCGGCCAGGGACTCCAGGAAGTGCTGGGCGCCCAAAAGACCCCTGCGGAGGTGTTGCAGGCATTCGAGGACGACTACACGGAGTTCATCAATGGCTGAGACGCTGGGGAAGAGACGGGCGGAGCGGCCCTCAGCGGTCGTCCGGCATCGCGCGACCCCGTACCTGTACTTGCTCCCGGCATTCCTGGTCTACGCCGGGTTCATGCTGTACCCATTGGTGAGAGCGGCCCAGTTCTCGTTGTACGAGTGGCCGGGGTTCGGTCCTGCGACGTTCGTGGGGATGGGCAATTACGCGGACCTCCTGACGGACGAGAGGTTCCACGCCTCCATCGTCCACGCCCTGGTTCTGATCATCTTCTACTCGATCCTGCCGCTGATCATCGGTCTTGTCCTGGCCGCGGTTCTGCGTCGGGGAAGCGTGCGAGGGCTCGGCTTCTTCCGCGTGGCCATCTTCATGCCCCAGGTCATCGCGCTCGTCGTGGTGGCAGTCGCTTGGCATCAGATCTACTCACCCAGCGGTTCCCTGAACGACCTGCTCCAAGTGATTGGTCTCGGGGACCTGGCCCGCGGTTGGCTCGGCGATCCACAGCTTGCACTGCCGGCCGTCGGTGTCATCGGGTTCTGGTTGGAGACCGGACTGGTGATGCTCCTGCTGCTGGCAGGCATGGGTCGGATATCGGACCAACTGTACGAGGCCGCCAGACTCGACGGGGCGGGCCCCGTCCGGGAGTTCTTCGCGATCACCCTGCCGAGTGTGAAAGCGGAGATCACCACCGCACTCGTGCTGACGATCATCGCGGCCCTGAAAACCTTTGACCTCGTCTACCTGACCACGTCCGGCGGCCCCGGAACAGTCACCACGGTGCCCAGCTACGAGGTTTACAACCGCGCCTTCAACCTCAAGGACGTCGGTTCGGCCTCCGCCGTGGCAATCGTGTTGACGATCATGGTGTTTGCAATCAACGTCGTCGTGTCACGCATCGGCGAGGAGAAGGCGGTGCCACGATGACGGTGTCAGCCCCGGAGAGGGCCCTGAACTACATCATTTTGGGGGTCTTCGCCCTGTTCGCACTCACTCCTGTGGCCACCATCGTGGCCACGGCCCTCGGACCGCAGATCGGGAACCAGACGAGCGGCCTGCATTTCGGCAACATCGTCGACGCATGGACGATCGGCCAGTTCGGTCCGGCGCTCGGACGATCGGTACTGGTGGCACTGCTTGTCGTCTCATCGGCGCTGGTGCTGTCGATACTGGCGGGGTATGCGTTCGGCACCATGCGGTTCCGGGGATCCACGGTGCTGTTCTACCTGTTCCTGCTCGGTCTGATGGTCCCCGCCGAGGCCATCATCATCCCCCTCTTCTTCGACCTGCGAACCCTCGGACTCACCGACACCATCTGGGCGGTCTCGCTGCCGCAGATCGCCCAATCGGTGGCCTTCGGGACGTTCTGGATGCGGGCCCAGTTCCGTGCTCTCCCACCGAACCTGATCGAGGCAGCGGCCATCGACGGCACCAGTGGACTGCAGACGCTGTGGCGGATCGTCATCCCGCCGTCGCTCCCCTCCATCGCAACGGTGACGGTGCTGATGTTCATGTGGACGTGGAACGAGTTCCTCATCCCCCTGGTCATGTCGCCCGGCGCGACGTGGCGCACGGCACCGCTGGGCCTGGCCATCTTCAAGGGCCAGTACACGGCGGACAACGCACTAATCGCGTCCGCAGGTGTGATCATTGCGGCACCCATCGTCGTGGTCTTCCTGCTCCTGCAGCGCTACTTCATCAACGGCATGCTGGAAGGGGCTGCAAAGGAATGATCGATCACATCCATGAAGTGGATGTCTGCCCCACGTGCTGGAGGTGGGACCCTTTGGCTGCGATCCGCCGTGCCGGGGACCCCACACTCGACGTCATCACCACCGGCGTCGTGTTCTTCGACATCATCTTCACCGGTCTGCCGCGCCTGCCCCACCCCGGTGAGGAATTGTGGAGCGCTGGCATGGGGTCCTGCCCGGGTGGCATCGCCAACCTGGCGACGGCGTCGTCGCGGCTGGGGATGCGCACGGCGCTCGTGACCGGGTTTGGGGACGACGCCTACGGCGAGTGGATGCGCACCACGTTGTCCGGTCAGGAACACATCGACCTGTCGGCGTCGCGCACATTCCCCGATTTCCACTCCGCGACCACGGTGTCGCTGGCATTCCAGGGTGATCGCGGGATGGTGAGCCATGGTCACGCGGTCCCCGAGCCATTGTTCTCGGACATGGAGCAGGTGCCCCACTCCAGGGCTGCGGTCGTTGACCTGACCGGGGACATCTCCTGGCTTGATGAACTGGCGAGGCGCGGCACCATGGTGTTCGCCGACGTCGGCTTCGACGAGACCCAGAAGTGGGATCGGAATGATCTGGCGGGGTTGGATCGATGCCACGGGTTCACGCCGAACGCGGTCGAGGCCATGGCCTACACGCGCTCCTCGTCACCGCGGGACGCGCTGCACAAAATCGCCGATCTCGTGCCGTTGGCCATCGTCACGGACGGCGCGAAAGGCAGTTACGCCATCGACCAGATGACGGAGGAAGAAGCGTTCTGCCCGGCGCTGCTCGTCGATGCCATCGACCCCACGGGGGCCGGCGACGTGTTCGCCGCATCGTGTCTTTTGGGGACGCTCGCAGGCTGGCCGTTGGGACAGCGTCTGCGACTGGCGTCGCTGAGTTCATCCCTGGCGGTCCAGCAGTTCGGTGGCTCGCTCGCCGCGCCGGGATGGGGCGACCTGTCGGACTGGTGGCGCTGCGCCAAGGAGCGCGCGGCCTCCGGTGATGCGGCGGCGGTGGAGCTTCGTAGCCACTACGGTTTCATGGACGACATCGTCCCCAAGCACGCGGTGCAGGGTGTACGCCGGGCGCAGGGCACCTTCGCCAGCGCATCCGACGCCGGGGAGCATTCCTGACGGTTACCTCCCCGACGTCGTCAGTGCATCAGCGCTTCGACTTGCGGTACCCGGCCGCGACGGCGGCGGAGTCGCTCGCGAAGCACACCTCCGGGTGCGTCCTGGCGTAGAACTGCTGCCCGGGCTTGTGATAAATCCCCGAGTCAGCGTTGCCCTTGATGGGCGCGTTCGAGGGGCAGTCCGTCTTCGAGGCCGGCGCCACACCACCTGAGGGCTTCGCGGGCGCAGGTTTGCTGACCACTGGTCGTGCAACGGCGGCGGGCGCCTTCACCACACCAATGGGCTGCGGGGTCGTCGCCTTCGGCACGTCGGTGCGAGCTGGTGCGGCGGCGGGGATCGTCTTCACCCAGGGTGAGGCCGGGGCTGCGAACAGCACCATGCTGTTGAACACCTTGGTCGAATTCTGTTCCACCTTGCCGTTCTTCAACGAAGCGACGTCTGCCACCACATAGTTGCGGCAGGCACCGCGCCCGGTGGCCGGGGTATCGCACTCGGTGCTCCACTTGCGTCCATCGGCAGCGGTCCAGGAGCGTGTCCTCGCCAGATTGTTGCCCTCCCAGTCGCCACGGGGTGAGGGAAGGTAGCTGAGGTTGTTGAACACCCAGTCGTTGTTGGTGTACCAGCGTCCCTTGCTCAGGAACACCTTCGTGGCATAGATGTCGGTGGTGCAGCGCACCACGGTGGAGGAGTAGGTCTCACACGTCGTGCGCCAGTGCCGCCCGTTGACCAGGTGGTTGCCCGGCGTGGAGTACAGCTGCTGGGCGCTGGTGGCCCCGTCGGCCTGGGCCGTGATGGTGGTGCCGAAGCCCACCGCCACAGCGGCCAGTGCCACCAGGAGTCGTCGAATCTTCATGAATGTTGTCTTCCCACAGATGTGCCAGCGGCCCGCTGCCCCCAGCGTCGGTGTGGCGCTTGCGGTGCGCCATCATGGAGAAGAATGGCAGAGGACATCCCGTCGAGCGATTCGGGGTCCCGAAGTGGCCACAGGGGCTGCCCAGCCCGGCTCATTCGGTCTCGACCAGCCGCCACCCGTCACCGTCGCGAACCACGTGGCCCTGCAGCTCCAACCGACTCAAATACGCCGCGAGACCGCGTTCGCCCTTCTTGCGGAAGAGCTTCATCAGTCTGGGCAACTGGTTGGGAAACAGCGTCCCGAAACGCACGAGCAGTGACTCCGACAAACGCGGGTACGCCTCCAGCCTCGGCTTGTCGAGAAGGCTCATCATCGCTTGGGCGACCGCGGTGGGTGGCTGAGGTGCGTCCTGGAACTGCAGGGCGTTCCCGCCCTCAACCGCCTCCTGCCGCAGCATCCGCGTGTCAGTGGCCGATGGCAGCACCGAGGAGACCTTGATTCCCTTGCCAGCCAGGTCCAGCCCGATGGAGAGCATCGCCCCCCGCAGCCCGAACTTGGAGGCGGTGTAGATGGGTGTTTCCCCCAGCGGGAAGATGCCACCGAGGGAGACGGTCGTGATGACCCGCGGGTCATCAGCTGCGCGCAGCAGCGGGATCGCCAGCCGCGTCAGCACCAACGGCGAGACGAGGTTGACCTCCAACTCGCGACGGATGCTGGCCACATCACGCTCGTCGAAGGGCTGCTGGTCGGACATGCCGACGTTGTTGATCAGGACGTCGAGTCGTCCGTGGTCCCGTTCCAGATCCGCGACGAGCTGCTGGACCTGCGCCAGATCCGTGAGGTCGCACGCATGGCCACGGTGTCCTGGCCCGGCCAGGCCCGCTGCCACGGACGTGGCCCGGTCCCCCCGGATGTCAATGACGGCGATGCGTGCACCTCGCTCCGCCGCCGGCCGGATGAAGGCACCGGCGATGTCGCCGGCGCCGCCCGTGATGGCGATGACCTTGCCCCGGTAGTCGTAGGTCATCGCTGGCTCCCGGAGATCGCTGCGGGGGTCCAACCGAACTCCTCACCCGTCTTGGACAAGTAGGCCATGAAGGCATCCGAATCGACATATCCCTTGTGGCGCGGAGACGTGTCGAAGTGGAGACCGCTCGTCAGGTCGGGCTGGTCACTTCGGATGCGATCACGGAAGCTCTCTGCACGTGGGTCCCCTGACTCGAGCGCCGCCAGATAGCCCGCAACGAGGTGCGCCTGCCGGTCGAACAGTTGGTAGGCGCCGGAATTGGTCTCGAGGAAGCCGACTGCGCACAGCCCCGCGTGTCTGCGGGAAAAGGAGTTCAGGTAGAGCTCGTCAGGATGCTGCGGATCCCCGAACAGGTCCTGCGCGTACGGCACGGCATGTTTGAACCCCGTGGCGAGGAGGATCAGGTCGACATCGTCGCTGGTGCCGTCGGCGAACGTCACAGTGAGACCTTCGACGTGTTTGATGCCTGGGCGCGGCTGGACGTCGCCGTGACGGATATGGTGCAGGAGTTGATCGTTCATGACCGGGTGGGTCTCGAACAGTTTATGGTCTGGCTTCTGGAGCCCGATGCGCGTCAGGTCCCCGACGAGGAAGCGGATCAGGGGTTGCAGAACGGCGCGCTCCACCCGTTTGGGGAGGAATGAGCCCTTGCCGCCGACGATGTCCGAGGGC
The DNA here is from genome assembly GCA_038242845.1 of Propionibacteriales bacterium. Classification (GTDB taxonomy): domain Bacteria; phylum Actinomycetota; class Actinomycetes; order Propionibacteriales; family Propionibacteriaceae; genus Arachnia. The sequence goes on along the minus strand of JBBSRQ010000066.1, from coordinate 4,237 downwards.
AGACCGAACACGTGCTTCGGAATGAACCAGTAGCCGCGACGCATGCTGATCGTCGCCTGCTTGGCTGTTGTGGCAGCGTCGCACGCAATGTCACAGGCGGAGTTCCCGCCACCCACGACCAGCACTCGCTTCCCGGCGAACTCATCGGCGGCGCGGTAGGTGACCGAGTGGCGCACCTCGCCGGTGAATCCCTCGATGTGTGGCTCCAGGGGCGTCCACTGTGAGCCCGTGCAGACCACGACCGCCGCGTAGGTACGGCTGGAGCCGTCGGCTGTCATCACTCGCCACCGCTGGTCCTCGCCCTCCACGGAGACAACAACTGTGTTGAACTGGATGCTTTCGGTCAGGTGATACGTGTCGGAGAAGTCTCGCAGGTAGGCCAGAATCTGCCGATGATCGGGGTAGTCCGGAAAGTTCGCAGGCATGTTGAAGCCGCTGAACCCCGAGACGGTCCTGCTGGAGATGAAGTGGGCGGACTCGTACATGGGTGAACCGGGTGCGTCAATGTCCCACAGTCCGCCCACGCCCGAATGGCGCTCCAGGTGGTCGTACTCCATGCCCCGCTCACGCAGAGCGCGGGCCATGGCCAGGCCTGCCGGCCCTGCCCCGATGATGCATATTGATGCTGACAAGGTCTTCCCCCTAGAAGCGTTCTGGCTGGCATCGTAGGGGCGGATCGTGTCCCTCAGGGCGTTCTCGGGGAACTTTCCGCGTCGGGAAGGCGACTTGCGTCGAATCGGGATCCCGTCAGGCGTTCGTAGGCCTCCAGGTAGCGCTGCCGCGTCACGGCGACGACATCCTCAGGCAGCGCTGGCGGCGGCGTGTCGGAGGAGCGGTCCCAGCCGGAGTCGTGGGCCAACCAGTCGCGGACGTACTGCTTGTCGAAGCTCGGCAGCGCCTCGCCGGGCGCCCACAACTCGGCGTCCCAGAAACGGGACGAGTCAGGAGTGAGCACCTCGTCGGCCAGCACGATGGTGTCGTCCGGCCGACGGCCGAACTCGAACTTGGTGTCGGCGAGGATGATGCCCCTGCCGGCGGCGATGCCTTCGGCCCGAACGTACAGCGCCAGCGTCAGATCACGCAGAGTCCCGGCCACTTCCTCCCCGTGGATCCGCGCGATGGTGTCAAAGTCGACGTTCTCGTCGTGCTCCCCCATCGGCGCCTTGATCGCGGGGGTGAAGATGGGCTCGGGCAGCTTGTCGCCGTCGCGCAGTCCCGAGGGCAGCGGCACGCCACACACCGTGGATGACTGCTGGTACTCGGCCCATCCCGAGCCCGTGAGGTAGCCGCGGGCGACGCATTCGACGTCGATCATGTCCAGCAACTCGACGATAGTCGCCCGTCCCGCCACGGCCTTTGGTACGACAGTGGAGACCACATGGTTGTCGACGATGTCGGCGAGTTGGCCGAACCACCACAGCGACAGTTGGGTGAGCACCGCCCCCTTGTCGGGGATGGGGGTCTCCAGCACGTGGTCAAAGGCGGAGATGTTGTCAGTGGCCACCATCAGGATGCGGGGCCGCCCATCGACCGTGACGTCGTAGAGCTCCCGAACCTTCCCGCGATGGCGCAGTGGTAGACCGAGTCCGGAGTACTGGGAGTCGGGCATCAGAGCACCGCCCCGGGGGTGTACGCGGCCGCCTCGGGATTGGCCTCGACGATGCGCGCCACCTGCTCGGCGATGTGCGCCACCTGCTGCTGAGCGGTACCGGCAAGTTCCAGTGGGCTGGACACCAGGGAGCCGAGTTCCTCGCGGCGCATTCCGAGGCGGGGGTCGGCGGCAAGCCTGTCGAGCAGGTCATTGGTGGTCTGCCCCTTGCGCATCCCAAGCGCGACGGCGACGGCGTGCTCCTTGATGGCCTCGTGAGCCGCCTCCCGTCCCACACCCTTGCGGACGGCGGCCATCAGCACCTTCGTGGTGGTGAGGAACGGCAGGTAGCGCTCCAACTCCGCGTCGATCACGGCCGGAAACGCCCCGAAGTCAGTCAGCACGGTGAGGAAGGTCTCGAAGAGTCCGTCGAGGGCGTAGAAGGCGTCCGGCAGCGCGATCCGGCGCACCACCGAGCAGGAGACGTCGCCTTCGTTCCACTGGTCGCCCGCCAGTTCGCCGATCATGGCGACGTAGCCGCGCACCACCACCGACAGCCCGTTGACGCGCTCGCAGGAGCGGGTGTTCATCTTGTGGGGCATGGCGGAGGATCCCACCTGACCCTCCTTGAAACCCTCCGTGACCAGCTCCAGTCCCGCCATGAGACGGATGGTGGTTGCCACGTTCGACGGCGCGGCCGCCGTCTGCGCAAGGGCGGTGACCACGTCATAGTCCAACGACCGCGGGTACACCTGCCCCGTGGACGTCAGCACCTCAACGAAGCCCAGTTCCGTGGCGATGCGACGCTCCAGTTCCGCCAGCTTCTCTGCGTCACCACCGAGGAGGTCCAGCATGTCCTGCGCAGTGCCGACGGGGCCCTTGATACCGCGGGCCGGGTAGCGGTTGATCAGTTCCTCGATGCGCCGCAGAGCCACCAGCAGTTCGTCGGCAGCCGTGGCGAACCGCTTCCCCAGCGTGGTGATCTGGGCAGCGACGTTGTGCGACCTTCCGGTGATTGGCTGATCGCCGTGTTCGACGGCGAGCCGGGCCAACTGCGCCAGCGTGGCGATGACCCGGGTGCGGATGACTCGCAGGGAGGCCAGCACTTGGTACTGCTCGATGTTCTCGGTCAGGTCACGCGACGTCATGCCCTTGTGGACCTGCTCGTGGCCTGCGAGGTCGTTGAACTCCTCGATCCGGGCCTTGACGTCGTGCTTGGTGACCCGCTCACGTTCCGCGATGGAATCCAGGTCCACGTCGTCGACAACGCGCTCGTAGTCGGCGATGAGGGCGTCAGCGTCGGCACCGGCGAAGTCGACGCCAAGGTCACGCTGTGCGCGCAGCACCGCAATCCACAACCGCCGCTCGGCGACCACCTTGGCCTCCGGGGCCCAGATGTCGCGCATCTCTGCGGAGGCGTAACGGTTGGCGAGCACGTTCGGCACTGTCATGGCCGTCAGTCTAAGGACTCGGGCACCGGTCGCGAAGCAGCGTCTCCGCAGGTGGCGACCTTCCGACGCGAATCTCGTCGGCGACCCGACGCCTCCCAGCCCGTCCTCACGCGGATGAACTTCCGGTCCGACTCCTCCCAGCCCGTACTCACACGGATGAGTGGAGCAGCGGCTGGGCTTCGGGGTTCTCGGAGATCAGCGCCCCCAGATCCGCCATCGGGTCCGGGGGTTCAACACCCGTGGTGGGTGGTGGCCCCTCCCTGGTAGTGGCTTACTGGTCCTGTTGGGTGCTGTGATTATCGGTTGTCCAGTCACGTGATCAATGTGGATCACCCAGCGATCGGCTGCTCGGGTGTAGCGGTCAGGCTCCACGAGTTTGTGGTGGCGGGGATAGAGAAGGACCAGATTGTGCAGGGCGGTGGAGCCACCAGCCCACCTCAAAAGCGCTGTCCTGAGTGCCGCCGTGAGGGACGAACGGCGGTGTATCGAAGGAGTTGGAGGTGATGGGCTTCGCAGGTGGAGTCGGGTGCTGTGCAGTGTTGGAAGATGCAGCCGCCATCCCTGAGCGTGAGTGCCTTGCGGATGGCAGGGGTCACAAGTCGCTGGGTATGGCCCACATCAAGAATTTCCGAGGCACCCCCCAACACGACGGGCATCAGGTCCGCGTCGCAACACAGCCGGCGCAGATCCCCAGCGGTGATCTCGGCACCCTTGGCCAGAGTTCCGGCCTTCTCGGCGCGCTCCCTCAGGTCCTCTTCCCGCACGGTAATGACGATGCGCGGCCGGTCACCGATGTTGGTGGGTGCGCCCCGGTGCTCGCGCAACAACTGGGTGAGGGCATCGGCACGGCGCTGGTCCGGGGTGCGACCGATGTCCTTCGAAGCCTGCTCCCTAATGATCTGGGGGTTGGGTCGGGTTGCGCGGGTGGCGGTGAAGCGGTCCCGTGCGGCGCGCCGGTCGGATTCTACGTAGGCCTCCACCAGTGTGATCAGGGGTGTCGCCTCAAGGTGGGGCAAGGACCCGCGGAACCACATGGACCCGTCGCCGTCGTCACCCCAGGCAAATGACCGTTTGGTGGTGGCGCGTTGGCGTTGCATTTTCAGCCGCAGTGCACGATCTTCGACCCCAGGGACGAGTTCGGGTGCAATCTCGGCCAGGATCTGGGGTGCAAGCTGAGCGAGCGCACGTGGGGTGTTCT
>JBBSRQ010000065.1:0-15243 GCA_038242845.1 Propionibacteriales bacterium | reverse complement strand
TACTCGGCAATCGACGAGATCGAAGCAGCGCTCAAGGGCATGCTCAAGCCGATCTACGCCGAGGAGACCCGGGGCCGCATGGAGATCCGCGAGATCTTCCGCAGCTCGAAGTTCGGCAACATCGCCGGTTGCATGGTGCTCGATGGCACCGTTCGCCGGAACCAGAAGGGTCGCCTGCTGCGCGACGGTGTCGTCATCTCCGAAACCACGATCGCCTCGCTGCGACGTGAGAAGGATGACGCCACCGAGGTTCGTGAGGGCTTCGAGTGCGGCATGACCCTGTCCAACTTCAACGACGTTCGCATCGGCGACGTCGTGGAGACCTACGAAATGGTTGAGCGCGCGCGGTCCTGACCGTACGCCAACAGGTCCGCCAGCCCGGGCCGAGGAGGAATCATGGCAAACCCCCGCAACGCCAAGCTGGCGGACCAGATCAAGGTGATCCTGGCGACGACGATCGAACGTCGCGTCAAGGATCCCCGCCTTGGGTTCGTGACCCTCACGGAAGTACGCCTCACAGGCGACAACCGTGAGGCCACGGCCTTCTACACCGTGCTCGGTGACGAGGCCGCCCGCGTAGAGACGGCCGCGGCACTCGAGTCTGCCAAGGGCATGCTCCGCTCGACGGTCGGCGGACAACTGGGCATGAAGTTCACGCCGTCGCTGGCCTTCATCCTGGACGCCACCCACGAGGTGGCCAAGAACATGGAGGACCTGCTCGCCCGCGTCCAGTCCCTGGATGCGGAAGCGGCGTCCCACGCCACCGGCAAGACCTATGCCGGGGACGAGGACCCGTACCGCAAGCCCCACGAAGAGAGCGACGACGACGAGTGATGCCGTCCTCCGGCATCGTCGTGGTGGACAAACCGCAGGGCCTCACCTCGCACCAGGTGGTGGGCAGGCTTCGTCGCCTGCTCGGCACCCGCAAGGTGGGGCACGCGGGCACCCTCGACCCCATGGCCACGGGTGTGCTGATCCTCGGGGTCAACCGCGCCACACGCATGCTGGGACACCTCGCGCTGCACGACAAGGCCTACGTCGCGACCATCCGGTTGGGGGAGCGGTCCACCACGGACGACGCCGAGGGCGTCCTCGAGACCGTGGGCGACGCCTCCGCACTGTCCATGGACACCATCAACAGTGCGTGTGACCCGTTGCGCGGCCGCATCAGCCAGGTTCCCAGCAGTGTCTCTGCCATCAAGGTCAACGGCCAGCGCGCGTACAAGTTGGTGCGTGATGGGGAGCAGGTGGAACTGAAGCCCCGCGACGTCGAGGTCTCCCACCTCGCTGTGCTGGGCATCAGGCCCGGTGACGGGGTCTGTGACGTCGACGTCGACGTGAACTGCTCCAGCGGTACCTACGTCCGCGCCATTGCCCGCGACCTCGGCGACTCACTCGGGGTCGGCGGCCACCTCACTGCTCTCCGCCGCACCCGCATCGGCGACTACACGCTGGCCCAGGCCGTCACGCTGACCGACGACGCACCCTCACTCATGTCCATGGCGGAGGCCGCACGGCTCAGCTTTCCCTGCCTGGAGGTCACGGACAGCCAGGCGGCCGACATCGCAGTCGGCAGGCGCCTTGATGTGCCCGTGCCCGCTGCCGTGACGGGAATGATCTCGCCGGATGGTGACCTGATGGCCCTCTACCGGCCGGACGAGGACGGGTCCAGGCCGGTGGCGGTCCTGATCGCACCCCCGAACAAGCCCGCGGAGAGCGAGGAGATGTCGTGAGCACTGTCGTCGCGATCGGGAATTTCGACGGTGTGCACCTCGGTCACCAACGTGTGCTGAAGGAGGCCGCCGCGTCCCATGACGCACCGTTGGTCGTCATCACCTTCTGGCCTCATCCCATGTCCGTCCTGCGCCCGGACAAGGCCCCCAAGCTCCTCAGTGACCTTCACACCCGCATCGAACTGTTGAGGATCGCCGGCGCACAGGAGGTCCGGGTTGTGCAGTTCACTGAGGCCGTGGCCCAACTGAGCCCCGAGGAGTTCGTGGACCGCTACGTGCTCCCGCTGGACCCTGAGCGCGTGGTCGTCGGTGAGAACTTCCGCTTCGGCCACAGGGCTGTCGGTGACGTCGCGGAGCTTGCCCGCCTCGGGCAGGGGCACTTCGACGTCGTCCCACTTGCGCTGGAGTCGATCAACGACATTGTCACGTGCTCCACTTTGATTCGCGCATCGTTGAACGACGGTGACGTGGCGGCTGCGGCGCAGCATCTGGGAAGGCCGTTCCGCGTCAGGGGAGTGGTGGTCATGGGAGATCAGCGTGGCCGTGAACTCGGCTATCCGACGGCGAACCTGCCGGTCCCTGTCGACATGGCCGTCCCGTCGGACGGGGTCTACGCCGGGTGGCTGACGGCCCCCGACGGCATCCGGTTGCCGGCCGCCATCTCCGTCGGGTCGAACCCCACCTTCGACGGCGTGGACCGCCGGGTCGAGAGCTACGTGCTGGACCGCACGGACCTTGAGTTGTATGGCGAGGAGATCATGGTGGAGTTCGTCGACCGCCTGCGTGGCCAGGTGAAGTTCGACGGCGTCGACGCACTCATCACCCAGATGGACCAGGACATCCGCCTCTGCCGTGCGACCCTGGGCCTCGCTCAGCAGCCGTGACCGAATAGCGCAGTGGTAAACAAGTGCGTCAACTTTGGCTGTCCTTTCACAGTTACTACTTGAATGCTCCCCCCACCCCCTGATCTGGTGACCGGTACTGGGTTTCCCCAGCCGGAGCATGAAGGGGACAACGATGTACCACAACTCCACCAGAGGGCCCACGCGGCGAGCAGCCAGGGGCTTCACCGCCGTCGTGGCCGCGCTTGCCCTGTCCATTGGGCTGGTGAGCATGCAGACCACCAGCGCCGTGGCCGCCCCCAACCTCATCACGAACGGCAGCTTCGCCAACCCCAACGCCTCTGGCGTACCGGAGGGATGGGGCGAGTGGAAGGCGTCCGGCGTGGCAACGGTAGCCGTCGAGCCCACCGCCGGGCCTCGTGGTGATCGTGCCCTGCGCATCCAGGCTGAGCCCACCACCGACCTCACCGTCAGGCGTGCGGTCACACAGAAGATCAAGATCGACGACACGGCGCCGCGCTCCATGGTCCTGCGAGGCTTCATCAAGGGTGAGAACATCGCTGCTTCCGGGTTCACTGCGATCCGGGTCCAAGGTCGCGATGCCGCCAATGCCGTCACCATTCCCGTCGCCTACCACGGACGGACCAGCGGAACGTTCGCATGGACTCCGGTCGAGGCCTACATCACCATCCCGGACGGCACACGGGAACTGGCCATCGAACCCATGCTTGACCGTTCCGGAGGCACGATCTGGTTCGCGGACCTGTCGTTGGGTGCAGCCAGCACCGCCGGGCGATTGTCCGTGGCCGTCGCCGCGAACGGTTTCGCCGAACTGTCCTGGAACTTCACACCGGAGACCCCGCACCACTACGCCATCCACAGGGCTTCGGGGGAGGCGGCACCAGTCGTCGCTCCGGATACCCTCCTGAGGACGGCGTATGCAGAGACCGTCGCCGATGAGGACACGGTGCCCGGCGAGACCTACACCTATGTCGTCGTCGCGCTCGACGAGGCGGGGGTTGCCATCGCGGAGTCCGACGCCGTCACCGCCAGCATTCCCGCTGAGGTCATCAACCCACAGCTCATCAACGTCATGACCGCATACGCCTCCGCCGATGCAGTGGAGGTGGGCTGGCGGCTCAACGACGCCACCCTCGCAGGGGGCGACCTGACCATCAGGGCAGGTGCTTCCCGGGATGCGAGCCTCACCGATCTTACGACGGTGCCCGTCGCCACGCAGCACGTCACCCTGCCCGCCGGTAGCGGTCCGTACCTGGAGCTCGTTCAGGGAGGCACGGCGCTGGACTACACGATTGCGGGTGGCACGGACCACCCCCGCAGCCTCGTTGACGACGCCGCGATGGTCCGCGTGCGTGAGCAGATCGTCACCGACCCCACCATCAAGGGTGCCTGGGACCAGCTTGTGACGCGCGTCACCACGGGCACCTACGGCGGGGAGGGGGCTCAACTCTACAAGGCCCGCGATGCAGCGTTTGCGTACGCCGTGACCAAGGACGCCAAGTACGTCACTATCGCGCACGAGGCAACTCTTGCAGGCGGTGATCTGGTCGGACCCACCGCAACCAATCAAGGGCTCATCCTGGGCCGGGCCAACCTGCTGCTGTCAGCCATCTATGACTGGGCACACGAGGGTTTCAACGAGGCACAGCGTGCGGATGTTCGCAATCTGATCGGCAAGGCCTCCGATCTGATGTCCACGTACCACCACGACAATCTCGACGGAGCGGACAAGGCAAGCAACTGGATCGGCGTCGCGTCCACCACGGAACTGGCGGCCCTCATGGCTGTTCGTGGCGACGGCGACATCGGTCTGCGCGAGGGCCGCATCGCCTACCTCAGCAACCTCGTCCGACTCCACCTGCAGCAGGGGTACCGGGACAACGGGTACACGCAGGAGGGCTGGGACTACTTCCACTACGCCGGCCTGTACATGCTGCCCTCGGCCTACGCAGCCATCGGTGACGGTCACATCAGCCTGGTCCCCGAACTGCAACGGCCCCAGTGGTGGAACCTCGCCCTGCACACACTGTCCGGGCGGGAAAGCCTCGACATGATCCAGTGGGGTGTGGGAACACCGAAGAACCAGTCGCAGGGCATCCTTCCGATGCTGGTGCCGCTCACGCCGGACGACGCGGTCGAGGGCATCCAGTGGGTCTACGACCAGACCCGCGGCCTGGGTCGCGACGTGCCAATCTTCGACGGCGTGCACGACCCGTACACGATCCTGTTGTACCCGGGCGGGCAGGGGGACGTGTCGAAGCTCACGGCGCCGGCGGCTCACGAGGCCATCATGGATGATTACCCGGGTTTCTACGCCTTCCGCAATGCCTATACCGGTCCTGACGACGTCCTGGCGACGCTGAACAACCGCAACTCCATCCACAAGGGCTGGTCCGGTTCGGAGACGTTCGGTCTCTCGCTGATCGGCTTCGACACGACATGGGCGCTGATGGCAGGAAAGTCCCCGGACCCGAAGCTGTTCTCGGTCCCCCTCGTGGATGGCAAGATCCAGAAGCGTGGCCAGTACACCACCGAGCGCGCCGACGGGGTCACCCTGGAATCGCGTCGATACGCCAAGCAGGGCGGCGGGTACGTCCACCTCGACGGTCATCTCAACTTCGAGGTCGCCGCTGCCACGCGCGAGGCGATCGTCGACATGGGTGACGACGTGACTGTGTTGGCGTTCGATGACACGTTCGATGATGGGGACACGTCACACGATTGGGACTGGCAGATCCACCCCGGTGACACCGTGGCGGTGACCGTGGGGGAGGAGGCCGGCGCGGATGCGGACTTCGTCCTCACCTCCGCAGGCGGAGTTGTGACAGGATGCGTCGTCGGAGATGCCAGGGTGCGTGTCACCGATGGCAACCTGCAGGTGAGCCAGACCGGTACGAGCGCCCGCTTCCAGATCCTCATGGCAGTGGCCGCCACCCGCACAGCGCTGAAGTGTGGCGGGGACGGTGTCGTCGATGTGGCAGGTCGAAGCGTCAACCTGAATGCACTTGGCGATTTCGTCCCATCATCGACGCCGACGCCGACGCCGACGCCGACACCCACCCCGACGCCGACGCCCACCGCGACGCCGTCCCCGTCCCCGACGCCCACCGCAACGCCGTCCCCGTCCCCAACGTCCATGCCCACGCCCAGCGCGTCAGCAACGGTGACGGGCACGCCCACGTCGGACCCGACGGTGACGGTCACCGTAACCACCGCGCCCGTCGTGGATGTCTACTCCACCCCGGGGTACCACCGGCTGAACGGCCGGATCTGGTTCACCGCCTGTGAGCCGTACTCACAGACGACGCGCTGTCGCACGGACATCTGGTCCACCCAGGTGAACCATCTCGGCGGCGGAAAATTCTCGTCCCGCACCGGCTGGTTCTTCAACAACCTGACCTACCTGCCGGAGATGACGAGGGCTGCCTGGGGTGCCAACCCGCTGGCCAACGCTGGCCACTTCGCCAGTGCTGGCAGGAAGTGGCGCACTGAATGTGACACTGCTGCCACAGGTGGCAACGGCTGCCGCAGCTTCATCTGGGCAACCGGCGTCGCTGAGGCCCGAAAGACCGCGACTGGCGGATACCGCTACGTCGTTGTCAACAAGTGGGTGTTCAACAACATCGTCCGGTTCAGCTGAGCACCAGCGACAAGAGAAGCGGGGCCCGGGGAACACTCCTTGGGCCCCGCTTCGCACGTCACATCGTTCAGCGGGCCGTCAACGACTTCTTGTAGATGGCGTAGTGGGAGCTTGCGCGCGACGGATCAGGAACCTGCTCCACTTCTGGCTCCGCGACGAGCAGGTGCTCACCGGTGGGGTGGTACTCCAACGACACGTAGAGGGGCACGGCCTTCTCATTGTTGGGGTCCACCGCGAGGAACACGGCGGTGTGGCCGAGTTCGCGGGCCTTCTGCTCCACCCACTGCGACAGGGCCCGTCCCGCTCCTCGGCGGCGGGCGGTGGGGGCGACGAACATGTTGCGGAGTTCGGGCGCCATCTCTGAGGCGAGGTCCAGCAGCGCAGTGCCGACCGTCTCATCACCGTCGAGTGCCAGGATGAAGAACATGAGCCCCTCGTCCTGCAAACGGAAGTGTTCGTCCACCAGGCGTGGGTCAGTCTGACCCAAGTGCTGACGGATGGCGGGAAGATCGTCTTCGGTTGCGGTACGCACAACGATTGGCATGGCAGCTCCTAACGGGACCTCACGGGCCGGCACGGCAAGCCTACAGTGGCGGGCCCCACGCTGGGTACCGGGCCCTGTGAGGCGAACTAGATGGAGAGGACGGAATGGGTGCGGGTGGCACCATCGTGGTAGTGTTCCACGGTTGCCGTTTGATCGGCCACGGATGCCCAAGAGCCCCACTTGCAACCTGCAGAGGGGCGCCGTGCAGCGAACCGAAGGAGCCCCGCATGGAAGCTGTCAACAAGAAGCAGATCATCGAAGAGTACGCGACCGTCCCGGGTGACACCGGATCGCCGGATGTCCAGGTTGCGCTGCTGTCCGCAAGGATTTCGCACCTGACGGAGCACCTCAAGATGCACAAGCACGACCACCACTCCCGTCGTGGTCTGATGCTCATGGTCGGCCAGCGTCGTCGCCTGCTCAACTACGTCATGAAGAACGACGTCGAGCACTACCGCGAGCTCATCGCCCGCCTCGGTCTGCGCCGCTGATCCGCATCACCCGGACTCTGATGGAGGAGCAGCCCCCGCCTGTGGCGGGGTGCTGCTCTTCGCCCATTTCCGGACCGCCACGATACACTGCTGGCACAACTTCATAGCAAGGTTTATTTTGTGCTGCCCGCTGGGGGTCTCATCTGGTCCTCGGTAGTGGTTTTCGGGTGCCCACCGGGTCCCCGCGAACCTCGATCGAAGACCGGTGGACCACGCGAAACGCCCTGCGCGGGCGGGGCAGCACCCCACCAACTGAAAGGAGCCTGTCCATGGAAGGACCAGGTCTCGTTTTTTCTGAAGCAGTCATCGACAACGGAGCCCACGGGCGCCACGTCGTCCGGTTCGAAGCCGGACTCCTCGCACAGCAGGCCGATGGTTCGGCCGCTGTGTACCTCGACGGCGACACCATGTTGCTCGCCGCCACCACCGCTGGCAAGACGCCGCGTGACTCCATTGACTTCTTCCCGCTGACGGTCGACATCGAAGAGCGCATGTACGCCGCTGGGCGCATCCCCGGCTCGTTCTTCCGTCGCGAGGGTCGCCCCGGCGAGGGCGCCATCCTGACCGCCCGCCTCATCGACCGCCCGCTGCGCCCCGCCTTCGTGAAGGGTCTGCGCAACGAGGTCCAGGTCGTCGTCGACGTCCTATCGTTGAACCCCACACACCTGTACGACGTCGTCGCCATCAATGCGGCATCGATGTCCACCACGCTGGCCGGCCTGCCGTTCACCGGCCCGATCGGCGGCGTTCGCGTCGCACTCATCGACGACGCCTGGGTCTGCTTCCCCACGGTGGAGCAGTCCACCTCGTCCGCCTTCCAGATGGTTGTTGCCGGGCGCGTGCTGCCCGATGGTGACGTCGCCATCACCATGGTCGAGGCCGGCGGCACGGAAGCCACCTGGGAACTCGTGCGTGCGGGCAAGACCGCGCCCACCGAGGAGGTTGTTGGTCAGGGCCTCGAGGCCGCAAAGCCCTTCATCAAGGCCCTGTGCGACGCCCAGTCCGAGCTGGCAGCCAAGCTGCCGCGCGAGACCCGCGACTTCCCCATCTTCCGGGACTACGAGGACGACGTCTTCGCAGCCGTGGAGGAGCTGGCCTCCGGCCGCGTGTCCGAGGCCATGTCGACCTCCGGCAAGCAGGAGCGCGACGAAGCAACGCACGCCATCCGTCAGGAAGTCACCGCACAGCTCTCCGACCGTTTCGCTGATCGCACCCACGAGGTTTCGGCTGCCATGAAGGCGCTGACGAAGAAGCTCGTTCGTCACCGCACCATCACCGAGGGCGTCCGCATCGACGGTCGTGGCCCCAGTGACATCCGTGAGCTGTCCGCGGAGGTCGCGATCATTCCCCGCGTCCACGGATCGGCCCTGTTCCAGCGCGGCGAGACCCAGATCCTGGGTGTCTCCACGCTGAACATGCTGGACATGGAGCAGAGGCTCGACACGCTGTCGCCCGAGTCAACCAAGCGCTACATGCACAACTACAACTTCCCGCCGTTCTCCACGGGCGAGACGGGTCGCGTCGGTTCGCCGAAGCGTCGCGAGATCGGCCACGGGGCTCTCGCTGAGCGCGCCATCCTGCCCATCTTGCCGACACGCACCGAGTTCCCCTACGCGATCCGTCAGGTCTCGGAGGCACTCAGCTCCAACGGTTCCACTTCGATGGGCTCGGTGTGCGCTTCGACGCTGTCGCTGCTCAACGCTGGTGTGCCGCTGAAGGCACCCGTGGCCGGCATCGCCATGGGTCTCATGAGCGAAGAGATCGATGGTGAGACGCGCTACCTCGCACTCACCGACATCCTTGGCGCAGAGGATGCACTGGGTGACATGGACTTCAAGGTGGCGGGCACGCCGGACTTCATCACCGCGCTCCAGCTCGACACCAAGCTCAACGGCATCCCCGCCTCCGAGCTGCAGAAGGCACTCTTCCAGGCCCGTGAGGCGCGTCACACGCTCCTCGAGGTCATGGGTGAGGCCATCGACGTGCCTGATGAGATGAGCCAGTACGCGCCCCGCATCATCACGGTGCGCATCCCGGTGGACAAGATCGGCGAGATCATTGGCCCGAAGGGTAAGCACATCAACCAGATGCAGGACGACACTGGGGCCAACATCTCCATTGAGGATGATGGCACCATCTACGTCGGCGCCACCACAGGTGAGGCCGCGGACGCAGCCGTCGCGATGATCAACGCGATCGCCAACCCGCACATGCCCGAGCGGGGAGAGCGTTTCCTCGGCACCATCGTGAAGCTGACGAGCTTCGGTGCCTTCGTGTCGCTGCTGCCCGGCAAGGACGGCCTCCTGCACATCTCCAAGCTCCGCGGCCTCGCCGGCGGCAAGCGTGTGGATGACGTGGAGGACATTCTCTCCGTCGGACAGAAGCTCCAGGTGGAGATCTCCGAGATCGACGACCGGGGCAAGCTGTCGCTCGTCCCCGTTCTGGATGACGAAGCCGGAGACGACGCCAACTGAGGCTGGTTCTGCACATGACCAACGGGTGGGCCCTTTCGGGGGTCCACCCGTTGTCCTTTCCGTGCTGCGACCAGCAACGCTGGTTGACTGGTCGGGCACACAACATCAGTGATGGGACAGGGTATGAATCAGATTTCGGTGGGTGTCTTCGGTTCCGGCGGCAAGATGGGCGCGGAGGTGGAGCGCGCGGTCCGATCCGCTGAGAACATGACCTTCGTGGCTGGCGTCGACATGGGCGACGACCGGGAAGACGTGGCGGCCGCGAACGTCATGGTGGACTTCACGCACCCCGATGCCGTCATGGACAACGTCGAATGGTGCCTGAACCGTGGCATCCACATGGTGATCGGCACCACGGGCTTCACACTTGAGCGGCTCGCGGCCGTGCAGCAGATTTGCGACGACAACCCAGGGGTGGGGGTGCTCATCGCCTCCAACTTCTCCATCGGTGCGGTTCTCATGATGAGCTTCGCGGAGCAGGCCGCGCGGTTCTACCCCAGCGTCGAGATCATCGAACTGCACCACCCCAACAAGGCGGACGCCCCCTCGGGTACCTCAGCCAGCACCGCACGACGCATCGCTGCGGCTCGCGCGACCGCAGGGATGGGGGAGGTGCCTGATGCAACCGTCCACGACGATGGTGCACGCGGCGCCGTGGTGGAGGGTATCCACATCCATGGAGTCAGGCTCATGGGCCTCGTCGCGCACCAGGAAGTGCTGCTGGGGACGCAAGGGGAGACCCTCACCATCCGCCACGACAGCTACGAGCGCACCAGCTTCATGCCGGGTGTCCTCGCCGCGGTACGCCACGTCGTCGACACCCCGGGCCTCACAGAAGGCATCGAGACGGTCATCGGACTCTGATCGCGGGGTACCCCCACAAGCTGTGGAGTCTCTGCTGGTCCACCAGCCGTTGCTCCACAGCTAAGGGCTGTCCGTGACTATGGCGTTGTCCACAGGTACCTCACTAACCTGGAACCGTGTCCTTCGGGTGCCCAGGGTGTGAGGTGTGTACAGCCGAACGGACCCGAGCCCCGAGATGATCAAGTTGGCTTGCGCTCAGGCGGGCGTCGTGTCTCAGAACCAGCTCGCAGCACTGGCGGTTTCCTTGACGACAGTGCGCAGATGGAAAGCGTGAATGGGTTCGGATGGCCCCAGGCATCCATTGCACTCATGTACCCACGTGGCTGAGCGGGTGTTGGGCGGCTATTCTCCACGCTGGTCCAACCGGGGTGGTAGGAGGTGCAGCCGCAGGCCACCTTCTGGGAGCTGTTCACACGGAACCCGTGCAGATCACGGTCTGGTACGGGGGACCGAGCGCGCTGACAAATATTGTTGACGAGAAGACCGGGGTGACTTTTCGTCGGGCGGACCGCACGGGCAGAGGAGAACCGGCGCGCACCCCCGTGGATGTGACGCTGCTGGACCTTGCTGCAGAATGCAGTGAAGACGCTGCTGTTGCTGCAGTGACACGTGCCTTCAGCCAAGGCCTCACCACGCCCGCCCGGCTGCTCACCGCCATCGGCACCAGAGCACGGATCATACGCCGGGGACTGCTCACGGACCTGTGTGAGGAAGCGTCGAAGGGTGTCGAGTCAGTGTTGGAGTGGCGCTTCCTGACAATCGTCGTACGCGCCCATCGGCTGCCGCTCCCGACCCTTCAAGATGGGCTGAGGCGAGGGACGCGCTCGGATGCCGTCTGGAAGGACCAAGGCGTGGTGGTGGAACTGGACGGACGATTGAGCCACGAAGAGACGTTCAGGGACATGGCCCGCGACAATCGGCTCGCCCTTTCCGGATTGCAGACACTGCGCTACGGCTGGCACGACGTGACCAATCGTCCGTGCGAAGTGGCATGGCAACTCCATGACGTGCTGCAGTCGCGCGGTTGGACGGGAGGCAGGAGCCGCTGCGCACGGTGCCGGAACGCCGGCGTGGCACAGCTGTGGACCAACTGCCGGTCCACAGTCGTTGAGTCCACACCCAAGGTCACGTGTTCTGGCTCAGTCGCTGGTGATGTCGGTGACCATGCGGATGAGCTTCATGCTGGCGGCGCCATCATCGGAACCCATCTCCCGGTGGGCACCGTCGGTGCCCCAGCCGCACCCGACGAGGAACTCCCGCAGGTCGTCGGCGTCGCTTGGCAACCACATGGTGGCCACCTCGTAGCCGTCGGCGCGGAGAGTGTCGACGGCGGCGTTGATCAAACGGGAGCTGTGACCCGCGTCGATGCCCGTCTCGTCCACGATGAACTCGGCAATGACACCGTCGGTGTCCTGCCGGTCCGGGTCACTACTGGGGCCCGTGACGGCGAAGCCGACGATGGCGGCGTCACCCAGCGCCACGAGCACCCGGCAATGGGCCAGGGGAGGCTTGAGGATGGCGTCGTGCCATGCGCGGACGGTCTCATCCGCGGAGACGCCGGACATGACAGTCGCCAAGGCCGGTTTCGCCGCCCATGACTTCCGCTGGAGCCGTGCGACGTCAACAGCTTCAGCAGGCATGGCCAAACGGACGGAATCTGGGACAGACATGGGGGACAGTCTATGAGACGCGGCCAGTCCACTACTATGCCGACGGCGCCCTTCCACTAACCTGAAACAATGACTGATCTGAGGACACCCCCCAAACTCAAGCCAGGAACCCTGCGCATCACCCCGCTCGGAGGCCTGGGAGACGTGGGCCGCAACATGGCGACTTTTGAGATCGATCGTGAGATCGCCATCGTTGACTGTGGGGTCCTGTTCCCGGAGGAGCACCACCCTGGTGTCGACCTCATCCTTCCTGCACTGAACAACCTCAACGACAGACTGGGCGACATCGTGGCCCTCGTGCTGACCCACGGCCACGAGGACCACATCGGTGCGGTGCCCTATCTGCTGCGCAAGCGACCCGACATCCCGATCTACGGGTCCCGGCTGACGCTCGCCTTCCTTGCGAACAAGCTGAAGGAGCACCGCGTTCGCGGGCATCAGCTGCACGAGGTCAAGGAAGGCGACAGGATCAAGGTCGGCAAGTTCGACTTCGAGTTCGTCGCAGTCAATCACTCCATCCCCGACGCGCTCGCCGTGGCCATCCGCACCTCGGCTGGCACGGTGCTGCACACCGGCGACTTCAAGATGGACCAGTTGCCACTGGACGGACGAATCACTGACTTGCGGGCCTTCGCCCGGCTGGGCGAGGAGGGCGTCGACCTCTTCATGGTGGACTCCACCAACGCCGAGGTCCCCGGCTTCACGACGCCGGAGAAGGACATCGAACCAGCGATGTCCCGTGTGTTCGAGACCGCCAACCAGAAGTTGATCGTGGCGAGCTTCGCCAGCCACGTCCACCGCATCCAGCAGGTCCTTGATCTCGCAGTGAAGCACGGACGCAAGGTGGTCTATGTCGGACGCTCCATGGTGCGCAACATGGCCATCGCGCGGGACCTGGGCTTCCTCAAGGTGCCCGGCGACACGCTCATCGAGATGCGTGACATCGACAAGTACCCCAAGGACAAGGTGGTCATCGTGTCCACCGGATCGCAGGGCGAGCCGATGGCAGCGCTCAGCCGCATCGCCAGCCAGGAACACCCCGTGGTTTCGGTGGGCCCCGGCGATGTCGTCCTGTTGGCATCCTCGCTGATTCCCGGCAACGAGAACTCCGTCTACCGTGTCATCAACGGGCTGTCCAAGCTGGGCGCCCAGGTGGTGCACAAGGCCAACGCGATGGTCCACGTGTCAGGCCACGCGTCCGCCGGCGAACTGCTCTACTGCTACAACATCATCAAGCCCCGCAACGTGCTGCCGGTGCACGGCGAGATCCGCCACCTGATCGCCAATGCCAAGCTGGCCATCTCCACCGGCGTCCCGGCGGAGAACGTCATCGTGGCAGAAGACGGCGACGTCGTGGACCTTGTCAAGGGAAGGGCCCGTCGGGTGGGCAGCGTCGACGCCTCCTACATCTTCGTTGACGGGCAGACCGTCGGTGACATCTCCGACTCACTCACGGATCGCCTGGTGTTGGGTGAGGAGGGATTTATCTCCATCGTTTCCGTCGTGAGCTTCGACTCGAAGGAACTCGTGAGCGGCCCGGACGTCCACGCCCGCGGCTTCGCCGAGGACCAGTCCGTGTTCGACGGGGTCCGCAAGGAAGTGGCCAAGGCGCTCAGGGAGGCGCTCGCCGACGGCGTCGACGACACGCAGAAACTGCAACAAATCACCCGCAGGGTCATGGGTGCCTGGGTGTCCAGGAAACTGCGCCGCCGCCCCATGATCGTCCCTGTGGTGGTCTCCACCTGAGGCCGCTGCTGACATCATCCACCCCACGGGGCGGGCCTTCGGGCCCGCCCCGTGGGCATGTCTTGTGGATACAGCAGGCAGGACCACTGGCTGCCCCCACCAAAGACCCGCTCAGGCCCGGGATGGTGGTATCCGGTTGATCAGGACTCGTCCCCCGGAACAGCGAGGACGCAGAACGGCCGCCCGGCTGGTGTGTGGGCCCCGGGCCGGGCGGCCGTCTGGTCAGGTCAGGTCAGGTCAGGTCAGGTCAGGAGAATCTGACGATGTTGTTGAACACCCATTTCTTGGCCATCTTGTAGGTCCATCCGGAGGGGGTCCTGGTTGCTTCGACGACCTTGGACAGGGTGTGGCTGCGGCAGCCGTTGCTACCGGTTTGGGCGGTGTCGCATTCGGTGCGCCACTGCTTGCCATCGGGTGCGGTCCAGGTGCCGGTGTTGCCGAGCGGGTTGCCGATCCACAGGTCGCGGGGGCTGGCGAGGTAGGTCAGGTTGTTGAAGGTCCAGCCGTTGGTGCTGGTGTATTTCCCGTCCTTGTAGGTGGTCTGGGTTCCCCAGATCTCGGTCCAGCACCGGGTGGTGGCGGAGTAGGGCTCGCACTTGGTCCACCAGTGGCGCCCGTTGACGAAATGCAGTCCGGGGGTGGAGTACACGTCCAGATTGCCCGATGAGACGGTGGTGGGCTTGGCCGTGGGTTTGGCCGGGGGTGCGCTGGTCGGCTTCACCGTGGGCTTGGCCGTGGGCTTGGCCGTGGGCTTGGCCGTGGGTGTGGCCGTTGGGGTGAGCGTGATGGTCTGCGTCGCGGTCGCCGTGTTCGTCGACGTCGCTGTGGTCGTGGCGGTGGTCGTCGCGGTTGCGGTGGCCGTGGTGGTGGCGGTGGCTGTCACGGTTGCAGTCGAGGTGGCCGTGGCGGTGGTGCTCGCGGTTGCGGTGGCGGTGGTGCTGGCCGTTTCGGTGGCAGTCGTGGTCGCGGTTGCGGTTGCGGTGGTGCTGGCGGTCGCCGTGGCGGTGGCCGTTGAGGTGACGGTTGCCGTGGGCGTCGTGGGCGTCGTGGGCCCGACTGCTTCCACCACCAGGTTGATCGGGACCGTGACTGTTGTGGTGCCGGCGGTGACGACGAGGTTGCCGGTGTGGGTGCCGCCGGCCAGTTTCTTGGCCAGTGTGAACGTGAACAACCCGTTGGCCTGACGGTTGTCGTAACTCGTGTTGTTCATCGCGTACT
>JBBSRQ010000064.1:0-15337 GCA_038242845.1 Propionibacteriales bacterium | reverse complement strand
TGGCTGATTCCGGCATGACGATGCTCGTGGTCACGCACGAGGTCGGGTTCGCCCGTGAGGTGGCCGACAAGGTGGTCTTCATTGACGAGGGCCTCGTGGTGGAGCGGGGGTCCGCAGCCCGGGTCATCGACCATCCCCAGCAGGACCGCACCCGGGACTTCTTCGCCAAGGTTCTCTGACCCGAACAGAAATTGGATGGGGTGGGCGCCTTCAGGCACCCACCCCATCCATGGTTCATGCTGTGGTTGTTCAGTCCTCGGCGGGCTTGGTGACCGAACCGTCGACGAGAACGCTCGGGCTCATCGTGGCCGACACCGCGACCTTCCGCAGGTAGCGACCCTTCGAGGCCGACGGCTTGAGACGCATGACTTCGTCCATGACGGCGAAGTAGTTGTCCGTCAGCTGCTGGGCCGTGAAGGAGGCCTTGCCGATGAGGTACTGCAGGTTGCCGTGCCGGTCGATGCGGAATTCAATCTTTCCGCCCTTGATGTCGGAGACGGCCTTGGACACATCCATCGTGACCGTGCCCGTCTTCGGGTTGGGCATGAGGCCACGGGGGCCGAGCACACGACCGAGTCGACCCACCTTGCCCATGAGGTCAGGAGTGGCGACGACGGCGTCGAAATCGAGGTAGCCGCCAGCCACCTTCTCGATCAGCTCGTCGCTGCCCACCTCGTCGGCGCCTGCAGCCAGTGCAGCCTCCGCGCGGTCACCGGTGGCGAAGACAAGGACCCGTGCCGTCTTACCGGTGCCGTGGGGGAGGTTGACCGTGCCGCGGACCATCTGGTCGGCCTTGCGGGGATCAACGCCGAGACGCATCGCGACATCGATGCTCTCGTCGAACTTCGCGGTCGCCATCTCCTTGATGAGGCGGATGGCTTCCTCGGGGCTGTACTGCTGGTCGGCGTCACGCTTCTCGGACGCCTGGGTGTAACCCTTGCTGTGCTTCATATCTGGTTCCTTGGTTGTCAGCCAGCCTCGCGGGCTGGTCCACCAGTTCCTGGTTGATTGGGGGCACGCCCCTCCCAGGTGATGGGTGAAATGTCAGTTGATCTCGACGCCCATGGAGCGGGCGGTTCCTTCAACGCTACGCATGGCGGACTCAACGTCATTGGCGTTGAGGTCGGGCAGCTTCTGGGTGGCAATCTCGCGGACCTGGTCCTTGGTGAGCTTGCCGACCTTGGTGGCCAGCGGGTTGTCAGAACCCTTGCTGAGCCCTGCTGCCTTCTTGATGAGTTCTGAGGCAGGCGGCGTCTTCGTGACGAAGGTGAACGTGCGGTCCTCGTAGATCGTGATCTCTACGGGGATGACGTTGCCACGCTGGGACTCGGTCGCGGCGTTGTAGGCCTTGACGAACTCCATGATGTTGACGCCGTGCGGACCGAGGGCGGTACCGACCGGCGGGGCGGGCGTGGCGGAGCCAGCCTGCAGTGCGACCTTGACGAGGGCCGCAACCTTCTTCTTGGGAGGCATGAGCGGGTCCTTCTTGTTGAGGATGTTGTGGTGGCGATGATGTCGTTGCCGGCGTCGATCCTTGGCGGGAGGGCACAACCGGTTTCCGACGGTGCAGTCTAGACGACTTTCTCGACCTGCTTGAACTCGAGGTCGAGGGGCGTCTCGCGGCCCATGAAGTCCACGAGGGCTTTCAGGCGCGCGCTCTTGGGGTTGATCTCGGTGATCGTCGCGTGCATGCCGGCGAACGGACCGTCCGCCACCATGATGGAGTCGCCGATCTCGAAATCGACCACCTCCACCTTTTTGTTGCGCTGGCGAGCCGACGTGCCGCTCGTCTCGGCCGCCACCTTGGCGATGATCGACGGGGTGAGCATGTTGAGCACCTCATCAACGCTGAGTGGGACGGGCGTCTGTCCGTGGCCGACGAAGCCGGTCACCGACGGGGTGTGGCGCACGACGCCCCACGACTCGTCGGTCAGTTCCATGCGCACAAGGACATATCCGGGCAGCACGCAACGCGTGACCGTCTTGCGGGTGTTGTTGCGGATCTCGACGACGTCCTCGGTGGGGACGACCGTCTCGAAAATAAAGTCCTCCATGTCCAGGGACTGGGAACGGGCGTCCACGTTCTGCTTGACGCGGTTCTCCATGCCGGAGTACGTGTGGATGACGTACCACTCGCCGTACTTGGACTCGAGTTCCTGGCGCAGCGCCTCGATGGCGACGTCGGTTGCGTCGTCGCCCTCATCCTCTTCCTCGGGCTCCTCCGCCAGTTCGGCGAGCTCGGGGACTTCTTCCGCCTCGTCGTCGGCGAGGGCACCGAGATCAATCTCGACGTCGTCGGTGGCCCCGGGCGTTTCTGGCTGCCCGAGGTCAATCTCGAATTCTTCTTCAGGGGTGGTGTTTTCGCTCATCAGGAATCTCCAAACAGTGCCAGCAGGCCCCAGCCGAACAGCAGGTCAAGAGCGCCTACGAAGGCGATCATGAACAGCACGAAGACCAGGACCGAGAGGAACAGAACCCTCAGCTGCGACCATGTGGGCCACACGACCTTCTTGATCTCGCTGGCGGACTGCTTGACGAATGCGGCGGGGTTGGTGGCTGTATAGGGGTCGTCCTCGACCTTGATCGCCTCGGAACGCTTCCGGGTGGCCGTACCCTTCTTCACCGGGGCGTTGGAACTCCGACGCACAGACGAGGCGGTTGCCTGCTCGTCGTCGGAAAAACCGCCCTCGAGTTCGGCGATGGTCTCATCGTCGGCATCAGGGTCGATGCTTCCCTTGCGGCGCACTGGTCCGGACGTTGTCCGTCGGCGGCTGGATCCGGCCGGCCTGACGGGCGCTGGCTCCGGAGTCCCCTCAACGGCGTCAGCGTCGAACTGGTCGCCAGATGAGTCCCCGAGCGAGTTGTACTCGGGTTCAGAGGCCCCCGTCGGATCGGGAGTCTTGTCACTCACGCGGTTTCCCCTTCGGTCAACAAACAAAATGCCTCACCGTCCGATGGACGGTAGGCGCCTGGAAACAGCCAAACTGCCTCGCAGGGCAGGAGGGACTCGAACCCCCAACCTGCGGTTTTGGAGACCGCTGCTCTGCCAATTGAGCTACTACCCTTTGTGGCGTTGCACGACCGCTCGAGTCGGGACCCGAGCCGGCAAGCGCTTCACCAGTGCACTCATGCTACGCCACGAGCAACCGTCGAGTCGAACCGGCCCGACGGGGCGTCACAGGGTGGTGCCGAGAATGTTGACTTCGGGCTCGAGCCGGATCCCCCACCGTGCCTCGACGCCGTCGCGGATCTCCCGGGCGAGCCCCACCAGGTCAGTGGCGCTCGCACCTCCGCGGTTCGTCACGGCCAGCACGTGCTTGGTGGACAGGCTGGCGCGGGTTGTTCCGTAGCCCCTCGCGAAGCCTGCGTGCTGGATCAACCAGGCAGCGCTGGTCTTCGTCCGTTCGCCAGACGGGAAGCGTGGGGCCTCCGGTGGAAGCCTCGACGCCTCCTCGTCGGTGAGCAGGGGGTTGGTGAAGAACGACCCCCCACTCCATGTGTCGTGGTCGGCATCGTCCAGGACCATCCCCTTGGACCGACGAATCCGCAGGACTGCGTCCCGGACCTCACGGGTGCCGGCGCGCTCCCCCGCCTCCACACCCAGGGCACGAGCCAGTTCCGGGTAGGCGATCGGCGCGCTGAGTTCGCCCAGCGGGAACTGGAAGGCCACGTCGAGGATGAGCCACCTCCCCGGTTCCCGCTTGAACACCGAAGTCCGGTACCCGAAGCCGCAATCGACGACCGGGAAGGTCCTGAGGCGTCCAACCTGGCGGTCCCAGGTGCGCACGGCGCTGATGGTGGCGGAGACGTCGGCCCCGTAGGCGCCGACGTTCTGGATGGGGGTGGCGCCCACGGCGCCGGGGATCCCGGAGAGCGTCTCCACACCCACCCATCCGTGATGGACGGCGAACCCGACGAACTCGTCCCAGTTCTCGCCGGCCTGCACCCTCACCATGGCTCCGCCGCAGGATGACACCTCCGCGGTGATGCCGCGGGTGGCCACCTGGACGACGGTGCCGTCGAAGCCCTCGTCGGGGACCAGGAGGTTCGAGCCCCCACCGAGCAGGAGGATGGCCTCGCCACGCGCGTCACCGTCGCGCACGACGTCGATGAGCTCCTCCTGGGTTGCGGCCCGCACAAAGCGCTTCGCAGGGCCCCCCACACGCAGCGTCGTGTGCTCGGCCAGCATCACGGAGTCGGATCCGTCCGTCGCCGAACCCCGGTGGGACACGAAGTCGACACTGCAGGCCTGCTCGGGCTCAGTCAACGCGCACCAGGACCTTGGCTGCACCCAGGACGGTGTCCTCGCCACATGTTGCTGTCAGCGACAAGGTCGCCACCCCGTCGATGACGTCACGCACTTGTGCGTTGTAGACCACTTCCACGCCCTCATCGGTGTCGGGCACGACGACGGGGCGGGTGAAACGCACGAAGTACTGCACGATGCGTCCGGGGTCGCCCACCCAGTCAGTGACGATGCGCAGACCAGCCCCCATGGTCCACATGCCGTGGGCCACGACGCCCGGCAGTCCGATGGCGCGCGCGTGACGGTCCGAGAAGTGGATCTGGTTGAAGTCGGTGGAGGCGCCGGAGTACCTGACCACGCCTTCGCGGGTGATGACGACGCGCAACTCGGGCAGCGACTGTCCTGCGGTGACCTTTTCAGGCATCGGTGACCTCCTGGGTGTGCATGAGGGTGGAACGGGCGGTACAGATCGTCGCGTTGTCAACAGTGAGGTCCACCGCCACGGTGACCATGTCGAGCGTGCCGCGGTTGCGCACCCGCTCGATCGTCAGGCTCGCGGTGACGTCATCACCGTCGCGCAGCGGGCGTGTGAACGTGAACGTCTGATCGGCGTGCATGGTGCGATGCAGCGCGAGACCCAGCTCGGGGTCGTCGAAGAGTGCACCCCAGGCGTTGGCGGCGATGACCGCCGCGAACGTGGGAGGCGCAACGGCACCACTCCCGAGGTAGGCGGGATTGTCATCACCCAGAGCCTCGGAGAACTCCCGAATCTTGGCCGTGCTGACGCGGTACGGGGGCGCTGGTGGATACGTGCGTCCAACGTGGGTTGGGCTGATGGGCATGCGCGCAAGGCTACTTGACGCATCCGGTCGGTGTCCCACCCGGCGCTGCACCCCGAGCTCCCCCGAAAGACACGAACGGCCGCACCGATGAGGTGCGGCCATGCATGAAAAGCGATGTATCAGCGGGTTTCGCGGTGCGCCTGATGGGTACGGCACCTGGGGCAGAACTTCTTGAGCTCGAGCCGGTCGGGGTCGTTGCGCCGGTTCTTCTTCGTGATGTAGTTGCGCTCCTTGCACTCGGTGCAGGCGAGTGTGATCTTAGGACGGACGTCCTGTCCCTTTTTGGCCATGATCTCATTCCTTCTGCTTGGCGCTGGATGGCGACGGTGTGATGAAGCTATTCGGTGACGAGGGCGGGAATCGAACCCGCGACACAGCGATTATGAGCCGCTTGCTCTACCGACTGAGCTACCCCGTCAGGAAGTCCCCTTCCGGATTCCCACCGGAAAGAAACAGAGCCCCCATGCGGAGTCGAACCGCAGACCTTCTCCTTACCATGGAGACGCTCTACCTACTGAGCTATAGGGGCCAGCCGAGGACTAAAGATACACAGGTTCGAGGCGGAGCAGCAAATCGTCTCCACAACGCACTGTTTCGCCCCGACCCTCATGCGGATCTCAGGCCAGGAGTGCGGCGATGGCGATCTCCAGCGCACCGGCGAACAGCGTCTCCCGCTCCTCCGCCGTCAGGTCGCCTGAGTTGTCCATGAGGTGGTCAGAGGCGGTCAGCACTGCCAGCGCCTGCTTGCCGGCCGCCAGGGCGCATGCGTAGAGGCCTGCAGCCTCCATCTCGACGCCGAGGGTGCCGAGCTCCCGGAGGGCCCCGATGACGTCCACGCCACCGCCGTAGAAGAAGTCGTTCGTGAACACCGGGCCCACATGGACCTGTCGGTCCCCGCCACGGGCGGCGTCGACGGCTGCGCGCAGCATGTCGAACGAGGGCGCCAGCGACAGCGTGATGCCGGGGACGTTGACGGTGGCGACGGAGCTGTTGGTGTGGGCTGCCGAGGCGATGATGACGTCGCGGACAGCGACGCCGGAGGGGATGGCGCCGCAGGTTCCGACGCGGCAGATGCGCTCGACGCCGAAGTCACGGTACAGCTCGGTGGCGTAGATCGACAGCGACGGGACTCCCATGCCGGATGCCATGGCCGTGACGGGGGTGCCGTCGATGTGGCCGGTCCAGGCACCGATGCCGCGGACGTCGGAGACGAGTTTGGCGTCCTGCAGTCGGGTGCGGGCGATGCGCTCGGCGCGCTTCGGGTCGCCGGGCATGATCACCAGCGGCGCGATGTCACCCGGTTCGCAAGCAATGTGTGGTGTCGACATGTGATTCCCCCATCAGGGTCAGTGCGCGTGCGTCCTGGCCGCCCGGCGTTGGGCAGGGGTCACGATTGTGCCCCCCATGAAACGGCAACAGGTCCCGAATCCATCCGATTCGGGACCTGCGTGGCAGATGTTGGATTCGAACCAACGAAGGCGTAGCCGACGGTTTTACAGACCGCTCCCTTTGGCCGCTCGGGCAATCTGCCGTGCTGGCCCAAGAGCCAGCGGGGAAACACTACCGCAGGCCGCCCCCGTCCCACAAAGCGACGGCACGCTTGCCCCGCACTGGTGCGCGTTCAGGGCACAATGGGCCGCACACGAGACAACAGCCGACCATCACATCGCAAAGGAGAACCATGGCAGCCGACAGTTCGTTCGACGTGGTCAGCAAGGTGGACCGCCAGGAGGTGGACAACGCACTGAACCAGGCGGCGAAGGAGGTGAGTCAGCGTTTCGACTTCAAGAACACCGATTCCTCCATCCGGTGGTCCGCGGACAACATCGAGATGGAGGCCAACTCCGAGGAGCGGGTCAAGGCCATCCTGGACGTGTTCCAGACCAAGCTCGTGCGGCGTGGCATCAGCCTGAAGGCACTGGATGCGGGCGAGCCCCGAGTGTCCGGAAAGATGTGGAGGATCACCTCCTCCACGCAGGAGGGCATCTCCCAGGAGAACGCCAAGAAGATCTCGAAGCTGGTCCGCGACGAGGGCCCCAAGGGTGTGAAGTGCCAGATCCAGGGCGATGAGCTGCGGATCTCCAGCAAGAGCCGCGACCACCTGCAGGAAGTGCAGAACCTCGTCAAGGGTGCCGACTACGACTTCGCGGTGCAGTTCACCAACTACCGCTGAGCCGCCGGGCTCCAGCTTCGTGCGCAGTCATGGATACCATCGGGCCCCATGACCTCCACGCTCGTCCTCGGCTCCCACAACGTCAACGGAATCCGCGCCGCCATGCGTCGCGGATTCCGGACGTTCTGGGACGCTGAGGGCGCCGATGTGATTGCCCTGCAGGAGGTTCGCTGCAGGCTGGCAGATCTGCCTCCGGACGCCTTCACCGGGTATCACACTGCACTCGAGACGGGGACTCTTCCCGGCCGCAACGGCGTGGCCGTCCTGACGCGGCACGCTCCTGCCGCCATCCGGACACTGTCGGGCACTGCCCTGCTGGCAGGGCCCGAAGGCGATTTCATTGAGATTGCGTCGGTAATCCTTCCCAACCGGGACCTCGCCCGCTTCTCCCACGAGGGCCGCTACATCGAGGTGGACCTGTCCGACGCACCTGTGCGGGTGGCGTCGCTCTATCTCCCCAAGGGCGCCGCCCGGCCGTTCGAGGACGAGAACCAGGAGGCGAAGTACGAGCGCAAGATGCGTTTCCTGAGCGGCCTCGCCCGCCTGTTGACCTCCTCCCGCAGGGAAGCGGCCTCCGACGGCCGCCACTTCGTCGTCGTCGGGGACTTCAACATCGCCCACACGGAGCAGGACCTGAAGAACTGGCGCACCAACAAGCGTTCGGAGGGCTTCCTGCCGGAGGAGCGGGAGTGGTTCAGCTCGGTGGTGGGCCCCAGACGGCTCATGGACGTGGTTCGCCACCTGCACCCCGACATCGAGGGTCCGTACTCATGGTGGTCATGGCGTGGCCAGTCGTTCACCAACGATGTGGGCTGGCGGATCGACTACCACCTCGCCTCCCCCGCCCTGGCACGATCCGCTACGTCGGCTCGCGTGGCACGCGAGGTTGATTACGAGTCCCGCATCAGCGACCACAGCCCCGTGCTGGTCTCGTACGACCTGGGGGCCATCGCGTGAGGCCTCACCGCACCGGTTGGGCGCGTTTCCCAGTCTCGGGGTCCCAGCGCTGCCGCAGCGTGTGGCCGCGCAGGGATCCCCAGGCGGCGAACATCACCAGGAACGCGAGGAGCCAGAACCCGTTGCGCAGTGCGAAGTTCATGGCGGAGTAGCTCAGCAGGACTGCCGTGACCAGCACAGCCACGCGCAACCAGCGCGCTGAGGGCCTCGTCATGGGGAAGAGCACGCCGCCCCAGAGGACGTACCAGGAGTGGATGGCCGGCGCGCAGAACGCGAACAGCAGGAACGACCAGGACAGGAAGTGAAGCGGTCGTCGCCCCAGGTGCCGGATGGCCAACCAGATCGTGCCGACGGCGAACACCACCACGCCGACGGCGCGCGAAGCGGTGACGGCGGCGCGACCCGAGGTGTCCCACCCGAATGCGTCGATGGCCCACTGTGCAACGTGGCCCAGCACTGTGAAGGGCGAGACGGTGTCCACCATGCCGGGCACGTTGACGGCATAGATCCAGCCGAACCCGAGCCCGGTCGCGATACTGATGCCAGCGAACACACCCACCGCCAGGACCACCGACCCAGCGACGCGGAGCCCGGCACGGAGCACGGGGAGGGGCTGGCGCCACCCGAGGAGCGGTACCACCAGAAACGGCAACACGAACGCAGCCAGCATCGCGGGCTGCTTGATGGCGGCCGCGACGCCCACGATGAGCGCACCCAGCCACCACTGCCTGAGATGGAGGGTCAGCCAGATGGCCAGCACCATCAGGCCCGCCATCATGGCGTCGTTGTGCATGCCACCGACGAAGTCGATGATGAGGATGGGGTTGCACATCACGAACCAGCTGGCCGCAGCCGGGTCGACCCCCACCTGCCGCGCGATCCGGGGCGTGCACCAGCCGATCAGCAACACGCCCAGCAGCGCGGGCAGACGCATCGCCAAGGTGGAGGCGAGCGGGTCGAACCCGGCTGCCACGACGATCCAGTGACTCATTTTCAGCGCCAGCGGCCCGTACGGTGCCGCGGTGTCACGCCACACCCACGCCACCTGGTCGGCGAAGTAGCCGGGTAGCACGCTCGGACCCACTTCGTAGGGGTTGATCCCGTTGTGCTGCATCCATCCCTGCGCCGCGTAGGAGTAGGCGTCGTGCGAGAAGACGGGGGGTGCGATCAGCAGCGGGGACGCGATGATCGCCAGCACGGCCCAGTGCCGCAACTGGGGCGAACCCATGGCGCGACGCCTCGCAGGCCGGAGTCGTAGCCATGTCTCCAACAGCAGCGCGAGGCCCACCATCGTGAAGACGGTGCCGAGAACCTTGAAGACCGCACCGTCCCAGTGCAACTCGTTGAGCACGGCCCAGACGGGCGACACCTGAGGCAGATAAGCGGGACTGAGCGTGCCGATGAGGATGCAGACGGATCCCAGGAAGCCGAACCGCACGGCTCTGGCCCCCCAGGCGTCCTTCATGGCGACGCGGCCGCTCTGCAGACGCGTCACGGCACGTCGAGGACGAGCACAGAGCCGTCCCCGCACCAGTCCCGTAGCCTCGCCATGCGCTGATCCTACGAGAGAAGCCCCCGGCACGTGGCACCACCATGGTGCACGCCCATGCCGGCTTGCCGGGGTGTGACAACGACGCGCCTACAATGGCATGCGACACCCAGCAGACAAAGGACACATCTCGTGCTACCACCGCAACCCCTTGACCGGGTTGTCATTCGCTTCGCCGGCGACTCGGGCGACGGCATGCAACTGACCGGCGACCGTTTCACGGCGGAAGCAGCCGGACTCGGCAATGACATCGCCACCCTCCCCAACTTCCCCGCGGAGATCCGCGCGCCCCAGGGCACGCTCCCCGGGGTCTCCAGCTTCCAGCTGCATTTCGCGGACTTCGACATCGTCACGCCGGGTGACCGCCCGGACGTCCTGGTGGCAATGAACCCCGCGGCGCTGAAGGCGAACCTTGCGGACCTCCCCCGCGACGGCGTCATCATCGTCGACACGGCGGATTTCACGAAACGTAACCTCAGCAAGATCGGGTGGGATTCCAACCCGTTGGAGGATGGCACCCTGGCGAGCTACAAAGTGCATCCACTGGACCTGACGCACCTTGCCACCGAAACCGTCAAACCGTTCGGCCTGACCCGCAAGGACGCGTCGCGCACGAAGAACATGTTTGCGCTGGGACTGCTGAGCTGGATGTACTCCCGGTCCATGGACGGCACCATCGCCTTCCTGCAGCGAAAGTTCGCCGCCAAGCCCGACATCCGGGACGCCAACATCGCGGCGGCCCAGGCCGGCCACGCCTACGGCGAAACCACGGAGTCGTTCGAATTCCGCTACGAGGTCGCACCTGCCCCCATGAACCCGGGCCGCTACCGGCAGGTGTCCGGCAACCTGGCCACCGCGTACGGCCTCATGGCTGGCGCCCACAAGGCGGACATGCAGCTGTTCCTCGGGTCCTACCCCATCACGCCCGCCTCCGACATCCTGCACGAGCTCTCCAAGCGCAAGGACATCGGCGTCGTCACCTTCCAGGCTGAGGACGAGATCGCAGGTGTCGCCGCCGCGCTCGGCGCGTCATACGGGGGGGCCCTCGGCGTCACCAGCACATCCGGCCCCGGCATCCTGCTGAAGTCGGAGACCATCAGCCTCGGCGTGATGACGGAGATTCCTCTGGTCATCGTGAACGTGCAGCGTGCCGGTCCGTCGACCGGCATGCCCACGAAGACGGAGCAGGCGGATCTGCTGCAGGCCATCCACGGCCGCAACGGCGAGGCGCCCGTCCCGGTCATCGCCGCGAAGTCCGCCATCGACTGCTTCGACACCGCGGTGGAGGCGTGCCGCATCGCCATCAAGTA
This sequence comes from Propionibacteriales bacterium, assembly GCA_038242845.1. Classification (GTDB taxonomy): domain Bacteria; phylum Actinomycetota; class Actinomycetes; order Propionibacteriales; family Propionibacteriaceae; genus Arachnia. The sequence goes on along the minus strand of JBBSRQ010000064.1, from coordinate 4,260 downwards.
CCGTACGCCGGTCATCATGCTGAGCGACGGCTACCTGGCCAACGGGTCGGAGCCGTGGCGCATCCCGAACCTTGACGACATCGACCCCATCGAGCCCGGCTACGCCACCGAGCCCAACGGGACCGACGCCAAGGGCAAGCCCGCCTTCCTGCCCTACGACCGCGACCCGGAGACGTTGGCACGAGCCTTCGCCATCCCGGGCACCCCCGGCCTCGAGCACCGCATCGGCGGCATCGAGAAGGCCGCTGGCACCGGCAACGTCTCCTACGACCCCGACAACCACGACGCCATGGTGCGCACCCGACAGGCCAAGATCGACGGCATCGTCCGCGACATACCGGATGTCGAGGTGGTCGACCCATCGGGTCGGGCGCGGGTGCTGGTACTCGGCTGGGGCTCCACCTGGGGCCCCATCACCGCCGCCGCCCGCCGGGTGCGCCTCAGCGGCCGGGAAGTGGCCACGGCCCACCTGCGGCACCTCAACCCCATGCCCGCCAACCTCGGGGACATCGTGCGTGGCTACGACCGCGTCATCATCCCCGAGATGAACCTCGGACAGCTGGCGAGCCTGATCCAGAGCCGCTACCTCGTGGACGTCCACAGCTATTCCCGCGTCCGGGGCCTGCCCATCTCGCTGAGCGAGCTTGAGCACGACCTGATCGAGGAGATCGACCGCATCCACGAAGGAGGACTGCGATGAACCCCACTCCCGGACTTACCGGCGTGCCGTTGGCGATCACCCCGCTGAGCCGCAAGGACTTCACGAGCGACCAGGAGGTTCGCTGGTGCCCCGGCTGCGGTGACTACGCCATCCTGTCCACGTTCCAGTCGATGATGGCCGAACTCGGTCTGCGCCGGGAGAACACCGTCATCATCTCCGGAATCGGCTGCGCCTCGCGCTTCCCGTACTACGTGGACTCCTACGGCATGCACTCCATCCACGGCCGCGCCCCCGCCATCGCCACCGGCGTCGCCATCACGCGCCCGGACCTGAACGTGTGGGTGGTCACTGGTGACGGCGACGCACTGTCCATCGGCGGCAACCACCTCATCCACACGCTGCGTCGCAACGTGAACATCACGATCCTGCTGTTCAACAACCAGATCTACGGTCTCACCAAGGGCCAGTACTCGCCGACGTCCGAGCAGGGCAAGGTCACCAAGTCCACCCCGTACGGCTCGGTGGACAGCCCGTTCAACCCCATCTCGCTGGCAATCGGTGCGGAGGCCACGTTCGTGGCCCGCGCCATCGACTCCGACAGGCAGGGGCTTACGGAGGTCATGACGGCTGCCGCTGCCCATCGGGGAACTGCACTGGTTGAGATCTACCAGAATTGCCCCATCTTCAACGACGACGCCTTCGCAGGTCTCAAGGGCCCCAACGCTGCGGACGCGCTCATCACGCTCCGCGACAAGGAGCCCATCACGTTCGGCAAAGACGGCCAGTTCTGCGTGATCCGCAACGACTCGTTCGAGATCGAGGTTGCCAACACCGCAGAGGTGGACCCGGCGCGCATCGTCGTGCACGACGTCGCACGCAAGGATCCGTCCCAGGCCTTCGCCATCTCCCGCCTCACCGATTCCGGTGTGCTTCGCCAGGCGCCCGTCGGCATCTTCCGACAGGTGGAGCGGCCTGCGTACGACGATCTCGTCCGCGAGCAGATCGGCGTCGCCCAGGCGCAGGACCGTGGCGCCGCCCTCGCCGCGGTCATCGCAGGCAACGACACATGGGAGGCCGGGGCGTCATGACGCTGGGGCCGGAGCGCTGGGGCAGGCTTCAGGGCCAGGACCCCATCGCTCCCGCCGGGGCCACCGGCGGCCCCACCTCGGCCGTGACGCCGATCCGCCCGGACACCAGCATCATCCGACCCATGCCCTCGTCGACGGCGGGCCCCTCATTCCAGGCGCTCGCCATGAAGTCCGTCCTGAGCCGGGCACGCGACACGAGTCGGTTCGAGGCCCCGGAAGCCGGCGATCGATTCGGGCACGGCCAGCGGCGGCCACCCCTGCGGCTCCTGCTGGTACTGGCGGTGGTCACGGTCCTTCTGGGGGTACTCGGCGGCACCGTGTGGGTGGCGCTGCACCGCGACCCGGGCATCGACGACCAGACCATCGTTAGGGTCTCCCAGAGCCCCGGCGCGAAGATCCGCTCCCCCCAGGAAACGGTGCGCGGCTACCTGAAGGCCCTCGCCGTCGGCGACATCGACGAGGCGCTGCAGTTTGGTCCCTCCGTCGGCACCGGCTCCGACGCCCTCCTCACACCCGCTGCCCAGGCAAACATGCCAGCGGGGAGTCGACCTTCGGACATCACGATCATCACCCAGGACGCGGTCGTCAACGAGGTTGCCGTGTCCTACACCCTGGCCGGTAAGCCAGTGTCCACCACCATGCGCGTCACCCGCGACGACGCCGGCTCCTATTCTCTCGAGCAGACCACCATCGACATCCAGTTGCAGGTGGTGGGTGGTGACAACCTCCCCACGCACGTCAACGGCATCGAGGTGGACAACCGCCTCGCCCTCAAGGTGGTCCCCGGAACCTACGCCCCCAGCACCGGTTTGCCGTTCCTGGAATTCCCGGAGGGCTCCAGCCTCATCACCATCTCCTCGCTGTCCTACAACGACATCACCTTGTCAGTGGTCAATCCCGAGCTGACGGTTGCCGGACGCACGGCCCTCATGGATGCGGCCAGGGCGTCACTGGAGCGCTGCATCGCCTCAAAGGAGCTGACGCCGACGGGTTGCCCCAACGCTCGCAGGCCACCGGCCGACAAGGCAGTGGTGCCCGGCAGCGTGGTTTGGACACTGGTGAACCGGTCCACCGTCTGGAAGGACATCACTGCCACGCTGTCGCCGGCGGACCAGACCGTGGCGGTAGGCACCGTTGCCCTGAACCTCAGCGTGACGATGGGCTTCACGGACGGCAGCACGGCCGGCAGGAACGACGAGCTGCGCACCGTGGGGTTCCGGGCCATCATGCTTGGCCGGGATCCGGGCCGGGTTGACGTCATCTGGGAGCGTTGACGCCCTTGGGTACGGTGGGGGTCATGACGACAGCCCTCCAGTTCGACCACTTCGACACGTCCATCCGCCCCACGGACGACCTTTTCCGCCACGCCAACGGCACCTGGCTGCACGGCGTCGAGATTGCTTCCGACAAGTCAGGGGCAGGCGCATTCATCGACCTGCGGGACGCCTCGGAGGAGGCGGTCCGCGACATCATCACCTCCACCCCCGAGGACACCGGCGCCGACGGCGAGCGCCGCAAGATCGCCGACCTGTATGCCTCCTTCATGGACACCGACAGCGTGGAGGCGCTGGGCGCGACACCCCTGCAGCCATTCCTTGCGCGCATCGACGCCATCAACGATGTTCGTGACCTGTCCCGCCACCTGGGCTGGTCGCTGCGCCACGGCTTCTCCTCGTTGCTGGGCTTTGGTGAGGATTCCGACCCGGGCAACCCGAAGCGCTACGTGATGTTCACGGGCCAGGCCGGCCTGGGGCTGCCCGACGAGGAGTACTACCGCCTCGACGAGCACGCTGAGGTCCGCGAGTCCTACCTCTCCCACCTTTCCAGCGCCCTTGGTCTGGCCGGGTTGGAGGACGCTGCGGGACAGGCACGGGCGGTCCTCGATCTGGAGACCCGCATCGCCTCGCACCACTGGGACAAGGTCCGCACCCGGGACCTGCGCCAGATGTACAACCCCATGACGTGGGAGGAGTTCACCGCGTCGGCTCCCGGCATCCGCTGGGACGCGTTCGCAGAGGCCGCGGAACTGCCGCTGGACAAGGTGGCCGACCTCGTCGTCGGTCAGCCGTCGTTCGCCACTGCAGCAGCGGACCTCGTGTCGTCGGCGGACCTGGAGGCCTGGAAGTCGTGGGCGCGCTGGAAGGCCGTCTCCGCACTGTCCCCCTGGCTGTCCGCCGACTTCGTGGAGGCACGCTTCGACTTCTACGAGCGCACCCTGCAGGGCACCGAGCAGTTGCGTGACCGGTGGAAGCGCGGTGTCTCCCTCGTCGAGGGCGTCCTGGGCGAGGCCATCGGCAAGGTCTATGTGGAGCGCCACTTCCGGGGCGGCGCCAAGGGGGCCATGGACATCCTGGTGGCCAACCTGATGGACGCCTACCGCAGCTCCATCGAGGAGTTGGCGTGGATGACGGAGCCGACACGTGTCGAGGCGCTGGACAAGCTGTCGAAGTTCCGCCCCAAGATCGGCTTTCCCGAGAAGTGGCGTGACTACTCCGCCCTCCGGGTCTCCCG
>JBBSRQ010000063.1:0-15605 GCA_038242845.1 Propionibacteriales bacterium | reverse complement strand
TCAGCTGATGTGAATCAGTTGTCGTCGTCCTCGCGCTTCTCCACCACGAGTGTCTCCGTGGTGAGCAGCAGCGCGGCGATGGACGCGGCGTTGGCAAGCGCGGAACGCGTCACCTTCACCGGGTCGATGACACCGTGCTCGACGAGGTTCTGGTACTCGTTGGTTTTGGCGTTGTAGCCGTGACCCACCTCCATGTCAGCAACCCTGGTGGTAATGACGTACCCGGCCTCGCCGCCGTTCTCGGCGATCCAGCGCAGCGGCTCGACCAGCGACTTGCGGACGATGTTGACGCCCGTCTTCTCGTCGCCTGTCAGGCCGAGGTCACCGTCGAGGACCTTGCCCGCGTGGATGAGTGCGGAGCCGCCACCGGCGACAATGCCCTCTTCGATCGCGGCGCGCGTCGCGGAGACGGCGTCCTCGATGCGGTGCTTCTTCTCCTTGAGCTCCACCTCGGTGGCAGCGCCGACCTTGATGACGCAGACGCCACCGGCCAGCTTCGCGACGCGCTCCTGGAGCTTCTCGCGATCCCAGTCGGAGTCGGTGCGCTCGATCTCGGCACGCAACTGCTCGACGCGGCCAGCGACCTCTTCGGCAGAACCAGCGCCATCGACGATGGTGGTGTCGTCCTTGGTGACGAGCACGCGGCGAGCGCGGCCCAACACTTCAAGGCCCACCTGGTCGAGCTTGAGGCCGACCTCGGGAGCGACGACCTGACCACCGGTCAGGGTGGCGATGTCCTCCAGCATGGCCTTGCGGCGGTCACCGAAGGCGGGAGCCTTCACTGCGACCGACGTGAACGTGCCACGGATCTTGTTGACCACCAGAGTGGACAGCGCCTCGCCGTCGACGTCCTCGGCCACCACGAACAGGGTGCCCTTGGCGGCGATGACCTTCTCCAGCAGCGGGAGCAGGTCGTTCATCGAGGAGATCTTGCCGGAGTTGATGAGGATGTAGGGGTCGTCGAGGACCGCCTCCATGCGCTCGGTGTCGGTCACCATGTACGGGGACAGGTAGCCCTTGTCGAACTGCATGCCCTCGGTGAACTCGAGCTCGGTGCCGAAGGTCTGCGACTCGTCGACGGTGATGACACCGTCCTTGCCGACCTTGTCGAACGCGTCGGCAATGAGCGCACCGATCTGCTCGTCGCGCGAGGAGATGGTGGCAACGGATGCCATGTCGTCGGTGGTGTCGACCTCGCGGGCGTTCTTGCGCAGCTGCTCGATGACGGCCTCAACGGCCTGGTCGATGCCGCGCTTGAGGCCCACGGGGTTGGCGCCTGCGGCGACGGCGCGGAGGCCTTCGTGCACGAGCGCCTGTGCCAGGACCGTGGCGGTGGTGGTGCCGTCACCGGCAACATCGTTGGTCTTGGTGGCAACTTCCTTGGCCAGCTGGGCGCCCAGATCCTCGTAGGGATCGTCGAGCTCCACCTCCTTGGCGACGGTGACACCGTCGTTGGTGATGGTGGGTGCGCCCCACTTCTTGTCGAGGACGACGTAGCGACCCTTGGGGCCGAGCGTCACCTTGACAGTGTTGGCGAGGGTGTCGACGCCACGCTCGAGCGAGCGTCGCGCCTCCTCATTGAACTGCAAAATCTTTGCCATCTAGGCTCCTGTTCTAAGTCATACTCCGCACGCGGAGCTAAGCCCCACTCGCGAAAGCGAGTCCGGGAAACACGACGAAGTCGTCTGTTCCCGGTTATTGAGTTTGCGCGAGCGCAGCGAGCTCGGCGGGGGATCACGGGGGCGGAGCCCCCGTGCGTTACTTGGAGACGACGGCGAGGATGTCGCGGGCGTTCAGGAGGAGGTACTCCTGGCCGTCGTACTTGACCTCGGTGCCGCCGTACTTGGAGAAGATGACGATGTCGCCCTCCGCGACGTCCATGGGCACACGCTTGCCCTTGTCGTCGAAACGGCCGGGACCGATGGCCGCGACGCGGCCCTCCTGCGGCTTCTCCTTGGCGGTGTCCGGGATGACCAGCCCTGAGGCGGTTGTCTTCTCGGCTTCGAGGGGAGCAACGAGGACACGGTCCTCGAGCGGCTTGATCGTGGTTGCCACGTCAAACCCCTTTCTATTCTCGTCCGGCTGTGCCGGTGATGTGTTCACGGTTTGTGGGTTCTTCACGTGATCAAACGTCGTCGCGGTCCGTCCAATCACGCTGGCACCCGAGCCATCCGAGTGCCAATGGCCAAACTACACCGGTCTTAGCACTCGCTCAACCCGAGTGCCAGCAATCCGGGCTTTGGAGCGGTGTCCCACAGAGAATTACCGCAATCTGGGCTGGGTGGTCACGGCCCAGATTGCTCCAAACCAAGAGCGCTGGGTCGAGCCACGGCCGCTCCCCCGCTACCTCTGGTCGAGTCCGGCCGCTCCCGGTCGAGTAGCAGCCGACGAGGAACGAGTCTGCTGCGTGTCGATGCCTCTTGCACCCGCCCACCGACCATTCCCCGCCACACTTTTCCAAGGCATGTGACGATCCGGCGACAACCGGGAATGAAGGGGTATGGACAACGTGTTCCCGCTTCGGGACAGACGCTGGCTCGAAGAGCTCTTCGACGCCCACTACCGGGACCTCGTGGCCTATGCCACCCGACGCGTCGGACCCGATGGCGCCGACGCCATCGCCGCGGAAGTGTTCGCCGTCGCGTGGCGGCGGAGGGCGGAGGTCTCGCCCGAGCCGGTCACCTGGCTGTACGCGGTGGCTCGCGACGTCGTGCTGCACGAACAGCGCAGCCACGCACGCAGAAGCCGGCTGCGCGACGCACTCACACTGCTGCGAGAACCCGTGGAACGACCGACGGAGTGGTGGAGGTCGAGGCCGTCCTCGCCCAGCTCGACCCCACCGACGCCGAGGTGCTGCGCCTCACCATCTCGGAACACCTGACACCCCAGGAGATCGCCGAGGTCCTCGACATCTCCCGGCGCAGCGCGCAACCGACTGATCCCGGCACGTCGCAAGACCCAGCTGTTCCACGATCTAGCCGAGAATCCCACCACGTCCCTCGCGTCGGAACACCCGACTGACGCCTCACTGGCAAGGAGCCAAGCATGCACTTCACAGATCTGATGCGCGCGGCCGACCCGGCCGTTGACGTCCAGCCCCACTCCCCGGCGCAGCGCGACGACGCCCTCGACGCCGCCATGGCCTCTTCAGACAAGTCTTCCAGCGGACGGCCACGGAATCGTCGCCTTGGCCGGATCGCGGTCGGCATCGCAGCCAGTCTGGTGATCGGTGGCGTGACGTTGCCGTCGTTCAACCATGACGGCGAAGAGGCGCAAGCAGCGGAGGTTCTGCGGACCGCCGCCATCCACGCCAGCGACCCACCGGTGAGACCCCGTCAGTACTGGGAGGTCACGAGCACCTTGACCGGGATGATGGGAGTTTGTCCGACCGAGGACAACGATGGCTGCTACGACCTTTGCGTGGGACGCCGAGACAATGCGAGCTACGTCGAGGTGTCGGGACAGCATCCCAGTTGGTTTGTTCTCAAGCCCGAAGAGGTCCTGAAGGTGTTGCCCACGAAAGCGGAAGTGGCAGCCCCGGAGCCCTTGTACGCCCAAACCATGAACCTGGCGCCCAATGACCTTCCCCGTTCTTGGCAGTTGCCTTCACGGGCGTGGTTGGCTGCGCTCACTCGGGACACAGGCCAGCTCCGGGAGCGGCTCTCTGCCGACCTTGAAGAGTACGGTCACGACCATCAAGGCACCGGTTTCACCAACATCACTGACGTCCTCCGCTCCGAGGCACGAGCAGCCGCGTGTCGAGACCCCTGGCAGCCGAAAGTGGTCTCGACACGGCCGCAGGCGGCCTACTCGACCAGCGGAAAAGAAACAGCTCGTCGACCGATGCTGAGGGCGGTTGGGAGGGTTATCGCAACTTCGGCCGCGTAGCCGCGGTTGAGGTTGCGGTACCCCTTCTGCAACGGTTGCTACATCGACAGTTCGCGGGTGTCGAACGAGACGATCTCGTCGCCCAGCGACGCCAGCAACGCGTGGCGCTCCTCGCGGCGGCGCTTCTGTTCGATGGGGTTCGGGACCGGCGCGGCGGCCAGCAGGCGCTTGGTGTACTCCTCCTGCGGGTTCAGTAACACCTGTTCCCGGTCGCCACGCTCGACGACCTTGCCGTACTGCATCACCACGACCCGGTGCGCCAGCGAGTCGATGACCGCCAGGTCATGGCTGATGAACAGACAGGCGAACCCGAACTCCCGCTGCAGGCCGATGAGCATCTCCAGCACCGACGCCTGCACGGACACGTCGAGGGCAGACGTGGGCTCGTCGGCAATCAGCAAGTCCGGCTGCAGCGACAGTGCGCGTGCGATGGACACGCGCTGGCGCTGGCCGCCGGAGAGCTCGTGCGGGTACCGGTTGTAGGCGCTGCGGGGCAGTTGGACGGCCTCAAGCAGGTCGAGGACCCTCTTCTCCCGGTCCTTGCCCTTGGCCACCTTGTGGACGCTCATGGGCTCGGCAATCACGTCGCCGACGGGGAGCCTGGGGTTTAGCGATGCTGCCGGGTCCTGGAAGATGACGCCGATGCGCTTGCGTAGCTCGTTGGCGCCCTTGCCCTTCTGGCTGAGTGCGTCGGTGCCCAGTACGCGCACCTCACCGCTGGCCGTGGGGATGAGGCCCAGCAGCGCACGTCCAATGGTGGACTTGCCCGAACCCGACTCGCCCACGAGGCCGACGATCTCGCCGCGCTTCACGTCGAGGGAGATTCCGTCGACGGCCCGGAAGGGCTTCTTGCCCTCCCGCTTGTAGTCGACGACAAGGTCCCTGACCTCCAGCGCCATCTCGGCGTTCGGGTCCACGGGCTTGGGTGAGGTGCCGAACTGGCCGTGCCCCTCCCCCAGGTGGGGGACGGCATCGAGCAGACGACGGGTGTAGGGGTGCTGCGGATTGAGCAGCACCTCCTCCGCCGTTCCACGCTCCACGATGTCGCCCTTGAACATCACAGCCACCCTGTCGGCCATGTCCGCCACCACACCCATGTTGTGGGTGATGAGCAGGATGCCGGTGTTCAGCTTGTCCTTCAGCGACCGAAGTAGGTCGAGGATGTCGGCCTGCACCGTCACATCGAGAGCCGTGGTGGGCTCGTCGGCGATGATGATCTCCGGATCGCACGTCAGGGCCATCGCGATGACGACACGCTGGCGCATGCCGCCGGAGAGCTCGTGCGGGTACTCATTGGCTCGGCGGGCGGCGGCCGGGATACCCACGGCTTCCAGCAGCCGGATGGCCCGGTCCCATGCCTCACGGCCGTGGGCGACCCCGTGGACTTCCATGGATTCGATCAGCTGCTCGCCGATCCGTATGACGGGGTTGAGCGCAGTCATGGGCTCCTGGAACACCATTGCCACGCGCCTGCCTCGGATGGAGCGCAGAGCGCGACCGGACAGTTCGCTGATGACCTTGTCGGCCACCTGTGTCGTGCCCCCGATGCGAGCGGTCTTGGGAAGCAGCCCCAGGGCAGTGGTCGCGGTGACGGACTTGCCGGATCCGGACTCGCCCACGAGGGCGACCACTTCGCCGGGCATGACCTGCAGGTCGAGCCCCTTGACGGCGTGCACGCGCCCGAACTCCGTCTTGAAGTTGACGTCGAGTTGCGAGAACTTCAGGACCGGGTCGGTAGCGGCGTTGTAGGCCTCGGGGTTGTAAGTGGTATGAGCGTTCACGGTCAAGCTCCTCAGTCCATCTGCTGACGCGGGTCGAAGGCATCGCGGAGGCCGTCACCGATGAAGTTGACGGTCAGCGCGATGGCCAGGATGAACATGCCGGGCCACCAGAACAGCCACGGCCGGGTGGTCAGCGCGTTCTGGTACTGCGAGATCAGCAGTCCCAGCGACGTGTCCGGCGCCTTGACGCCGAAGTTCAGGTATGAGAGCGCCGTCTCCAGCAGGATGGCAGCGGAGATCAGGAGGGTGGCGTTGACCACGATGGTGCCCAACGTGTTGGGCAGGATATGTCGGATGATGATGCGCGGAGCGGGCGTTCCGATGGCACGTGCGGCGGCCACGAACTCACGCTCTCGCAGCGACAGCACCTCTGCCCGGACGAGCCGCGCGAGGCCGGTCCATGAGACCAGGCCCAGCACCGCTGCCAAGGCAATGACGCCGGCCTTGGAAGCCATCTGCCCAAGGACGGCGGCAAGCACCAAGGTGGGGATGATGATGAACAGGTCGGTGGTGCGCATCAGGAAGGCTTCGGCAAGGCCACGGAGGTAACCGGCGGCTGCACCGATCACGGTACCGATGATGGTGGCCATGATCCCGACGGTGAAAGCGATGAACAGGGAGATCTGGGCACCACGCATCACCAGGGCAAAGTAGTCCTTGCCGATGGTGTCCTGCCCGAACGGATGCTCCCCGATCGATGGTGGCCACAGCGTGAGTGTGGGAGCTCCTCCGGGATTGACCTGCGGGTACAGGTCGTTGTAGTTCTTGCTCCACCACCCGGGCAGGGGACCGACACCGATGGAGGTGTAGGCGAGCAACACCACCAGCACCAGGAAGGCCAGGGCGACCATCGCGCCGCGATGGCGCAGGAAGCGTCGCAGCACCAGCGTGCCCTGCGAATAGGATTTCTCGGTGTTGCCCTCCAGATCCTCCTCGACTGTCAAGAGGTGGTCCATGGGGTCGGTCTTCTCGGGCATCTCACTCATGACGGGCTCCGTGGGTTGCTGCTGATCGTCGTTGTTGCTCATCGTGTGATCCGCGGGTCAAGGAAGGCGTAGGCGATGTCGGCCAGCATATTCATCAGGACCGCCGCCGTGCCGGTGACCACATAGAAGCCCATGACGGGGTTCGGGTCGACGGCCAACAGGCCTGTCCGGAAGAGGTTGCCCATGCCCTGCCATCCGAAGACGGCCTCGGTGATCACGGCGCCAGCGATCAGACCGGCGAAGTCGAACGCCACGATGGTGGCCAGCGGGATCAGGGAGTTCCGCAGCGCGTGGCGCGTGATGACATTGCGTTCAGAGATGCCCTTGGAACGGGCGGTGCGGATGTAGTCCTGGTTGAGGACGTCCAGCATCGAGGCGCGTGTGTAACGGGTGTAGCCGGCGATGGAGACGACGGTGAGGGTGATGGTGGGCAGCAGCAGGTGCGTCAGCGTGTCGATGCTGTGGCCCCAGTAGTCCGTGGTCAGGTTCGGTGTCTGGGAACCGATCGTGGGAATGGGGCGCGACTGCACCTTGATGTAAGCGTTCCAGTTACTGAGCAACAGGTCAGTCAGGGCGAGGAAGGACGAGACGAGCGCCAGCGTCACCGACGCGATGAACGCCTGCTTGCGGGAGAATCCACCCAGGAGGAACCCGGCAAGGACGGCCACCACCACTCCGGCCAGTGCGCAAAGCGCCAGGAGGCCTGTGCTTGGACTGTCCATCAGCGTCCCACGCATGATGGCGTAGCCGACGATGGACACCACTGCCGTGATGGCCACGGCATTGCGAACCTTCTTGTTTGCGAAACCGGCACCCAGGTACAGCAGGATCGTGCCGGCAGCCAGGACGCCGAGGATGAAGATGGGCAGTCCGATGGCGGGTCTACGGAACCAGACCACTACATCGAGGTAGAACATGACGCCGGCAATGACCACGGCGAGGGATGCGAAAGTGATGAGCCGACGCTTGACGTCGCCTCCAAACGCCGCCTGCAGGATGAACGCAAGGATGATAGCGGTGACGATGATCGTCAACACATTCCACTGCGGATCCACCAACCAGTTGTTGAACTCGATGGCTGCGTAGTTCTTCAGCAGCACGGCGAACCAGAAGACGGGCAGGGAGAAGAAGACGAAGGCCATGAGCGTCGTGGCGTAGTCGAAGCCGCTGTACTGACGCACTGCGCTGATGACACCGAGCGTGACGCCGATGACGATGGCCAGGACGGTGGCGAGGAGAACCAGACGCAGTGTGGAGCCAGCGGCGTTGACGACGAGGCTCGTGACGTCTTGACCGGCGGCGTTCTTGCCGAGGTTGCAGGCGCCGATAAGACACTTCGACGCACCAGTCAACCACGTGAAGTACCGCTGATACCACGGGAGATCCAGCCTCATGTTGAGGGTGCGTTGGCGGATCAGGTTCTCCCGGTTCGGGGCATTCGACTCGCGCAGCCCCTCCAATGGATCACCTGAGTTGATGGTGAGGATGTACAGCAGCGCCGAGCCCAGCAGGAGGATGACCAGGGAAATCCCGAGCCGTTTGGCGATGAACTTGATCACGAACGTTCCTTCTCACGTCTCGGTGACCCACCCAGCGTTGCTGATTGGTGTGTCACGGCGCAGCACAGCTCACGGAAGCCTACTTCGCGAACGCTTCGAAAGGGCAAAGCGAGCGCAGCGCCATCAATGGTGACGGGAATGGGGCAGGCGGCTCATGCGCCGCCTGCCCCATTACCCACTTCAATTCAACGACGGTCCGGGACGGACGTCACTTGACCATCCATTGCCCTGCGTTCCAGCTCACGCCGTCCTGGGTGGACGTGGGCCGCACGTTCTCCAACTTGGAGTCGTAGGCCACCACACCCGGGTGGGCGTACAGCGGGATGCCGTACAGGGTGTCCCAGAGCAGCTTTTCGATGAGTATTGTCTGGTCCTCGTGCACCGCGGGGTCGAGCGAGCCGGCGAGCGTGCCCCACGCGGCATCGACGTCCTTGTTGCTGTATTCGCCGAAGTTCTGCGGCAGGCCCGTGGAGTAGATGTTCTGCCCCGAGGCGATCTGACCGGAACCGGCCCACGCGAACAACGCCACCTCATAGTCGCCGTTCACGAGATCCTTCTCGAAAAAGTCCGCGGAACCGCTGTCCTTGACGTCGAAGCCGGCGTCCTTGCAGGAGGCAGCGATGGCGGCGACGGTCTCGCTGCGACGCTGGTTGGGTGCGCGGTACCCGATGCGCACCTCCACCGGGGTGGCGATGCCGGATTCTTCGATCTTGGCCTTGGAACCCTCGATGTCCACCTCGTCATAGCGGCCGTCATAGGCCTGCGAGACGACATCCTCGTAATTGTCCTGGAAGGGGAAAACCTCACGGGCGTTCATGACGACGGCATCCGGGTTGATCGGCTTGATCAGCGAGTCGACGATGCTCTGACGAGGCAGGCACAGTGCGAAGGCCTCGCGCAGGGCCAGCCCACCCTTCGCGTCCGAGAAGTTGCTGGTGTCGCGGAAGTTGAAGTCGACATGTTCCCAGGTCAACTGCTGGTTGGCCTCGACGGTCACCGAGTCGCCGATGCCCTCCAGCTGTGCGACGGTGTCGACGGTCGCCTGGGGCTCGATCACCTGGACATCGCCGTTCTGCAGGGCCTGCGCCATGCCCGCGTCCTCAACGAAGCGGTATACCCAGTTCTTGGTGCCAGCCGGGGTTCCCCAGTACTGGTCGTTGGCCTCGAGCGTGAGCGAGGTGTCGTTCCAGCCGTCCTCGATGAGCTTGAACTTGCCGTTGGACGGGATCTGGGCCAAGTCCGGGAGTTCGCCGGGGTTGAAGATCCAGCCGTCGTTCCAGAACTCAGCGGCCTTGGTGACCTTGGGTACGTCCTTGTCGAGGATGGCCTGGGCCAACTCCTCAGGCTCCATGCCGGACTGCTGTGCCACGACGTGGGCCGGCTTTGCTGAGGTGACGATGATCTTGTAGTCGGGGTTCTTGGTGTCGTAGGTAACCATGAACTCCTTGCCACCGATCTCACCCTTCGGGCCTTCGGTGGCGTCGGCGGCGAAGGACGCGCTGACGTGGTCAAAGACTGCGACGGCTTCGGGATCTTCCTGGCTGGCGTACCCGGGTGCAAGCCATTCGGGGTTCTGAGCAGCCCAGTCGAGCAGGTAGTCGTTGTAGGTGACGGGCGTGCCGTCGGACCAGACGGCGTCGTCGGCGATCGTGTATTTCACCTCCAGCGGGTCCTCGGAAGTGACCTCGACGGTGCCGAACTCCGTGTTCTCGCAGATGGTGCCGTCGGTACCGAAGTACACGAAGCTGGAGAACATCTGCTGGGCGATCACGCTGTTGTAGGTGGAATAGGTCCTGTTGGTGACGTCGTTGTAACCGTTCCAAGGACCAGGGCCGGCGGTGAAGCTCACCTGCCCGTCCTGGGTTTCGGTGATGCCGACGTCCTGCAGACAGCCGGCTCCCTCTTCCATCGTGCCCGGCTCCGACGACTCCGTCATCGCGGTGTCGGTGGCACCCGGGTCCGTGGTGGTATCGGGATCCTCGCTGGTGCAGGCGCCCAGTACGAGCGCGCCGCTCAGCACGAGACCGAGCGCCGCTGCGCCCTTTGATCTGAACTTCATGTCTTTCTCCTTGTCGTGACCGACGGGTCCCCCAACTGTGGGGTAGCAATGTTGCGGACAGTATCGACATATGGGCGCAATCGGAACCGCGGCGGGCCCATTGAGTCCGATTCGTTACGGAATCGCCTCGAAAAGGTGTCTCATCGTCGTGACAGGCGGCGTGCCACTAGCGCCTTCGCACCCTGGGGGGTACGGGCAAGAATCAGCGTGACCTGGTTCAGGCCCTTGGGCCGGAGTTGCTTGCGCAGGGTGGCGGGGTCGACGTCGATGCCCCGCTTCTTGATCTCCAAGGTGCCGATGCGGTGCTCCGCGACGTACCGGCGCAGGAGCGGGACGTCGTAGTTCAGCACGTCGACCACCTCGAAACAGTCGGCCAGCGGAGTGCTCACGGGTTCATCCGCAGAGAGGTAGGCGGTGTGCTCGTCGAGCAGCCACAAGTCCGCTTCGGGCTGGATCTCGGTCACCATGCGGGCCCTGATGACGGCGTTGTCCGGCTCGATGAGGAAGCGGCCCGGCGCCTTCACCGGCAACTCCCGTGGCTCGTCAGCAGAGATCTCGATGGGCTCACCGCCGCCACGTGGGAAGACCACAGCAGCTCGCGATGGGCCGGGTCCGTTCCACAACGAGGCTTCCACCACGTCTCCGCGGTGGGAGACCCAGGTGGCACGTACGCCGTCAGGGATCAATTCCTTGGGGAGGCCCGGCCCCATCTTGACGCAGCAGAAATTGGTGCTGGCGAGGTGGTCCAGCACCAGGGACCAGGGTGGGGTGAAGTCCTCCACCCGCCAGGTCCGGCCACGATCAGTCCGGCGGGCGGGGTCGAGGAACACGCCGGCGCCTTCGGGGACCCCGAAGTCCTCTGCCAGGCCCACCTGCACCGCTTCCCCACCCAGCAGTGCCAGATTCGCTGTTGCGAGCGCTGCGGTCCCCGCGTCCGCCTCGACGGCCTGCACCTCGACGCCCGCCTCCAGGAAGGCCATGGAGTCGGCACCGATACCGCACCCGAGATCAACGACCTGCTGCACACCCGCCGCGTGGAACTGCGCGGCGCGCCAGGCTGCGACCTCGTGTCGCGTCGCCTGCTCGAGTCCTCGTGATGTGAAGAACATGTCGTCGGCCCACGGCAGTTTGGTCCTGGCCCTACGACGAAGCGCCACCTGCGTCAGCGCCTCCGCCGCAATTTCCGGTGGGAAACCTTTCCGCAGCCGGCCTGCGGCCCCGAGGGAACCGGGGTCGGCCTCGAGGCTGGCTGCAGCCAGTGCAGCCCGGCCCTGCTCGGAAAGAATGTCCACGGGATCAATGTAGCGAGCCTCGTGAAGCCACTGCTCGACCACCTGAAGGACACTTGAACAACCACTCCCCCTCAACCTCAGAGGCGTCCCGCACCCATCTCGGTCAGGATGTGATCGGCCTGACGCATCGCCAGTGCGACGATCGTCAGGGTGGGGTTCGCCGAGGCACTCGAGGTCATGACTGAGCCGTCGCTGACGAACAGGTTCGGCACGTCGTGGCTGCGCCCGAAGCGGTCGACGACCCCGTCCCCGGGCTTCTCACTCATCCTGTTGGTGCCCAGGTTGTGGGTCGACGGGTAAGGCGGGGTGCGGTGCGTCCACAGTGCCCCCACCGATGCGTACATGTCCTCGGCGACCTTCCAAGCGTGCTCGCGCATCGCCACGTCGTTGGGGTGGTCGTCGAAGTGGACATCCGGCACCGGCAGACCGTGCTGATCCAGCACGTCCGTGTTCAACGTGACCCGGTTCGTCTCCTGCGGCATGTCCTCCCCCACGATCCACAAACCCGCCAGATTGTCGTAGGAGTCCAACATTCGGGTCAGGTCCGGGCCCCAGGTGCCCGGTTCGACGAAGGCCGCCATGAAGGGAACACCCAGCGAGATGGTCTCCATGTAGTAGCCGCCGACGAAACCGCGGTTCGGGTCGTTGATGGCGTTGTCGGCGATGATGCCGGCCATCGTTTCGCCGCGATACATGTGCACCGGCTTGTCGAAAGCCGCGTAAGCCGACGCAGTCGTGTGACGCATGTAGTTCCTGCCCACCTGGCCTGATGAGTTGCCGAGACCGTCGGGGTGCAGCGATGAATCGCTCATCAGCAGCAGACGCGGTGACTCGATCGAGTTGCCGGCGACCGCGACGACACGCGCGGCCTGCTTGTGCAGTGCGCCCGCAGCGTCCAGGTACTCGACGCCGTCAACCGTGCCCTCGGCGTTGTGCGTGATCCGCACGGCCTGGCATTCGGGACGCAGGTCGAGGTTGCCGGTGGCCAGCGCCCGCGGGATCTCACGGACCGCAGTCGACCACTTGGCGCCCGACTTGTCGCCCTGGAAGTTGAAGCCGTCCTGCGCCGAGGCCGGACGACCGTCGTAGGGCTCGGCGTTGGTGGCGTAGGGGCCGGTTGCGTAGTGCTTCAGTCCCGTCCGTCTGGCACCTTCGGCGAAGATCTTGTAGTTGTTGTTCGCTGGCAGCGGCGGGCGGCCGTGGCGGTGGGTGGAACCCATGGCGATCTCGGCCTTGTCGTACCATGGCGCTATTTCAGTGGAGTCGATGGGCCAGTCGAGGAGGTTGGCACCGTCCAGGTCACCGTAAGTGGTCCGGGTCTTCCACTCGTGGTCCATGAAGCGCGGCGTGGCTCCAGCCCAGTGCGTGGTCGTACCGCCGACGGCCTTCACGATCCAGGTCGGCAGGTTCGGGAAATCCTTCGCGACCCGCCACGACCCGCTGGTGGTGCGCATGTCCAGCCACGCCATCTGGGCAAAGGCGGCCCATTCGTCGTTCACGTAGTCGTCACGGGTCAGGTTCGGGCCGGCCTCGAGGACGACGCACTTGACGCCCTTGGTGGTCAACTCGTGGGCAAGGGTGCCGCCGCCAGCGCCGGAGCCGATGATGACGACAACGGGGTCCTTCTCATCGATGGTTGCCATCTCAGTTTCCTCCATCGTTGCGGGCCAACGGCACGTTCTCGAGGCGCTGCTGCCCCTCGTACTCGGTGATGCGGGGCTCAGGCAGCCAGTCGAGGTCGTCGAAGCCGCGGTTGATGTAGCCGCCCTCTTCGAAGGACGCCCCCTCGTAGCCGAGGATTGTCCACACCTCGTGGTCGTCGTAGAGCGTGTTCACGGCGACGCTGTGCACGGCAACGATGGGATCAACCTGCCCCAGTCCGTCGACCAGTTGACGCAGCGACGCGTCGTCGGCGTCCTTGAACGAGCCACCGGCAAGTTCGTCGAGACGAGCCAGTCCTGCAGACAGGTCAGTCTGGGTGCTGTCCCGCACCACCTGCGCGCATCGCTCGTAGGGCCCGTCGGGAAAGTGATCATGGGGATACATCACCCTGAGCAGCCGGGTCAGCGTGGCCATCTGATGCTCGTCGAGGGCAGGACGCTCGGGATCCGGGGCGTTTTCCTGCGGGACCTGAATCTCGTCAGGTTGGATGTCCGGTTCACGTTGGTCGCCAGTCACAGCACTCTCCTTCGAGTGGATCCGCCACGCACGGCAATGTGGGCTTGCACAACACTGTAGGCATCAACGGGGACGAACGAGAGGACTTCCCTGTACTTCATCACGAGGCATCCCTGCGGGTCCACTGTTTTGCCCCCGACGGACGGACGTAGGCTCTGTCCAGACGTGGGAGGCGAGGACACAGATGGCAAGGCTGGATGTGTGGTTGTGGTCGGTGCGGATCTTCAAGACCCGATCCATGGCCACCAATGCGGTGCGGGGCGGGCACGTGAGGCTCAACGGCGACCCCGTGAAGCCGGCGCGCGTCCTGAAGTCCGGGGATCGCGTCACGGTGAAGGAGCCCGGCTGGGTACGTGAGTTCGAGGTCCGTCAGCTACTGACAAAACGGGTGGGCCACACCGTCGCCATTGAGGCCTACGTCGACCACTCCCCCGAGCGACCGTCCCAGCTGTCCGTGCCCGTCGGGCGCCGCGACCGCGGGGCGGGACGCCCCACCAAGCGCGACCGTCGCGCCATCGACCACCTCATCGGCCGCTACGAGCACGAGTTCGCCGACGAGGAGTAGTCCGGAATCAGACGACGACGGTGGAGACCGGCAGTCCGGGGTCAGCGCTGAAGTCGAGGAGCGACGGTGCAATGCCAGCACGCACCACTTCGGACCCGACGGCGGCGATCATGGCACCGTTGTCCGTGCACAGCGCAGGCCGGGGGCGACGGAGTTCGATGCCAGCAGCCGCGGTGCGTTCCTCGAGCAGGATCCGCAACCGCGAGTTCGCGGCCACACCCCCGCCCAGCAGCATCGTGTCGACCTCGAAGTGGCGGGCAGCATCGACGGCCTTCTTCGTGAGGACGTCACAGACCGCCTCCTGGAAGCTGGCGCACACGTCCGCCACCGGAATGTCCTTGCCCTCAAGGCGGCGCAGCTCCACCCAGCGGGCGACCGCGGTCTTGAGCCCGGAGAAGGAGAAGTCGAACCGGTGCTTCTCCATGTCGCGGCGCGCCGTCAGGCCGCGGGGGAACGCGATGGCTTGGGGGTCGCCCTCGGCGGCCAGCTTGTCGAGGACGGGGCCCCCCGGGTAGGAAAGCCCCAGCAGGCGAGCGACCTTGTCGTAGGCCTCTCCTGCCGCGTCGTCGATGGTGGAGCCCACCTCTGTGATGGAGCGGGTCATGTCGGTGACGTGCAGAAGGGAGGTGTGGCCACCAGAAACCAGCAGCGCGACGCTGGGCATCGGCAGCTCGCCGTGGTCCAGCAGGTCCACGGCCACGTGGCCGACGAGGTGGTTGACCCCGTACAGGGGTTTGTTGAGGTAGGTGGCCAGCGCCTTGGCCGAGGAGATGCCCACCAGCAGCGCACCCATCAGGCCCGGGCCAGCGGTGACGGCGACGGCATCCAGTTCACGCAGGTCAATCCCGGCCGTGGCGACCGCGCGTTCCAGCGCCGGCACCATGGCGGAGAGGTGGGCGCGGCTGGCGACCTCGGGGACCACACCGCCGAATCGCACGTGCAGGTCGACGGAGCTGGCCACCTCATTGGCCAGCAGTTCACGGCCGCGGACGATGCCGACTCCGGTCTCGTCGCAGGACGACTCGATGCCCAGGACCAGTGGTTCGCTCACAGCAGCTCTCCTTCTCGTATCCGCCGCTCCAGGACGATCGCGTGCGCGCCCGGCCCGTAGTAGTCGAGGCGCTCGGCAATCGGTGTGAAGCCATGCTTGTCGTACAGCGCCAGAGCCGCGGTGTTGGTGCTCTCCACCTCCAGCAGCATGCGGCTGGCACCCCGTTCCCGTGCCCACTCGAGGCCGGCGTTCATCAGATGACGTGCCAGGCCACGACGTCGGACTGCCGGTGAGGTGACGATCCTG
>JBBSRQ010000062.1:0-15609 GCA_038242845.1 Propionibacteriales bacterium | reverse complement strand
CCAGAAGTACGCGGACGCGGCGGTGCACGAGCGCTACCTTCGGCCTCTTGCACGGCACCGCGACGTCATCACCGTCGTGCTGAACCAGGTGGACCGGCTCACCCCTGAGGAACTGAAATGCTGCCTCGCAGACCTGCGACGACTCCTCGACGACGACGGCCTCACGGGCGTCACCCTGCTCGCCATTAGCGCCCGGCGCGGCGACGGCGTGGAGGACCTGCGTCGACGCCTGGGGACCCTCGCGACCGCCAAGACTGCGACAGCTGCCCGCCTGTCCGCGGATGTGGATGTGCTGGCCACCGGACTTGCGGATGCGGTCTCCGGACCGTCGGTGTCGTCGCCGTCGAGGCAGTCCGTGGCGGCGCTGGAGCGCAGCCTGGTCGAGTCGGCGGGCGTGCCCTACGTCGTGGACGCCGTCCGCACCTCGATGCTGCAGCGTGGGTCGCTGGCCACCGGATGGCCGCTGGTGAAGTGGCTGGGGCGCTTCAGGCCAGACCCGCTCCGCCGGCTGCGCATCGGCTCCGGCGCCAGGCGTGCGCAGCTGGAGGCCGACGTCGCACCGCGCAGCTCACTGCCGAACCGGGGCCATGTCGCCGACGCCCGGCTGCGCACCGGACTGCGCGCCCTCACCACGGAACTCTCCGACGGCCTGCCTCCGCGGTGGCAGCGCTCCATCCAGGACGCGATCCACGCCAGCGCACCCACGCTGCCCGACACCCTGGACCAGGCCGTGGTGACCGCGAACCTGCGCACCGAGGGTCAGCCGGTGTGGTGGCAGGTGCTGCGGGTGGTGCAATGGCTCCTGGTGGCGGCGGTCGTGGTGGGGCTCGGGTGGTTGACCATCGACGTGGCCCTCACCTACTTCCAGGTGCCACGGCTGCCGCGGGTGATGGTGGCCGACATCCCCTTCCCGCTGCCGACGGTGCTGGTGGGGGGCGGGTTGCTGCTGGGTCTGGTGCTCTCGATGGTGGCGCGGGTCTTCGTCGGGCTGGGCGCCCGGTCCCGTGCCAGGCGTGCGCGCTCGATCCTCACCAAACGGGTGGCCGAGGTGGGCCAGCGTGAGGTGGTGCAGCCAGCCAGGGCGGAGCTCGAGCGGCTCACGGAGGCGCGGCGGCTGGTGTCGCGGCTCACCTGAGGGGGTACACCCACGCAGCCCACCCATCCAGCATGGGGGGCGTTCCGACGGCGGCTGGCATACTGGCACGCGGTCGAGCAACACGTGAAGGAAGGCATCAAATGGCAGAGTTCATCTACACCATGTACAAGGTCCGCAAGGCTGTGGGGGAGAAGGTCCTCCTGGACGATGTGACACTGTCGTTCCTCCCGGGCGCCAAGATCGGCGTGGTGGGTCCCAACGGTGCTGGTAAGTCGACGCTGTTGAAGCTTATGGCGGGCATGGACAGGCCGAACAATGGTGATGCGGCGCTGGCCAAGGACGCCACCGTGGGGATCCTGCTCCAGGAGCCCCCGCTGGCGGAGGACAAGACTGTCCTCGAGAACGTTGAGCTCGCTGTGGCGGACATCAAGGCCCTCATGGATCGCTTCAACGCGGTCTCCGAGGAGATGGCCAGCCCCGACGCCGACTTCGACAAGCTGTTGGACGAGATGGGCAAGCTGCAGACCGAACTCGACCACCGCAACGCGTGGGACATTGACGCCCAGCTGGAGCAGGCCATGGACGCGCTGCGCTGCCCGCCCGGCGACACGCCCGTCAGCGTGCTCTCCGGTGGTGAGCGCCGCCGCGTCGCGCTGTGCAAGCTCCTGCTCGAGGCGCCCGACCTGCTGCTCCTCGATGAGCCCACCAACCACCTTGACGCCGAGTCGGTGAGCTGGCTGGAGGGGCACCTGAAGTCCTACGCCGGCGCCGTGCTCGCCGTCACGCACGACAGGTACTTCCTGGACAACGTGGCTGAGTGGATCTGCGAGGTCGACCGCGGTCGCCTCCACGGTTACGAGGGCAACTATTCCAAGTACCTGGCAAGCAAGCGTGACCGACTGCAGGTGGAGGGCAAGAAGGACGCCAAGCGCGCCAAGATCCTGGATCGTGAGCTCGAGTGGGTGCGCTCCAACCCCAAGGCCCGTCAGGCCAAGAGCCGTTCACGCCTCAGCCGCTACGAGGAACTCGCAGCCGAGGCCGAGCGCAGCCGCCCCCTGGACATCTCCGAGATCAACATCCCGGCGGGCCCGCGGCTGGGATCCACCGTCATCGAGGCCGAGAACCTGAAGAAGGGCTTCGGCGATCGCGTGCTGATCGACGACCTGTCCTTCACGCTGCCGCGCGCCGGTATCGTGGGCATCATCGGACCCAACGGCGTCGGCAAGACCACCCTGTTCAAGACCATCACGGGTCAGGAGGAGTCCGACTCCGGTTCCGTGCGCGTCGGCGAGACCGTCTCCTTCAGCTACGTCGACCAGGAGCGCAGTGGTCTGGACGCGAAGAAGAACGTCTGGGAGGTCGTCTCCGACGGCCTCGACTTCATCAAGGTGGCGAACTTCGAGATGCCGTCACGGGCCTACGTGGCCTCGTTCGGTTTCAAGGGTCCTGACCAGCAGAAGATGGCCGGCATCCTCTCCGGCGGTGAGCGGAACCGCCTGAACCTGGCGTTGACGCTCAAGCAGGGCGGCAACGTGCTGCTGCTGGATGAGCCCACCAACGACCTGGACGTCGAGACGCTCCAGGGGCTGGAGGACGCCCTGCTGGAGTTCCCGGGATGCGCAGTCGTGATTTCGCACGATCGCTGGTTCCTGGACCGCGTCGCGACGCACATCCTGGCCTGGGAGGGCACCGAGGCGGACCCGTCGAACTGGTTCTGGTTCGAGGGCAACTTCGCTGACTACGAGCAGAACAAGGTTGCCAGGCTCGGGGACGAGGCGGCGCGCCCACACCGCACCGCGCATCGTCGCCTGACCCGCTGATCCCGTCGCACCATCGGCCCGGCCGCCCCCATGAGGGAGCAGCCGGGCCGATGTCATGTCTCATGGACCGTGCGAGTTGAGTCCGTGCCAATGGCCGAGGGACTACTCCGCGATACAGCGGCGTGCGCTCAGACCCCCACGGGGAGTGTGCCCCTCAAATGCCGCGGTGACGACACCGACAGGAGCTGGGTGTTCATGACGGCCACCCGGTCGCAGAGTCGTTCTGCCTCCGTGAACAGTCGGGTCGTCAGGATCACGGTGCGTCCCTGTGAACGCAGGTCCGTGATGAGCTCGTACACCGTCTCGGTTGCTTCCCGGGTGAGATGTGCCGTGGGTTCGTCGAGGAACACAATGCTGGGGTTGTGCGCCAGCGCCCTGGCCATGGCGAGTCGCTGCGCCATTTCTGTGGGGTGACCGGTCACCAGGTTGGGTTGCGAGTCCCAGATGCGCAGAGCGGTCAGGATGGCGTCAATCCGCATGACGTGCTCGCCCCCGAGCACCCGTTGCAGCCGCGTGAAGTAGTGGAGCAGTTCCGGCACGGTCATATCCGGATCCTGCCCGGATCCCTCCGGAAGAAATCCGGTGAGTGCCCTGATCTGCCTGGACCGCGCCGGATCGGCAACGTCGAGACCAGCGATGGTGGCCCGGCCTCTCGTTGCCGGGAGGATGCCGGCCAGCATCCGCAGTGCGGTGGTCTTCCCGGCGCCCCTGGGACCAAGGATCCCGAACACCTCACCGGGCTCGACGCTCAGAGTGAGGTCCTCGACAGCAGTTTTTGTCCCGAACACCCTACCCAGGCCGTCGGCGACGACGGCAGGCTGGAGGGCATTCATTGGTCACTGCGCAGATTGACATTCATGATCGTGTTCCGTCCCCTTCGTTCGGGAGGTCGGGAGCGTGTGCCCCCAGCATCCACCAGTTCGCCAGTTCACCTGAAACGACACCGGGGTCCGGGGTGTCTGCAACGTCACGCGTCAAGGACGCGTTGTCGAGACATTATATTCTCAACCGGGTATGGAAGAACTACGCGGAGGCCCGAGCGGACGTCGGAGGCCTCAGTGGGTGGCGAGCAGCTCAGCCAGCGACATGGAGTCGCGGTCGGCCAGCGATGTGAGCTGGGTCTGGCAGGAGAATCCGTCGGCCAGCACGATGGCGTCAGGCCCCGCCTCCAGGACGGCGGGCAGCAGGTCGTGTTCGAACACTGCCACGGACACCTCGTGGTGGCCGATCTCGACGCCGAAGTTGCCCGCCAGTCCACAGCAACTGCCCACGCGCACCACGTCGGCGCCCGTTGCGGCCAGGAGTGTGGCGTCGGCCTGCCATCCCATCACCGACGTGTGGTGACAGTGGGGCTGGGCGACGATGGTGTGCCCGGCCAGGTCCGGGGCGACGAAGTCGGGGTCCGTGGTCAGGAACTCCGCCAGGGTCAGCACAGTGCCGTTGAGCGCGGCGACGTTCGGGTCGTCGGGCAGCAGCTCGGGGGCATCGCTTCGCCACACGGCCGTGCATGACGGCTCGAGGCCGATGATGGGGATGCCCCGGGCGACCATCGGCGCCAGTTCCGCCGCCGCCCTGCGCAATTGGCGTTTGGCGCCGTCGAGCTGGCCCGTCGAGATCCACGTGAGCCCACAGCACGCGGTGCGCTCCAGCACCTGCGGCTCCCAGCCCAGCCTGACGAGCACCTGGACGGTGGCGGCGAAGATGGTGGACTCGAAGCAGTCGGAGAAGGAGTCCACCCATACCAGCACGGGCCCCTTGGAGGGGACGGTGGCGCCGTGGGCCCCCGCTGCATGGGTGGCCAATTGGCGGCGGGCGGAGCGGCCGGAGAAGCGGGGGATGTCGCGTCGGGCGTCGACACCGGCGCCCCAGCGCAGCAGGCGCCCCAGCCCGGGAGCCTGCCCCACGACGTTGACGAGCCTGCCCAGCCCGGGGACGGTCGTGATCATCCGTCCCCAGCGAGGCAACCAGCCCAGCGCGTAGTGGCTCCTGGGCCGCAGGCGGCCCTTCCACATCTCGTGCGTGACGCGGGCCTTGTAGGCGGCCATGTCGACGCCGGTGGGGCAGTCGCGACGACAACCCTTGCAGGACAGGCAGAGGTCGAGGGCCTCGTGCACCTCGGGACTGCGCCAGCCACCGATGAGCGACCCATTGACCATCTCCTGCAGCACGCGGGAGCGGCCACGGGTGGAATCCTTCTCGTTGCGCGTGGCCTGGAAGCTGGGGCACATGACGCCGCCGGAGGGGGCGTTGTCGGCGATGCACTTGCCCACCCCGCTGCACCGGTGCACCTCGGTCACGAAGTGCGGGTGCGTCAGGTTCAGCGGCGACGACGTGATGGCCACCGCCCGCACGTTCGCATCCACGGGTGCCGGGTCCACCAGCACCCCGGGGTTGAGCAGGTTCTCGGGGTCGAAGATGTCCTTCACGGCCCCGAACAGCTCCAGGGCCTCCGGCGTGTACATGTACTGCAGCAGTTCCGAGCGCGCCCGGCCATCGCCGTGCTCGCCGGACATGGAGCCGCCGTGGCTGGCCACCAGTTGGGCGGCCTCGACGACGAACGCGCGGTAGCGGGCTGCGCCGCCGTCGCTGGTCAGGGGGAAGTCGATGCGGGCGTGGACACAACCGTCGCCGAAATGGCCGTAGGGGAGTGCGTGGAGGCCGTGACGCTCCAGCAGGGCATCGAAATTGCGCAGGTAGGCGCCGAGGCGCGCCGGCGGGACGGCTGCGTCCTCCCAGCCCGGGTAGGCGGGGTCCTCCAGGCTCACCCCGGCCAGGCCCGCGCCGTCGGCACGCACCTGCCACAGGGCTGCGGTGTGCACAGGATCCTCCACAACCCAGCCCTCGACGCTGGCGGCGGCGGCAACCAGTGCGTCGGCCCGGCCACGGACCTCGGCCGGGTCGTCGCCGACGAGCTCGATGAACATCCAGCCGTCACCCGCGGGCAGCCTCCCCACGGCGTCGGCCCCGCGCTTGGCGATGACGACGTCGACAATGCGTCGGTCCAGTCCCTCGCAGGCGATCGGTTTGAACGGCAACAGGTTGATGATGTCGTCGCCGGCCTCCGCCATGCTCGGGTATCCGAGCGCCACCATCACGCGCTCGGGTGCGTCATGGGCCAGCCGCACGGTCGCGGACAGGATGAAGCCGAGTGTGCCCTCGGTGCCGGCGACGAACTTGGGCAGGTCGAAGCCCTTCTCCGGAAGCAGGTGCTCAAGGGAGTATCCGGAGACCTGCCGGCCGAACCGGCCGAACTGCGTGCGGATGGTGCCGAGGTTCCCGGCCACGAGGTCCCGGAGCTCGGGGAGGTCGTCGCTGCCCAGACTCAGGATCTCGCCGGTGCCCGTGATGACCTCCAGGGCGACGACGTTGTCCGACATCCGGCCGTAACCGAGTGCGCGGGGACCGCAGGCATTGTTCCCGATCATGCCGCCGACGGTGCAGCGGGTGGAGGTGGACGGGTCGGGGCCGAGACGCAGGCCGTGGGGTCGTGCTGCCCGCTGAAGGCTCTCCTGGATGACGCCGGGGTCAACGACGGCTGTCCGCGTCTCGGGGTCGATGGAATGGATCGTGGTGAGGTGGCGCGCCACGTCGATCACCAGCCCGGGGCCGACGGCGTTGCCGGCGCAGGAGGTGCCGGCGCCACGCGGGGTGATCGGCATGCCCACCGCCAGCGCAGCGCGCACCAGGGCCACGAGTTCGTCGCGGGTGCGCGGGTGCGCCACAACGGCTGGGGGGATGCGGTAGATGGAGGCGTCGCTGGAGTAAAGCGCCCGGGCCAGCCTGGAGTCGTCGAGGACTGCTGCGACTGGGCCCAGCTCGAGGCGGAGTCGGTGCAGCAGGTCGCTGGAGGGGGTGGGCATGCGGCTCAGTCTGCCACTGCCAGCACCTTGGTCATGGCCCGGCCGAGCGTCGTGAAATCCTCCGGCCCCACGGCGTCGATGAAGACATGGCGGACCGCGGCAACGTGATGGGGTGCAACCTGCACGAGCTTGGCGTACCCGTCGTCGGTGAGGGCAGCCCACACGCCCCTGCCGTCGTCGGAGCACGTCTCGCGCGCCACCACGGATTTCCGCTCCATGCGGGTGATGGTGTGGGTCAATCGGGACCGTGACTGGCGCACGGCACCGGCCAGATCGCTCATCCGCATGCGGCGGTTCTCAATCTCGGACAGCGTGACGAGGATCTCGTATTCGGACAGGTCCATGCCGAACTCGCGCAGTCCAGCGTCGAGGTGTGAGGAGATGTGGTCGGTGGCCCGGAGCCAGTTGCGCCAGATGTCCTGCTGTTCATGGTCCAACCATCGTGGCGCGTCTTCTGGCATGCACCCAAGTGTAGGGGAGTGGTTCACGTCGCAAACAGTGTGCGAGTCTCAGGGATGCCGTTCGTCAGGCGGGGAGGCTGGAGAGCCCGTCGAGGAAGTCCTGCAGTTCCTCGTAGGCCGACAACAGGGCCGAGGCGCGGGAACGCAGCCTCGCGTAGGATGCGACGTCCCGCTCAGCCACGGCAATGGGGGGCTCGAGGCCATCGGGACGGCTGAGCGCTGCCAAGCCTGAGGTGAGGGACGGGGCACAACCAGTGGCCACCATCGCGAGCACCGCTGATCCGAGGGCGGAACCCTCGGCGTCATCGGTGGGGATGACCGTTCTGCCCAGCGATGCCGCCATGACTTCCCGCCACAGACGGGACCGGAAGACTCCACCCGTGACCCGGACCTGTGTGACGGGGGCGACGCTGTCCAGCACGTCGACGATGTAAGCCATCTGCCGGCAGACCCCCTCGAGGGCGGCGCGGAGGAAGTGCTCACGCCTGTGGGCGCTGCGCACACCCAGGTAGGCCCCGGTGAGGTCCGGGTCCCACAGCGGTGCGCGTTCCCCCAGGAGGTAGGGCAGCATGACCAGACCATCGGATCCGGGCGGAGCCTGCGCGGCAATGGCCAGCACCTCTGGATCCCTGCCCGGCCCGGCGTGCAAGTCGGGTGTGAAGACGTCGCCCGCCCAGCGCATGACCATGCCACCGTTGCTCATGGCCCCTCCGAGCACCCACGTGTCGTCCGTCAGCGCGTAGCAGAACAGGGCGCCGCTGTCGGCGAACCGCGGCTCTGGCACGGCGATGCGCACGGCTCCGCTGGTGCCCATCGAAAGCCCGGCAATCCCCGGCTCGATGGCGCCGGTGCCGAGGTTGCCGAGCGGCCCGTCGGTGGCCCCCACGTTGATGACGGTGCCCGCCGGCAGCCCAATCCGCTCTGCTGGACCGCGGGCGAGTTCCAGCAGGGCGGTCGTCGGGAGGACATCGGGCAGTTGCTCGCGTGACACACCAGCCAGTTGGAGTGACGACGGCGCCCAGTCCCGCGCGTGGACGTCGAGGAGTCCCGAGGCGGATGCCGTCGACAACTCGGTGACCAGCCGTCCGGTGAGGTGCAGCAGGACAAGGTCCTTGAGACCCACCCATCGATGGACGCGTGCCGCCGTGTCCGTGTCATGCCGGGCGAACCACATGAGTTTCACCAGCGGACTCATGGGGTGCAGGGGGGTACCGGAGAGCCGCAGCAGGTGCAGCGATTGGCCCTGCTCGCGCAGTTCCCGCGCCTCGACGTGTGCCCGTGTGTCAGCCCATGTGAGGATGTCGGTGATGGGGTGCAGGTCCGCATCCAGACCGATGAGCCCGTGCATCGCGGAGCCCACGCCAATGACGCCCACCGCCCTGCCCCGGCAGGCGGCCACCGCTTCGGCAAGTGCGTCGTCGACGGCGCCCAGCACCACCGACGGATCCTGCACCTGCCACCTGGGCAGCGGCTCGTGGAGTCGGTACTCCCTCGATGCCGTGAACCGGAACCGTGACCCCGGGTCCACGACGAGCGCCTTCGTGGCGGTGGTACCGACGTCCAGTCCGATGATGAGGCTCACGGGGTCAGCGCGTGGATCCGCTGGCGGACAGGGTCTCGAATTCGGCGAGGTCGGTGGCGACGGCGGTTGCCAGTTCCGCGTCGTCACGCAGGCCCAGTTCCTCCAGCACCGCCGGGACCGCGACGTCGCGCTCGCCGGTGGCGAACTGGCGCCACGTGTCGCCGGCCACGTCCTTGACGGGGGCGCCCAGTCCACGCAGGTGGCCCACCCATGCGGCCAGTGCACGCACAGCACCGGCCGGCATCCGGCCGGCGGCGCGCGCGGCCTTCACGACGGGGACGATGCGGACGGGGATCTTCTGGGAACCGTCGGCCGCGATCTGCGCCAGAAGATGGCGGATGCGGGGGTTCTCGTACCGCGACAGCAGGGCCGCACGGTAGGCCGTGATGTCCTCCTCCGGCAGGTCGATGCTGTCCCGGGCGTCGTCCCACCACTGCTCGACCCACCCCCGACACCTGTCGTCGGCAATGGCATCGGAGACGGTTTCGTGGCCCAGGATGGATGCCCCATAAGCCAGGAGGGAATGGGAGCCGTTGAGGAGCAGCAACTTTCGCTGCTCGTAGACCTCGACGTCATCAACGATCGTGACGCCGGCCTCGTCCCATCGGGGGCGACCGGCGGGGAAGTCGCCGGAGATGACCCATTCGCTGAACGGCTCGGTGGGCACCGGTGATGCGTCCTCGACGCCGAGTTCGTCGCGGACGGTGTCGCGGTCCTCGTCGGTGCTGGCGGGCGTGATCCTGTCAACCATTGAGGTGGCGAAGTCGACGTTGTCGTCGATCCAGGGGATCAGTTCCGGGTCGACCACGGTGGCGAGCTGACGGACGATGCGCTCGACGGCGGCGCCGTTGCCGGGCAGGTTGTCACACGGCAGGATCGTGATGGGGCCACGCTCGGCGGCCTGCCGTGCGAGGAGACCGGCGACGAGCTTGGCCGGCGTCGATGTGACGGCGGCGGTGTGATCGCCCTGCAAGGCCGTGACGTCGGCGGCGATCACGGCGTTGTCGAGGTCCAGGCCGCCGTCGTGGCGGCGCATGTACCCGGCCTCGGTGACGGTGAGCGTGACGATGCTGACGTCACCGTCACGGAAGTAGTCGAGCAGCGCGACGTGGTCGCTGGCGGTGTGGACCTTGCTGATGGAGTCGACCACCTCGAGCGTGTCACCGTCCTTGCCGCGCACCACCAGGGTGAACAGCCCATCCTGCGGCGCAAGGGCGCGGGCAGCATCGGGGCGCCGGCCCGTGAAGGCCGCGATGCCCCACTGGTCGCCGTCGGGAGCCTTGGCCGTGTACCAGGCCTGGTGGGCCCGGAAGAAGTTGCCGAGGCCCAGGTGGATGATGCGCACCGGCGCCAGCATCTGGTCGGGGCGGCGGGCGAGTCGATTCGTCACAGTTTGAAAACCTTCTTCGGGATGGTGGTGACGAGGTCGAGCGCCGTCGCGAGCGCCTCCTCCTCGGAGAGCCTGTGCTCGACGACCAGCGACGCCAGGTAGGAGGCGTCGAGGCGTCGGGCCATGTCGTGGCGGGTGGGGATGGACATGAACGCGCGGGTGTCGTCGATGAATCCGGAGGTCCGGTAGAACCCGGCCGTCTCGGTCACTGCCCCGCGGAAGCGGCGGATCGACTCGGGCGAGTCAATGAACCACCAGGGCACTCCCACATACATCGAGCTGTAGTAGCCGGCGAGCGGCGCCAGTTCGCGGGAGAACACCGTCTCGTCAATTGTGAACACGACGAGGTGGAAATTGGGGTGGTTGCCGTAGCGGCCCAGCAGGGGGGCCAGGGCGTCGGTGAACTCCACGGCCACGGGGATGTCGGATCCGGCGTCGGCACCGAAGTGCTCAAAGTTCTGGGGATCATGGTTGCGCCGCACCCCGTGGTGCAGCGTCATGACGAGCCCGTCGTCGCAGGCCATCCGGGCCGATTCGCTCATCATATGGCGGCGGAAGGCGAACGTCTCCTGCTCACTTGCACCGCCCCGCAGTGCCGCTGCGTAGATGCGCTCAGCCTCGCTGTCCTCGAGAGGTTCCGTGCCGGCGTCGATGTGGGAGTGGTCGGTGGAGACACCGCCGTTGTCCTTGAAGTACTGGCGACGGTTCTCCAGGGCGCTGATGAAGCCGGCGTAGGAGCCGGTGTCGATGCCGGAGACCTCGCCGAGCCGCGCGGTCAGGCTCGGCCAGTCACTCCGGGCGAGCTCGAAGTAGCGGTCGGGACGAAAGGTCGGCAGGACCCTTCCGGAGAAGGTGGGGTCCGCCGCGAGCGCCTGGTGGGGGGAGAGGTCATCCACCGGGTCGTCGGTTGTTGCCATGATCTCGATGTTGAAGCGGTCGAACAGCGCCCGGGGGCGGAACTCAGGACGTCGCAGCGCGTCGGCGATCTCGTCGTAGATGGTGTCCGAGGTGGCGGCACTGGGCGCGGCGGTGATGCCGAAGACCTCTGCGAACGTGGTGTCGAACCAGTACTTCACGGGGGTGCCGCGGAAGAGGTGGTAGTTCTCGCAGAGAATCCGCCAGGCCTTGCGCGCAGCCGCCTCGTCGAGCTGCACCGGACCCTCGGGCCCACGGCCGAGGTCGCCGAGGGAGGCGCCGTTGGCGTGCAGCAACCGCAGCACGTAGTGGTCCGGCTGCAACAACAGGTTCGCGGGGTCGGGGAATGCCTCGTTCTCCGTCAGCCACTGCGGCGGCACGTGGCTGTGCGGGGAGATGATGGGGAACCCCTTGACGGCGTCGTAGAGGCGTCGCGCCACCTCCCTGGTCCCCGGCTCGGGGGGCAGGAGCCGGTCGGGGTGGACGTGCAGGATGGGTGAGGAGTCCGCAGTAGCCATGACAGCCATGCTCGCGGTGCGATGGCGAGACGGCAACCAAGTTGCCATGCCTTGCCAGCGTCGGGACGCTCACACCCACACAATTGGGTGGATCATGTCCCCTTTTCCCGGGCGTCGGCGGCGCGAGAGACTACCGTCTTGGCCATGACATGGTTCAAGGAAGAGGGCAGGTTCATCGGCCGGCCACAGATCGAGTCGATGTGCGACCGCCTCATCGAGGAGGCGAAGCAGCGCTACAGCATAAAGGAGCTGCGGCGCGTGCTGCTGCTGCCGCCCGACCTCACCCGTGCACACTCCGGTGTCGGATGGATGACCGAGTACCTCTACAACCGGCTGGAGGGGGCGGGTGCCGAGGTCCATGTGATCCCGACGCTGGGTCAGCACGTCCCCCACACCCCGGCGGACAACGCGTGGATGTTCGGCTCGATCCCGGAGGAGCGCATCCACGCGCATGACTGGCGGGGTGGTGTCACCAACATCGGCACGGTCCCGGCAGAGGTGGTGCGCGACCTCACCGGCGGCGCCGTCGACTGGGAGATGCCCATTGACCTCAACACAATGCTGGTGACCGAGCAGTGGGACCTCATCATCAACATCGGCCACGTCGTTCCGCACGAGGTGCTGGGTTTCGCGAACCACAACAAGAACTACTTCATCGGGTTGGGGGGCAAGCGCCTGCTCGGTTCCTCGCACATGGCCTCGGCGGTCTACGGCATCGAGAACAACCTCGGGAACCTGCTGACCCCCGTCCGCGCCTGTTTCAACTACGCGGAGGATCACATCCTGGTAGACCTGCCGGATGTCTACCTCCAGGTGGTCATGGACTACGACGACGACGGCAACCTCGCCCACACGGGCGTCTACATCGGTGACGACCGGGAAACCTACTACGACGCTGCCCGCGCCTCCCGTGCGCAGAACTTCACGATCTTCGAGGAGCCCGCCAAGAAGATTGTCGCGGTGATGCAGGCCGACGAATTCCGGGCGACCTGGGTGGCGAACAAGGCGGTCTACCGCACGCGCATGGCCCTGGCCGATGGGGGCGACCTGCTCGTCATCGCGCCCGGTGTCGAGCGGTTCGGTGAACAGCCCGAAGTGGATGCCCTCATCCGCAAGTACGGCTACCTCTCGCAGGCAGAGGTCATCGACCTCTACAGCCGTGAGGCGGACATGCAGGACATCCCCCACGGCACCGCGCACCTGGTGCACGGCTCCAGCGAGGGACGCTTCACCATCACGTATGCCCCGGGACACCTGGGCAAGGAGGAGATCGAGTCCGTCGGCTATCAGTACATGGACCTCGACGAGGCGCTGCGACGCTACGACCCTGCCGTCATGAAGGACGGGTGGAACACCATGGACGACGGCGAGGAGGTCTACTACATCTCCACGCCCTCCGCTGGCCTGTGGTCCACCCGGGACAAGCTCGAACAGCGGGCCGGCCACGAGCTCCACGACGCCTGAGGCGCCCATCCGTCATCCAGGGAGCAGCATGAGCCACGAGGTCACCAGTCATCGCCTGCCGGGCATCGAGGCGCGTCCCGGTTCCGGGCACTACGGCGTCCACGACCACGGAGCCCAGTGGTGAAGCAGCGGATCTCCCTGGTGGCCCCCGCCACGTCCTAGCCCCGGTTGCCTCTCACAGGAGCGGCAGCTTTCCCCGCCGCACCCTGCTCGTGGAGGCCCTGGGTACCAATTTCACGGGCAGCAGGACGGGCTCCTGGGACGACTTCGCCCCGCCGATGATGGCGAGCAGGTTGCGCACGGCAGTGCCACCCTGGAGCGACAGCGGCGAGGCCACCGACGTGAGGCCCGGCGTGGTCAGCGCCCCCGTGAGGCTGTTGTCGAAGCCGACGACGCTCACGTCGCGGGGCACCTCCACACCCAGGGCTCGCAGCCCCCGTATGAACCCGATCGCCATCAGGTCGTTGAAGGCCACCACACCGGAGGTGGGGCTCTGAGCCCACTGGTGCGCCGCGCGCTCACCGCCGCCGGGGGTGGGGGTGTGGGGGCCCACCCGCCGGGTCCGGATCTCCAGTTGCAGCCCCGACTCCTCGACGCTGCGCCAGCGGATGCCGTCGGTCCATGACGACTCGGGTCCGCCCAGGTAGGTGATGTTGCGGTGCCCCAGCTGTCCGAGGTGCTCGACGGCGCGGCGGGCACCGCGGGAGGCGTCGGTGAGCACGCTCGGGAGGCCGCGCACGATCCGGTTGAGCACAATGACGGGGCGCTGCTTGGCCAGCACCCGGACACCGGAGTCCGACAGCCGGGGGCTGGTGAGGATCAGGCCGTCGACGACGCCGAGCAACTGCTCGGCGGCGTGGCGTTCATGTGCTGCGCTCTCCTGCCCATTGATGAGCACCATTGTGTAGCCCGCGGCGTCGCAGGCGGCCTCGGCTCCCCGGATGACGTCCTGGAACACGGGATTGCCGATGTCCGCCACGACCATGGCGATGAGTCTGGAGGGCACCTTGACGATGGCGGGGGCAGCGGAGGACCTCCTGTAGCCGAGTTCGAGGGCGGCGGCGCGGACCCTCGATGCCGTGGCGGCGCTGACCCGGCCCGGCCGGGCGAGTGCGCGGGAGACGGTGGAGGGGGCCACACCAGCGACCGCTGCGACGTCATAGATCGTCACGGCAGCCTTCGTTCCCGGATCATCCACCATGGCGCCACGCTAGGCTCACCAGGCAAGTGACGGCAACTGTTCCTGTTTCGCGGCGTCCAGCGTCGACCATGGAACGCACAGTGTTTTTTCAGACACATCAGTGTTTTCTCAGACAAAGGAGCCATCATGGCGGGACGCATGAGCGCGAACTCTCTGGTGGAGCCCGCCTTCGACGGCGGCGCGGCAGCAATCAGGGCAGCGGAGGTGCGTCGGATGCTGCACGGCCACGCGCCCCTTGGGGTCGCATACTCCGGGGGTGTGGATTCTGCGACGCTGCTCGCGCTCGCGGTCGCCGAACTCGGAATCGATGGCGTGGTGGCGATCATGGGCGTCTCCCCGAGCCTTGCCACCGATGAGCGGGAGGCGGCGCATGCAACGGCCGCTTCGATCGGTGTGGCCGTGGTGGAGATTGCCACGCACGAGGGTGACAACCCCGCCTACCGCGCGAACGGGCCCGACCGGTGCTTCCACTGCAAGGACGAACTGTTCGCCAGGATCTCCGACGAACTCGTCGAGGAGTTGGGGCTTGCAGCGGTCGCCTACGGCGAGAACGCCGACGACGCTGTGAGGCCCGACCGCCCGGGGTCACGCGCCGCGACCGAGCACCGCGTGTTGCGACCCATGGCTGCCGCAGGCATGACCAAGCTGATGGTCCGGGAGGTGGCGAACCACTTCGGCCTGAGCGTCTTTGACAAACCTGCCGCCCCCTGCCTGGCATCCCGCATCCCGCACTTCCAGGAGGTCACGCCGGAAAAACTACGGCAGGTCGACCAGGCGGAGGCCGGCATGCGACGGCTGGGCTTCACCGACTGCCGGGTCCGCCACCACGGGGACGTCGCACGGGTCGAGGTACCCACCGCGGAGATAGCCAGGGCTGCGGAGTTGCATGAGGCTGTGCACTCCGTTGTCACCGACGCAGGTTTCCGGTTCGCGGCGCTGGACCTCAAGGGGATCCAGTCCGGGGCCTTCACACTCCCGCTCGTCCAGGTCACCCACCGTGGCTGATGACCCCCCGTCGTGGAGTCCCGGGGCCGAGTTCGACGATGTCTCCCTCGACCTCGATCGGGCGGTGAGGCGCGGCTACCCCGAGGCGGTGCTGTGCGAACCGAAGTCCGTGGCGCAGGTGGCTGCCATCGCCTCCCAGATCGCCTCGGCCGGGACGCCGACCCTGTTCACACGCGTCCTTGACACGCAGGTGCAGGGGGTCCTCACGGCCCTTCCCGACGCGCAGCACCACGCCGAGGCGCGGCTGATCGCCTGGCCCGCCACACCTCCAGCCGCCAGCGGCGGACTGGTCACCGT
>JBBSRQ010000061.1:0-15940 GCA_038242845.1 Propionibacteriales bacterium | reverse complement strand
CACCGACGGTCCGGAGACCGCATCCGCAAGTTCGGTGGCCAGCACATCCACATCCGCGGACAGGCGGGCAGCTGTCGCAGTCTTGGCGGTCGCGAGGGCCCCCAGCCGTCGACGCAGGTCGTCCACGCCGTCGCCGCGCCGGGCGCTGGTGGCGAGCAGGGTGACGCCGGTGAGGCCGTCGTCGTCGAGGAGTCGTCGCAGGTCTGCGAGGCAGGATTTCAGTTCCTCAGGGGTGAGCCGGTCCACCTGGTTCAGCACGACGGTGATGACGTCGCGGTGCCGTGCAAGAGGCCGAAGGTAGCGCTCGTGCACCGCCGCGTCCGCGTACTTCTGGGGGTCCAACACCCAGATGAACTGGTCCACCACGGGCACCATCTTGTCCACCTCCTGCCGGTGGGCGGCCTCGGTGGAGTCGTGATCGGGCAGGTCCAGCAGCACCACGTCGCGGAACCCGGCGAATGGTGGGGGTACTTCGTTGCGGCGCTGGATGCCCAACCAGTCGAGCAGTGCCACGTCGCTGGGCGCGAAGGAGACAGCGCGGGTCTGGGATGTGGTGGGGCGTCGTGCCGCCACCTCTGACAGGTTCTGCCCGGCCAGTGCGTTGAACAGGGAGGACTTGCCGGAGCCTGTGGCCCCCGCCAGAGCGATGACCGTCTGGGACCCGAAGGACATGCGCTGCCCGGCGCGCTCCAGCACCCGTCGGGCACGCGCCTCAACCTCCTCGGGCAGCCGACCAGCCGCCTGCTCCAGCAGGTGCTCCACGAGCGCCAGACGCTCCGCCAGTGGCCGCATGTCAGAAACCCTCGGGGCGGGTCAGGTCGTCGAACGCGTCGCCGCCCGCCTTCCGCAGTTCATCGGCCACCGAGTCGAGCCGCTCTGCCGTGGATGTGTCGACCTCCAACTGCTCCGTGATGTGCAGGAACCGGGTGAGTTGCGTGGCGAACAATGCCTGGACGCGGGCGTCGAGGTCCCCCTTGGCCCGCTGCGCCAGGCGCCGCACGGCATCCTCCCCGAACACTCCCTCCAGCAGGCGCTGGGCCAGCAGTGAGGTGCCGCCGGCGATGCCCACCTCTGCGGTGGTGAGGCCACCCGTGGTCGCGAAGACCACGATGATGAGCGCCGCACCCACCGCATTGGTGCCCAGCGCGAGGACACGCGCCTTGGTACGTTTGCCGCGCCCCTGCTCCTCCACGAGGCGCAGCACGTCAGACTGCCAGTCGCGCACCGCGCGGGTGGCGTCGCCCTCGAAATCCACCGTTGTCCGAACGAGTCTAGGGTTGGCCTCGATGATCCTGCGTCCCCAGGACGTCATGGCCCACTGGTTGACGGCCGACTCGCACGCCGACTGCCCGTGCTCCACCACGAGGGCTGCGAGGCCGTCGTTGATGGCACCGCGGACGCCTTCCGCCTCCTGGTGGCCTGTGAACCAGCCGGTGATCCGGTCGCGCACCCGCGAGATCTGCTCCTCCACGCTGCGCATGAATTCGCCGGTGCCGACGAAGTCCTGCCACCGGCTCAACACCTCACCGCGCAGCATGGTGCCGTCGCTGGTGGCCAACGCCACCTCGTCCGCAGCCAGACGGAACTGGTTGGCGGCCTGCCGGGCCAGTTCGTCGACCGCGTCGCCCTGCCGGCGCACACCGTCGGCAAGTTCACGGAGTTGACCGTCCAGCCCCCGCACGGCCCCGGCGAGCGTCTGGAGTGCCACGTCGGTGCGCGCCTCCGACTGGGCGGCCAGACCGGCGAGCCAGGAACGGATGGGGGCCACGTCGGCGAGTGGCAGCATGCCGTCATCACCCAGTTCCCGCTCCGCGATGGCGAAGAGGCGGGCTGCCGGGAGTCCGCGGCGGCTGAGCATCTCCGACAGGTGGGAGCGGAGGTCGTCGACGGCGTCGGCCGGGCACCGGTTCAGGATGACGGAGATGACGGTGTCGCGGGCTGCGGCCTGTTCCAGCAACTCCCATCCCACGGCGTCGGCGTAGCGGGCTGCTGAGGTGACGAACACCCACAGGTCGGCGGCTGCGAGCAGTTGCCGGGACAGCTTGCGGTTGGCGTCGTCGATGGAGTCGATGTCCGGGGCGTCCAACAACGCCAGGCCCGGCGGGAGGGTGTCGTGCGCCACCACGTGCAGCGCCCGGGAGTCGTGCACCGGGGTGGAACTGCGCACCAAGTTCGGAAGGACCTTGCCGGAGTCGAACCATGCGAGGTCGTCAGGGTGGGCCACCAGCACCGGGGAAGTGGTGGTCGGCCGCAGCACCCCCGGCTTCGTCAGCCTGGCGCGCAGCAGGCTGTTGACGAGCGTGGACTTGCCCGCACCCGTGGAACCGCCCACCACCACCAGCAGCGGTGCGTCCAGGCGCAGAGCACGGGGCAGCAGATGGTCCCGCACCTGGTTGGCCACCGAGACGGCCAGCCGGCGCATGCCGTCCGCCTCATCAAGAGGGAGCGGGTACTGAGCATCCGGGAGGACTTCGTCAAGGTGTTCAAGCGCCGTCGCCAGTGGCTGCTGAGGTGTTGCTGTCATGGGGCAGGCCAGTTCCCGCCGAGGCCCGCCGGGCCTGGCGACTGGGGCGGCGGAGCCGACGCCAGTGGTTTGCGTTTGCGTGGCGGGAAGAGCTTCAGACCTCTGGTGTCGGTGAGTGCCCTCGGGCGCAATTCCTCCAGTTCGTAGAGGATCTCCCGAGCGCGGTCGTCCCCGCCGACACCGATGGTGCCACGGGTCATGCCCTCGCGAACGTAGGCGAGTTCGGTGATGCGGCGCATGAACCTGGCGGTGGGCCACCACACCTTGCGCGGGCCCCGCAGCATCGCGGCCAGGTGGAGTTTCATGCGTTTGAACGGTGATGAGAAGACGACGGCGTCGCGGTCGGTGAGCCACCCGACGCGGCGGTAGTCGCCCAGACGGCGCCGGATCAGCTGTGCCTGGGCCACGACGCTCAGCGTCAGCATGATGATGAGCATGGCCACGAGTCCCAGAGCCATGAACCATTGCGGTCGGAGGTCGCCAGCCCCACCTGAGGACGCCACGCCGTTGAAGAGCATGTGCCCGCCGGCAGCGAGGACGAAGCCTGCCAGTGGGGCCACCACGCGCACGGTCTTGCTGCGCGCGCCGAGCGCGATCGCCAGGCCCAGTGCGGTCATCATCGTGAACACGGGGTGGCCGAATGAGGTGTAGACGCCGCGCAGCATGACCAGGTCGAGCACCTCTGCCTGCGGGTCGGCTATCTCGATGGTGTTGGTGGCGTACACGAAGGCGCGGGCGTAGTAGATGATGTTCTCGACGAACGCGAAGCCCACCGCCGAGAGCCCCGCCAGGGTCACGATCGACAGCCGAGAGACGATCCGCGCGCGGAAGAGGATCACCAGCAGGAACAGCACGGAGGCCTTGCTGGCCTCCTCCGCGAACGGCGCGATGAAGATGGCGGCACGTGTGCCCGTGTCGGCATTGGCGCTGGTGGTGTTCATGGCCTCACCGGCCCACGAGTTCACGTGGATGGAGATCCATGTCGAGGCGGCCGCCCCCCACAGGAACGCAAGCAACCACACCAGTGGCCGTTGGGCGCGGAACCGATCGAGCCAGACGAACAGCAGGACGTAGGCGAACGCCGTCCACATCGCCCAGAAAGCACTCTGCCGCAGGGCCTCGTTGTTGAGGCCGAGCGCCACCGTGCCGTCGGGGTACTCGCGGTCGGGGTGCAGCATCCAGTACTGGGCGAGCAGACAGTACGCGTAGAACGGGAGCAGGACGACGGTCAGCCAGAACAGCGGGCTGCGCAGCATCCGCTCCCACCAGGGCCGCGGATGGGCTGTGGGTGGGAGGCCGGACAGCCGCCGTTGCCGGTCGAGGAGCTGCGGGGTAGTCATGATGCGAGCAAGCGTACCGGCCGAGGCATGCAAGCATCGGAGGGTTCCCCGGGGGGCATAGGCTCGCCCTGGGGCGGCCCCGACGCGCCACCCGGGACAGAGGAACACCGATGGAGAACTTCTTCGCGCGCATGGAACCGTGGCGCAAGCCGGAGGGCGCCCTGCACCTCTATGTACTGCCCACCGACGATGAGGCCGAGCGGTATGAATCCGCGCGCGACGCCCTCACCGGCGTCGAGCACCTTCCGTTGATGCCGGTGCCCTACCTGCACTGCACGCTCCAGCGGCTCGCCCAGTTCGACGACGAGGTGACGCAGGCCGATTTCAGCCGTCTGGGCGCTGTCCTGGACTCTGCCTGCGCAGACATTGCGGCCTTCTCCCTGGAACTGGGGCCGGCCCGTGCGGGCGAGGTGGCCGTGGAGAGCTGGGCCACGCCGTCACAGGAGTGGGATGCAATGGTTGAGGCCTGCCGCAGCAGCGTGACGCAGGCGTGGGGCACCTCCCCACCCGCTGCCCCCGCCGGTCCGCACCTGAGCCTGGGTTATGCCACGGGGCCTGTCCCCCGTGGGCTGGTCGCGGACCGCCTGGCCGGTCATGGACCGCTCGGCACCCTGCGAGTGGACACCCTGCACCTGGTGTCCGTGACGGTGCGCCCCGAGCGCGGCACCTTCGACTTCCTCTCACTGGCGAACTGGGAGCTCACGGGTCCCCGACACGCGTAGATCTCACCAGAGCGACCCTCACGCGTCGCTGGGCCCCATCCGCCCGGGCGAGACACCCGGTGACCTCGTCGGCTCCTTCAACTCCACGAAGATGGTGTGCGTCGGTGTGGAGCCGGTGTTCTCTCCCGAATGCTCCTGCGCGTCCAACCAACGCGCCTGGAACGCCGGAAGCTCGACGTTCATCTCACGTCCCCCGGAGCGGAGCACACGGGTGAACCCACTGAGCGTGACCATCACGCTGTCGGGGTGGTTGTGCGGCAATGTGGCATCGCCCGGTTCGTCGGTGTATTCGAGGACGCGCACGCGGTCGTTCTCAAACAGCACGGTGTAGAACTGCGGGTTGTTGGAAATCGGATCGGTCATGGCCGTGCCTCTCACCAGCTCGCGGGGCAAGCGTTGCCCCGGCAGGATCACGGTAGAACGCACCCACTCCGCTGACAAGGGTTGCGATGCCCGGGTGGCTGGGGGACGTGCCGAGAGCTGCAGATGAATGTGGCCGAGCGGGGCGCGGCGCCTGGCACCGATCCCCGACGGCCACACTCCGTCACATCACGAGCGCCCCAGGCAGGACTCGAACCTGCGCGCGACAGATTAGAAGGCTGTTGCTCTATCCGCTGAGCTACTGGGGCTCTACTCACTGATTCTAGTGAAGATCCGGGCACAACTGCATTCGGGCCTGTCAGATCAGGGTCGTAGTGTGGGGCGCGTGAATGACAAACTGGTGTGGATCGATTGCGAAATGACGGGCCTGGACCTGGAGAAGGATGCGCTCATCGAGGTGGCCGTACTGGTCACAGACGGTGAACTGAACGTGCTGAGCGAGGGTGTCGACGTCATCATCAAACCCTCTGATGAGCAGTTGGAACAGATGGGTGACTTCGTCCGCGAGATGCACACCACGTCCGGTCTGCTGGAAAAGTTGGCCGAGGGTGTTTCCATGGCAGAGGCGACGCAGCGGATCCTGTCGCACGTGAAGGAGTTCGTCCCGGCACAACGCAAGGCTCCGCTGGCTGGCAACACCATCGGCACAGACAGGGCGTTCCTGGCCCGCGACATGGCGGAGCTGGAGTCCTGGGTGCACTACCGCAACCTGGACGTCTCCTCCATCAAGGAACTGGCGCGCCGCTGGTACCCCAAAACGTTCTACCAGGCGCCGGCCAAGGGCGGTAACCACCGCGCCCTCGCCGACATCCAGGAGTCCATTGAGGAGCTTCGCTACTACCGCGAGGCCCTGTTCGTGGCCCCACCCGGCCCCACGTCTGCGGAAGCACGCGCAATCGCCGCCAAGCACCGCGGCGCCCTGACGGGCCTCACCGAACAAATCTGATCGTGGACGTCACGGCCGCGGCCGGTCAGGCCGGTCGCGGGCTCCCGTGCATTCTTCCCGGCTCCACCCCGGTCCTGCTTCGCGGACGGCAGCCCGATGCACGTGTGGCCTCGGTGGGCATCAATCCCAGCATCCGCGAGTTCCTTTCACGGGCAGGAGATGAACTGACCGGAGCGCACCGCCGTTTCGAGACCCTGTCCTCCCTGGGCATCGACTTGATGACTGATGCGACCGACTCCATGCTCCAGCGCATGCGGCGAAGGAGCCTCGACTACTTCGAGGCCAATCCCTACATGGAGTGGTTCGCCCCGATGGAGGCGCTCGTCCACGCCGTCAGCGGCGCCAGCTACTTCGACGGCTCCGCGTGCCACCTGGACCTCGTCCCCTGGGCCACCCGGCCACTGTGGGGAGGGTTGGATGCCGCGGCACGAGCACACCTGCTGGCAGCGGGCCGCCCCTTGGTCGCCGAGCAACTCACGAATCCAGCACTGGACATCATCTACCTCAACGGCAGGACCGTGTGCGAGGCGGTGGGTGAGTTCATCCCCCTGACCCGCCGCACCGCCCGCTTTCGTGAACAGGGACCCCGTCGCAGCTTCTTCCGCGGACTCCACCACCGTGCGATCGTCGTTGGATGTTCCTCCAACCTCCAGGAGGAAAGACTCCGGAGTGCGGACCGGGAGGACTTCATGGCATGGGTCATCGACGAGTGCACGCGCGACATCGCAGAGCTCAGGACTCACCGCCCGGAGCACAATCCGTCCGCCCCCGGGACCCCTGATGTGCGCTCACCACCGTGACGGAATCCGGTGCGAGAACCGATTTCGACGAACTGGCGGGCATGCGCTATCGTTGCTCACGCGCTGATCCCGGTCAGCGTTGCAGAGTGGTGACGTGGTGGGTATAGCTCAGCTGGTAGAGCACCTGGTTGTGGTCCAGGGGGTCGCGGGTTCAAGTCCCGTTACTCACCCCACACCGCCTCTGTTTGAACATCTGGGTTCACCCCCAGTAGTGTTGAACGGTAAGCACCGCTAGCTCAAGTGGTAGAGCAATTGACTCTTAATCAATGGGTTCAGGGTTCGAGTCCCTGGCGGTGTACACGAAGGCATGACGTCTGGCCCCTGCTCCTGACGGAGTGGGGGCCAGACGCTTTCCCCACTGTTGTTCAGTTGGGCCCCCGGTGGCCGGCCGCGCCCCGAGGAGCGCGCCACAGCAACAACTGGCCTTCACCCCCGAGGGGGCGAAGGCCAGTTCTTCTTCGCCAGCGTGTTCACCAAACATGCGTACGCCTTGGCGACGCAACCTCCCCCAAGGTCACGTGCCCGGGCCAGCAAACACCAATGTGGCGAAGAAGTCTCTGGAAGTGCCCGGAGTCACCGACGGGCCTGGGCAGGCGTGCCGACTGGCAAACGCCTCGCAGGGTAGTGGCAGGACTCTCCGCAAACGGTCGGGGGCCACCTCATGTCCTCTCTTGGGAGGGGTGGCGATCGCCGCGACTCCCCGGTACAACTGCGTGACACCGGGGTCTGGGGCATCCTTTGCGATTCTCGCCGTTACAGCATGAACCACCACGAGTGATATTAGCCACCCTGAGGCCACTGCACAAGAGACCATCCCCGAGCGATCATTGAGCACCCGGCCGTGCGACACCCATGATTCGCCCCCGGAGCGTGGTGCGTGGCGGTGCCGAGCTGCGAAGACTTACCATTGACTGGGGGCCACATCGTCACACGAGGCAGCGGGGATGGTCATGATCCAAGTACCCGACGATGCCATCCCACTACAGGCCACGGAGACTAAGGAAGTGATTGCGGTGGACAGCGATCGGGTGGATAGAGATCGGTTGGAAAGAGATCAGGACAAACGTCTCTTCGAGAGTTTGGTGTTCTTGACCGATACCCTGGTCTCGGGTTTTGACGTCATCGACCTGGCCGACCGACTGGTGCACGCGTCCGTGGACCTGCTCGACATGAAGTCCGCCGGCATACTTCTCGGCAACCAGCAGAATGCACTGCGCGTGATCGCGGCCTCCAGCGAGGAGACCCGGACGTTGGAGTTGCTCGAACTCCTCACCAAGCAGGGACCCTGCCTCGAAGCATTCGCCACGGGTCGTGAGGTGAGCGTCCCTGACTTGGCGAACGAGCGTCCGGAGTGGAAAGAGTTCGTGGAACTGGCCACCTCACAGGGCATCGTCGCCGCCCACTCGTTTCCCATGCGTCTGCGGGACCATGTCATCGGGGCCCTCAACCTCTTCTCCGCCGCCTCCGAGCCCTTGACCGTCAACGAGTTGCAACTGGGACGTGTGCTGACCGACATGGCCACCATTGGCATCCTCAGCCACCGGGCGATGCGTGAGCAGGAGATCCTGGCCGAACAACTGCAACACGCCCTCAGCAGCCGCGTCATCATCGAACAGGCCAAGGGCATGATCGCGGAGCGCGGGAACGTCGATATGAGAGCAGCGTTCTCGATTCTCAGGGAATCGGCCCGGACGTCGCGTCGCTCGTTGACTGACGTCGCATCGGACATCGCCGGTAGCGCCACCCCCAGCCTCCCATTGCGCTGAAAAGCGCCACCGTCGAACGCGAGGAGGCGACGACCCTGCACCGCCGATCGACCTGATGCAGAGCATCGCACTGCAGGTCAACCGGGCTGCAGATCAGCCGCTCAACTCACTCACCAATGGCCATGATGGCCTTGCGTGCCTTGTCCCCGAGGGTCCTCTGACGAGCATGCGAGATCGATGACAGGGTGATGGCGAACACCACGACCCCCAGTACTGCACCACCGATGATCATGAGCCTGTCGGTGCGCCACCCGTGCTCGTCCTTCACCTGCGACTTCACGGACTCGAACTCCGTGGCAACGAAACTCTTGGCATCCTCCACGCCCCGCTTGGCGACATTCCTGGGATTCACCTCGTCGACGAACTCACCCACTGAATCCGCCACGCGGGCACGGTTGCGAGCGAGATCC
Organism: Propionibacteriales bacterium; assembly: GCA_038242845.1. Classification (GTDB taxonomy): domain Bacteria; phylum Actinomycetota; class Actinomycetes; order Propionibacteriales; family Propionibacteriaceae; genus Arachnia. The sequence goes on along the minus strand of JBBSRQ010000061.1, from coordinate 7,051 downwards.
GCACGGATCTCGGAGACACTGCGTGCCTTGTCCTTGGCCATGGAAACTCCTTCAGTCTGTTCCTTCGCAAGCCTAGCCCTAGGATGGCGTCATGACTGCTCGCTTGACCCAAGGATCCACAGCCCCCGGGTTCACCCTTCCCGATTCGGACGGCAACGACGTCTCACTGACGGACTTTGCCGGCTCCTCGGTCATCCTCTACTTCTACCCCGCCGCGATGACGCCGGGCTGCACGACCCAAGCGGTGGACTTCACAGCGGCCAACGACCACTTCACCGAGGCCGGCTACAACGTGCTCGGTGCCTCCCCGGACTCGGTGGAGCGCCTGTCACGGTTCAAAGAGAAGTCCGACCTCAGCGTGCCGCTGCTCTCGGACGAGGACCGGAAGGTAATGAACACCTATGGCGCCTACGGCATGAAGAAGCTGTACGGCAAGGAGATTGAGGGAGTGCTTCGCTCCACCTTCGTGATCGATGTGGACGATGCGGGCGTCGGGACCGTGCGGGTTGCGCAGTACAACGTGAAGGCGACGGGCCACGTGGCCAAGCTCCGCCGTGAGCTGGGGGTCTGACGCGGTCCCCAAGGGGCGCATCCGCTACACCACCATCGCCGCCCGCGAGCGAGGCGGCATCGACGTGGAACTCGAGGTCAGGCGGTCCCGCTTCCTGACCCGGCTGCGCCGCGTCACCTCCGAGGAGGATGCCCGGGCCGTCGTCGACGAGCGACGCCGCACCCATTTCGACGCAGGCCACCACTGCAGCGCCTTCATCCTCGGACCGGACAGCAGGACTGCCCGGTCCTCCGACGACGGGGAGCCCGCCGGCACGGCAGGGGTGCCGATGCTGAACGTCCTGCAACACAACGGTCTCAGTGACGTCGTCGCCGTCGTCACACGGTATTTCGGTGGCATCAAACTGGGGGCCGGTGGCCTCGTTCGGGCCTACTCCGATGCCGTGGCGCGAGCGGTGGCGGACGTCGGCACCCGGGATGTGATCCTGACGCGACTGCTGCAGATCGAGGTCCCGGTGGCCGACGCCGGCGCCATGGAGGCGCAGCTCCGTGGGCTGGTCCTGAGCAGCGGCATCGCAGTATCGGTGGAGGGTGTCGACTGGACCGACGTGGCTACGATCAGCGTTGCCGTGCCCGAGGGCCAAGAGGCGGGGCTGGCGGCGGCTCTGGCATCGCTGTCCGGTGGATCACTGGCGGCCACGGCAGTCGGACAGCGCTGGAGCGACGCGTCCGACTGAACCGCAACCCCATTGGCTCAGTCCTCCTCCGTCTTCTCCTCCTCTTGCTTGCTCGGGGTGCTGTCGGTCACCTCTCGGTCGTGCTCGATCCAGTCGGGCGTGACGGAGCCCACTTCCTTCGGCATGTCCAGTCCGTCGCCCTGGGGGGCCAGCTTCCGCGGAGACCCTGAGAGTGAAGAGCCGCCGGCTGACAGCCCAGGGAACGGGTCCCTGCCCACCCAGTACTTGTACCCCGCATTGCCCGCCGCCAGGACTGGCACGGCCAACAGTGCGCCCGTCAGCCCGAGCAGGTAGGTCCCCGTGGTGACACCCAGCAGGACCACCAGGGGATGGAGGTTCACAGCCTTGCCCATCAGCAGCGGTTGCATCACATTGCCCTCCAGTTGCATTACGACAATGACGACGGCAAGCATGATGAGGGCAGCGACGGGCCCCTGGAACAGCAGCGCCACGAGCGTGAACATCGCACCGGCGAGGAACGCGCCGAACAACGGAATGAAGCACAACAGGAAGCTGATGATGACCATCGGGATGATGAACGGCAGCTGCAGTGCCCAGGCACCGAGGCCGATCCCGATGGCGTCGGCCGCAGACACGACCACCTGTGTTCGCGCCCAGCTGCCGAGAGTGACCCACGCGCGTCGGGCGGCTTCTCGAACCTTGGTGCGCTCCGGCTCATCGAACACCATGAGCAGGAACGAGGAGATGCGGTCCCCTTCAGCGAGAAGGAAAAAGGCCACGATCAGGGCGAGAACGAGGCCGACCAGGACCGTGCCGGCGCTCGTGGTTGCGCTCAGCGCACCGGAGGTCACTGACGACGTGTGCTTGGTGAGCCACCCCTCGAGCTCGGAGAACAGGTTCTGCAGCTGCTCCTGATCGATGCCCATCGGGCCATCGGCCAACCAGTCCTCCGACCTGCCCAGAACCGTCTTGATACTCGTACGAACGTCGTCGACGCCGCTCGCGATCGAACGTCCGGCGAAGTAGATGGTGCCGCTGATCATCGCCATGAGCCCGACTACCGCGACGGCAGCCGCCACATGCCTCGGGAAGCGCAACCTGTGATTCATCAGGACCTGCGCCGGCATCAACAGGGCTGCGAGCAGGACACCGACAATGATGGGGATGAGGACTGCGGAGACCATGGCGCCGACCCGCGTCAGCACCCAGCCTGCTGCGTAGACGAGCACGATGACAAGTGCGGTGGCTGCCACCACTCGGACAGGGCGGGGCAACGGGAACGTCGGGACACTGGGTTGAGGCATGGATGGCATGGAAGTCTCCTCGGCTGGGATGAGACTCCACATTGTTCTCCGCCCTGGTGTCACCCAGACATCGCCCCGTGGGTAACAGTGCACTCGTCAACACTCAGGATGGCGGCACGCCCCCGCGGCGACGAGCGTCAGTCGTCAGCGTTGGCGTCGAGTTCGCTGGGCGCGTTGGCCTCGGCCCTCCGGTCGCGCTCGATCCACTGCGGTGTCACCGAACCGATCTCCTTCGGCAACTTCGATGACTTCCGCGCGGGCGCCAGCTGGCGCGGTGACCCGGCCAGTGCGGACCCGCCCACGTCCAGCCCCGGGAACGGGTCGCGACCCACCCAGTACTTGTAGCCCGCGTTGGCGGCGGCCAGGATCGGCACGGTCAGAAGCGCGCCGGTCAGCCCCAGCAGGTACGTACCGGTGGTGACGCCCAGCAGCACCACGAGGGGATGCAGGTTCACCGCCTTACCCATGAGGAGCGGCTGCAGGGCGTTGCTCTCCAGCTGCTGCACGGCGATGACGACGGCAACCATGATGAGCGCCGCGACCGGTCCTCCGAACAGCAGCGCGACGAGTACGAACATAGCCCCCGAGAGGAAGGCCCCGAACAGGGGGATGAAGCACAAGAGGAACGTGATGACGATCATCGGGATGACGAAGGGCAGCTGCAACGCCCAGGCACCAATGCTGATGCCGGCGGCGTCGGCGGCGGAGACCACGACCTGGGTCCTGGCCCAGCTGCCGAGCGTCACCCAGCCCCGACGGATGGTCTCGCGGACCTTCGTGCGCGTCGGGTCCTGGAATGCCATCAGCATGAACGAGGAGAGCCGGTCCCCCTCTGCCAGGACGAACAGGGCCACGATCAGGGCGAGGAAAGCGCCCACCAGCACCGTGCCGACACTACCGGTGGCGTTGAGTGCCCCCGAGGACAGGGATGATGTATTGGCGGACAGCCACTCCCGACCCTGGGAGAAGAGATTCTGCAGCTGCTCGTGGTCGATCCCCAGCGGACCGTTCGCGAGCCAGTTCTCTGCTCCGTCCAGGACATCACCCAAGCTCTGCCGCAAATCGTCGACGCCTTTGGCGATTGACCGGCCGGCAAAGTAGATGATGCCCCCGATCAGGGCGACGAGACCCACCACGACCACCGCTGCAGCCACGTGCCGCGGGAATCGCCACCGGCGGTTCAACAGGAGTTGGGCGGGCATCAACAAAGCGGCGAGCAGCACCCCGACCACGATGGGGATGAGTACCTGCGACACCATGGATCCCACCTGGCTGAGCACCCACCCAGCGGCATAGACCAGCACGATCAGCAGCGCGACAGCCGCCACCACCCGGAAAGGTTTGGGCAGGGGAAGCGTGGGGGTGGTCTTGGGTTGGCGCGTCGTCGGCATGCGTGAAGTCTCCTCGGGGAACGGGTCGACCACCCATTGTGCCCGGTCCAGGTGTGTCCGCGGCAACCGCCATCACGGTCGCGGGAGTGGCATTCGGCCGATTCCGACGCCCCAGCTCAGGCCGATCCGTCGTCGGCCTCCTCCTCCACCTCGCTGGGTGTCGACTTCATCACCATCCGGTCGTGCTGGATCCAGCGGGGGGTCACCGCCCCCAGCCGTTTGGGCAACTTCGACGTCTTCCGATGCGGTGCGAGCTTGCGGGGGGAGCCGGACAGCGCTGAGCCACCCGCATCGAGCCCCGGGAAGGGGTCGCGTCCCACCCAGTACTTGTACCCCACGTTGATTGCCGCCATGAAGGGCACCGTGAGCAGGGCCCCGGTCAATCCCAGGAGGTAGGTGCCCGTGGCCACACCCAGCAGAACGACGAGCGGGTGAAGGTTCACTGCCTTTCCCATGAGCAACGGCTGCATCACATTGCCCTCGAGGTGCACCACCGCAACGACGACAGCCAGCATGATGACCGCCGCGATCAGCCCCTTGAACAGCAGTGCCACCAGAACAAACATGACGCCAGCGAGAGTGGCGCCGACCAGGGGGATGAAGCACAACAGGAACGTGACCACGACCATCGGCACAACGAAGGGCAGCCCCAGGATCGCAGCGCCGATGCCGATACCCATGGCATCAATGGCGGAGACGATCACCTGCGTGCGAGCCCAGCTGCCGAGGGTCACCCAGGACCGGCGGATGGTTTCGCGCACCTTGGTCCGCGTTGGATCCTGGAACACCATGAGCATCCACGAAAGGATGCGGTCTCCCTCGGCAAGCAGGAAGAACGCGACGATCAGCGCCAGTACCACGCCGACGATGGCCACGCCGGCGCTCGTCGTGGCGTTGAGCGCCCCCGATGACAGCGACGATGTGTGCGCTGTCAGCCAGTCCCGACCCTCCGAGAACAGGTCCGCCAGTTGCTGCTGGTTGATACCGAAGGGGCCGTCCGCGAGCCACTGCTCCGCCTTGTCCAGGATCTTCTGCAGGCTCTCACCGACATTGTTGACGCCCCCGGCGATCGAGCGCCCCGCGTAGAAGATGATTCCACCTATCACTGCGACAAGACCCACGACGGTGACTGCCGAAGCCAGGTGCCGCGGAAAACGAAGTCTGTGGTTGAACAACAGTTGCGCGGGCATCAGCAGGGCAGCGAGCAGTACACCCACAATGACGGGGATGAGCACCAGCGAGACGGACCCGAACACCTTGACGAGTACCCAGCCAGCTGCGTAGGCGATCACGATGAGCAGCGCCACGGCGGCCACACCCTGCAATGAGCGCGGCAGTGGAATCGGCGGGGTGTTGCGTTGGCGCAGCGATGGCATGTCCAGACCTCCTCCACATGGTGATGTGGCCCTTCCCATTGTGCGCCCGCCCCGGTCAGATCCCCGACCCCGATACTTCTCCCGTGACAAACCGGGCGCGCCGTGTACCGGGTTGAGTGCCGAAGAAGGGACTTGAATCCTTCTTCAGGGTCCCTTCTGCTAGGGAGAAACCCCTTGTGAACGGGCGTTGACTACGGGTTACGGGCGAAAATCCATCCCTCAACGTGCACTAGTGGAGCCTCGTTGGGACTAGAATGTACTTAGATGTTGCACGATAGATGCACGAAACTGGAGGGAACGTGGCCGCCAGGCGAGGTTTCGGAAGCATACGCAGGCTTCCTTCAAAGAAGTACCAGGCGAGCTATATCGGCCCCGACGGTCGACGACACCCGGCGCACACGACCTTTGCCAGCAAGATGGACGCCGAGGGCTGGCTGGTAGGTGAGCGCACACTCATCGAACGAGACGCATGGGCCCCGCCTCCGTACCGGGAGCAAGCCAGACTCGACGCCGCAGCCGCCGTCGAGGCCGAGCGCGAAGCGGAGTCGATCACAGTGACAGCGTTCATCCGCGACTGGTTGCCCACTGTCGAGCTACGTCCCACCACGCGTCGCGATTATGATTCGCTATTGCGTAACCACGTCGCACCCAGTTTGGACGAGGTGCCGTTGCGGGACCTCAACAAGGCACGCGTCAAGCGCTGGTGGGAAGCTCTGGACCCGGAGAAGCCCCGCGCTCGGTCCAAGGCCTTCCAATTCCTGCACACTGCCATGAACGCTGCGGTGGAACTCGACCTATTGGCGATCAACCCCGTGGTCCTTCCGCGTCGGACGCGCATACGCACGAAGACCGCTCGCAGGATTCAGCCACTATCGATGATGGAGCTCGAAACCCTGGCCGACGCCATGCCCGTTCATCTGCGGATGGCGGTCCTGATCGGCGGCTGGTGTGGGCTTCGCTATGGCGAACTAGCCGAGCTACGGCGCGGGGACGTGGACCTGCGCGCCGGGACGATCCGCGTTGAACGAGGCGTCATCAAGGTTGCCGGTGGCTATCAGGTGGGCCCACCCAAGACCGAGGCCGGAGAGCGAACGGTGCACATTCCCGCCAGCCTGTTGAATGAACTCCGGCAGCACCTCCGTGAAAACACCGGACCGAGGCCCGACGCACTCTGGTTCGGTGCACCGAACGGCGGGCACTTGCATTCGTCAGTGTTTGCCCGCGCATTCGCCAAAGCCGCGGAATCGATCGGACGCCCCGACGCCACCCCCCATGTGCTGCGCCACACCCATGCCTCTTTGGCCGCCGACATCAGCGCCCCAACGCCGGTGACGATGCGCCGCCTCGGGCACACGACGGCGAGTATGACCATGCGCTACACCCACGCCATGGCCGACGCCGATCAACGACTGGCTGTGGAGCTCGACGCCGTTCGACGTGCAGGATCGCAAGCATGAATCCAGAGCACAGGAAAACAATCATGATCCCCTGGGGGGTTGCGGGTACAACTCTGGTGCAGTCTGATCTGACGAACGGGCTCGGCCAATGCTTCTTGTCCGTCATGGAACTTCGGATGAGATGCCACTGGTAGTCAGTGCCAAGACGCGAGGCGAATAGATACTTCTTGGTAGGTCGCGGTTCCGCTGGCAACCGCGATCACCAGGTCGTAGGCGTCGTCGTCCGGCGCATCCAAGATGATGCCATTGAGTCCGTAGAACACCACCAATGACAACCACCCAAGGCGCTTGTTCCCGTCGACAAGGGCATGGTTG
>JBBSRQ010000060.1:0-15975 GCA_038242845.1 Propionibacteriales bacterium | reverse complement strand
GGGGAACGATCATCTACCCCTTGCCGGTTCCTGAGTAGTCGCCGCGGGGAACGATCATCTACCCCTTGCCGGTTCCTGAGTAGTCGCCGCGGGGAACGATCATCTACCCCTTGCCGATTCCTGAGTAGTCGCCGCGAGGAACGAGCGTCGGCGTATCGAAGGATGCCCTGAACATGATCAGCATCCTCATTGTCCACCATCGAGCGGACGAACCAATAGCGCGACGACTTCACGGTCGTCGAGAACGTGTCCTGACAGCACCGGGGCTCTTCTGCGCCTTTTGTTCGTTTTTCGCCAGATGTCTCTCCGGGGTTCACAATTGACGGTTCTACGCCCTTCGATATGCGGCAGGCTCGTTCCCCGCCGACCGCTACTCAGGGAACGCTTTGGCGGTGCCGAGAATCGGTTGCTGAAGCGCCTCTTGGATCATTGCCAACGCCACTGCTGGGTGGGCGATGATTCCCAATGCTTTGGACCGCAACACAGTGTGACCTGCTCGTACTCGGGCTTCTGGTGCAGGATTCGGGCGAGGTGGGTGATGGTGGCGTTGACGTACTTCGCATCCAGCAGATCGAGTCTGGCGGTCAGGTTCACCGTCGCCTCGTGCGGTTCCCACAGCCTCACGTTCCGGTGCACAACTCCCGGCTTGTGCCTGTTTCTCTTGGGTGATGGCGGTGAGCAGCAAGGTTGTTGCTTCGATGCAGCGCTCCTTCTCCATACACCAAGACTATTGAACAGCACTGACAATTGCGTTCAGGTCTGATGGCCCGGAAGCCCACGAGACGGCTCGTTCCTCGTGGCCGCTACTGAATCACCGGAAAGGGTCGTGGTTGACGGCTTTTGGTAGCCACTATCGAATTACCGAGAGGTTTTTTGGTTGTTTTGTGCCTGGTCACCGGTGGCGTATCGGCATCAGTCGTCGTCGTCCTTGTTGAGTTTCGGAAGCTCATTGATTCCGCCGGCCCCCGGAGTTCGCTCGATCCCGCTCTTCACCATGCCGATGAGTTGGGGGAGGACGAAGAACATGAACGGCCAGATCATCCACCACATGGCGCCGCCGGTGCCATTGAGGAAAAGCACCAGGATTCCGATGCCGATGAGGATGCCAGCAGCGGCGCTCAGTGAATGGAAGGCGGGTGTCTTGAACCAGGGGATGACGTTGCGGCGCTCCTCGGGCACCACGAGTGCAGTGGGGAGGGCGAGGTCGCTGACGAGTGGCATGAATTCGCGCAGGTAGATGGCCTGCATGGCCTGCTCCAGGCGTTCACCGTACTCAGGATCTCGGAGCCGGCCATCGGCGTAGGCCTCGGCGAGCATGTTGGCGGCGTGGTCGCGGTCGGCGTCGGACGCGCGCAGTCCTGCAGCCTCACGGCTGCGTGGGTCGCGTGTGAAGCCTGTCCAGGGGCTGGGTGTGTTCGTCATGATGTCCTTGCAAGCCTACTGCCGCGAAATGCCCTGTTGGTGGGACGACAGTCCTCACCAGTGAGTCGCTCATGCAGTTCGTAGACGGCCAGGGCTGCACTGGCGAGCTCCGCCCATGCATCGTTGCCAACGGGCGAACAGGACGAAGCCGCGGGCACATCGTCGATGATGGGGGTGCGACGCAGCCAGGAGCGGACGCTGTCGGGGGCAAGTCCCCAGTTGAGGTCCGGCGTGGACCGGCGGTGGTCGTGGATGCTGGCGAGGGTTCCGCCGTGCACGGGCCGCAGCCATGTGGTGACGGGACCCTCGTCGGTGTGGTCCACGATTTCGTGCACCGACACCGCGCCGTCGTCGTCGCGCAGTTCATGCGAGATGGTGGGGCGCAACGCCGGTCGGGGTGCACGGCGCACCCACGAGACAACGGCCCGGGGGCGGCAGTCGAGGGCGGCTGGGGTGTCGGTGTCATTCACGAGAGCGACGCCTTTCTCGACTGCGCGTTCAGCCAGCAGATCAACGAGTCGTGATGCGCGCTGGCCTCGGCCCTGGACGTCAACAAGTTGCCATCGCCCGAACGTTTTGTCCAGCACGAAGCTTGTGGCGAGCAGGGCGGGGGCCTTGGCCGACCGGGTGCCGTTGATGGGTCCCAGGTCCGTAATGAGACGGCTGAGCTGGGCATTCTCCAGCCTCTCGGCGATGTCCCCCAACGTTTCATCGAGTCGGAGTCGTCGACGGAGGTCCTTGTCGTCGGGCTGCCCGGGGTTCTCGACGCCGTACATCCGTTGCGCCGCCCAGACGTCGTCGAGGCCATCCAGCAGGTCGCGCCAGCGGTTGGCCGTCGGACTGCCGAACCGTGCTGTGATGGCATGGAACTGCGCACCCCGCTCCGCGGGAAGCGCGAGCGTGGTGCCGTCAGGAAACCGGTGTTCCACCGGGGGTGCCTCGACGAGTGCCAGACCGGCGCGGTTGAGCTCCGTGACGAGGTGGCCGCCCGACTTCTTGAACACGTCGCGCCACGTGGCTGGTAGCGACACCAACTGCGGCATGGAATCCACCGGGTGGCCATCAGGTCCCGTGGATGCGCACCAGCGTCCCCCCACGGGCGCACCATCGGTGACCAGTTCCACGTGATGTCCGAGCTTTGCCAGCCGGGCGGCGGCGCCAAGACCCGACAGTGTTGAGCCGTGCACGATCAAGGACATGGCGGACACATTAGCGCTCGCTGCCCGCAACCCAGCGGTGCGCAACCGCGCCGGTGTTGAGGGGGGCCTTGGTTGGGATGGTCAGCCGATGCGGACGCGACCGTGCGGCGTCTCCAGTTCCACCGCAAGGCCCACCTCGCCCTGAAGGATGACGGTGACCAGTTCGAATGCGGCGACGGCTTCCAGTGCTGAGCGGACGGCGACGGGATCCGGATGTGTGAGCGTCAGCGACAACATGGTGACCGCCGGCAGTCCCTCGGAGGGGTGGGTGGTGTCCAGCCAGTCAATGAGGAACGGGATGGTGCCGCCAAGCCCGCCCGCGGGAGGGGTCAGATGCCATGCCAGGACCTCGCCATTAGGTGTCCGGCGATCCATCGGTGCGGGATCCCCGGGGTCGTAGCCTGCCTCGCGCGCAGAGCTGACCTGGACGGCGAGGTCACGGGGGCGCACTGCCCAGCCGACCACGGTGGTGGCGACCACCTCGTCGACGTGGAGCGGACGCGCTTGTGCGGGCTCGTCCTGGGTCGCGTCGGGCCCGATGAGTTCGATGTATCGGCCCTGGCCGAGACCGACGAGATGGTTGGCGGTGCCCCGTCCCTCATGCCGCCCACCCGGTGTGGGCTGCACCCCCGTGAGGTCGTGGAACTCGGCGACGAGGGCCTGGAGGTCGGGCGCGGCGATGACGATGTGGTCGAGTTGCGACATGTCTGGACTCTAGTGGGGGCGTGTGTCAGTGGATCAGAACGCCGAGGATGTGATGATCCGTGCGAGGAGCAGGTCCGCACGGCTGCTTTGCAGTCCGCCTGTGCTGTCCGGAGAGGTCCGCTAACGTCGGATCTGTGATCCGCTTCATGTGCGAAACCTGTGGCGTCCAGTTCGGGGAGTCGGATGCGCCGCCGTCGTCGTGTCCCATCTGCAAGGACGCCCGCCAGTACGTGCCGGCCACTGGCCAGCGATGGACGACGCTCGAAGAACTCCAGGTGGGACATGACATCCAGATCCGGGAAGATGCGGGGCTGACTGGTCTGGCTGCCACACCCAGATTCGCCATCGGCCAACGCGCCCTGCTGGTACCCCACGCCGGCAGCAACGTCATGTGGGACTGCCAGAGCCTCATCAATGACGACGCCGTCGCTGCGGTCGCCCTGGCCGGTGGGTTGTCGGCGATCGCCATCTCCCACCCGCACTACTACTCCACGATGGTCGAGTGGGCACACGCTTTCGGCTGTCCGGTGTACCTCCACGCCGACGACGCCCGGTGGGTGATGCGAGAGGACCCGGCCGTCACATTCTGGGACGGTGAGGAGCGAGACCTTGGCGACGGGCTCACCCTGTTGCGGTTGGGCGGACACTTCACGGGCGGCACCGTGATGCATGTGGAGCGGGGGAGCGGTCTGCTGCTCTCCGGGGACATCGTCCAGGTCATTCCCGATCGCAGGTACGTGTCCTTCATGTACTCCTATCCGAACCTGATCCCGCTCGCGGAGCCGGAGGTACGACGAATTGCTGACAAGCTCCGCGCGTACCGGTTTGAGCGGATCGTGGGTGCCTGGTGGGACACCTTGGTGCCGAATGACGGCAACGACGTGGTGGAACGCTCAGCGCAGCGCTACATCGGGGCCATCAGGGGCCACTACCCTGCGGGTGCCTGACGCGGGGGTCCCGAGAAGTCCATTCCCACGTGACGCCTCAGCGCCACATCCTTGTGAAGAGTTCGAAGCCCTGCTCGTCGGCGGTTTGCGCATCGGCGGTTCGTCCCACCGCAGTGAGCATGACCGAAAGGTTCGCCAGCGATCGTGCAAGGTCGGGTTCATATGACTCGGGAGTGTCAAGGACAAGCCGACGATAGACCTCGACGGCCTCCTCCATCATGGTGGCCGCGAGATCTGTCCGGCCCGTCTGGGCGAATCGGACGGAGACCATGCGCAGCAACGTGGCCGGACTCGGCTCGTGAAGGGATGGGTCCGTTTGCGCCAGTTCTCGTTGAGCACGGACGGCCATCCTGAGAGCCAGCCGTTCCGTACCCTCCCGCCCAGCATCGCGCGACTGCTTTGCCAAACTGATCAGCGATGCGACGAGGCGGGGGCCGTGGGTGCCTGGTCCTGTTGTGCTGAGCCGTGACTCGATGGACACAGCGCGCTTGATTGAATCGAGTGCACGGTCACTGTTCCCGGTCACCACCAGGGCGTTGGACAGGTCGCTCAAGGAGGAGGCCAGGGATGGTTCGTGCATGGCTGGATCCATTCGGGCGAGGCGTTCGCGCCGTGTGACGGCTTCCTCAATGGCGACCAGCGCATCAGGTGTTCGGCCCTTCTCAAGGAACAGGGTTGCGAGATTGTGCAGTGACTGGGCGAGGTCGGCCTCGTGGGTGTCGGGATCGGCCGCAACGAATTGCCGCTGCATCCAGATGGCTTCCCGGAGTACGGCCAGCGCGTCATCATCCCTGCCGTGCACCGACAGGAGGACGGCCTGCCTGTTCAGTGAGGATGCCAGTGCCGGTTGACGATCGGTTGCGCCCGAGTGAACCGATCGACGTTCGAGTTCCACCACCTCCCCGATGGTGGCCAGCGCCCTGGCATGATCCCCGGTCTGCGCCAGAAGGAGGGCCAGCCGGGACAACGCGGAGGACAGATTAGTTGGTTCGATGGGTGAGTCCGTCCGGTGGCACAGCCGGCGGACAAGTTCGACGGCCTCCTCGAGCAGGGGAAGCGCCTCGCTCGCCCGTCCGGCGTCGTCGAGTCGGATCGAAAGGTTGTTCAGCGTCACCGCCAGCAGCCCCTCCCCGTCCTGAATGTGGGACGGGTTCTGGCGGGCCAGATGTACCAGCCGTGAATCAATGGTGATCATCAGGGGACTCAAGGTTCGGTTCTCACCCGTCGGGAAGACATCGGAGGCCTTCATCAGCGATCCGGTGGAGAAATCGAGGGTCTCGACGAGCCGGGTGAGCGTCGAGGCGATGGTGGGTTCTTGTGCGCAGAGCAATGTCCCAGCACGGCTGAGTTCCTGATCCGTTGCCGCACTGCACAGGTCCTCGAGGTGGGCATCGAGGACCGGGCTGATGTCGTCGGCCAGCCGGGGTGTTTCCCGCACGGCGTGTGCGAGGACGTCCAGTGAATCGACCAGCGTGTCGGGATTTCCGCGGTGGAGGACCCCCGCGAGCTTCGCCGGCAGATCGTTGAGGTGGCGGTCCATCAGGTAGGCACCCAGCACCGCCACCTCGGAACTCCCGGCCTCAGGATCGGTGCGCATCCATCGATACTGTCAGCCAGCTCCGACGTTGTGTCCGGTCTCGGGGTCTGTGTGCTTGCGCGGGGGCAGGAATGCCCCGAGTTGGTGCTCAGACGTGGTGAAGCCGAGCGAGCGGTAGAGCCTGATCGCCGCGTCATCCGGGTCGGCGACCATGACAAGGGTCTCAACGTCGTGCGATCGCAGCATGATGCCGGCAGCACAATGGACGAGGGCGCCCGCCAATCCCTGCCTCCGGCGGTCCGGGTGCGTCTCCACATCCTGGTAGCGACCCAGCCCCGCTCCGGCCGCCAGGAGCCCGAGCTGGGACACCAGTTCGCCATCGACGAATGCACCGACCCACACCCCGGAGTCGGACTCGACCGCCCGACGGTGAGCAGACGCTCGGGCCTCGACGAACGGTAGGGCCGTGGGATCCTCGGCGTCGTGGTGGATGAGCATGGCCAGGGTGACGTGTTGGGTCCAGTCGTCGTCCCCCGAAAGTGGCCGGAGGATGGCGTCAGGGCAGGGATGGGGAGGAGGAAGCACGGCGTCGGTGGTCATCACGGTGGTGCGCTCCACCTGGTGTCCGCTGGATACCAGCGCAGAGAAGGCCCCGTGCGGTGCATCCGGGTCATCCAGACCGAACGCGCGATGCGTCGCCCACGGCAGCTCCTGCTCGAACCGGTGCACCCAGCCGGAGGCTTTGGCCACGGTTGGTCGTTCACGGAGCAGGAGGAAATTGCCCCACCAGAAATGTGGGTTACCGGTTGTAGCGACGACCAGGCAATCGCCGCGGTCAACCACACTGCTCCCCGTCATCTGCAGGAGTGACAAGTCCGTCCGGTACCCGAGCGACCGCACGGAAGCGACGGCGGCGTCCCCGGTGGCTCCATGCGGATCCTGCATGTCCGTGAGCCTAACGACATCTATGTGCCGTAGGGCCGCCGTTTGTGCTCCATGGTTCCGGTCGACCACGGCGCGATCCATTCACCGGTGCCCTCGGAGGCGTCGATGATCCCGGACTCCAGCCACGTGAAGTTTCCCGCCAGCACTTTCCTGGACAGCCTCCGGTCGGTCTTGTCGCTGTTGGCCCACAACTCCCGGAACAGGGATTCGCAGCGGTGCTCGGATTGTTCACAGAACGCCAGGGCAAGAGCCTCTGCCGAACCAACGTTGGCCGGATCCGTCTTCTTCATGAGTTCAACCCTGGAGATGCAGGCCGCCATGGCGAAGAGTTCGGCGCCCACGTCCACGACGCGCCCCAGAAATGCCTGGTGGGCCTCCATGCCCGCCTGCCAAGTGGCCATGCCTGCAAAGGTGTGACGGGCCAGACGACGCGAGGACCGTTCGATGTAGCGCAGGTTCTTGGCCATCCGGCCGTGGTCGGAAAAGGAGTTCGGCAACAGGCCGGAGCCGACCGCCAGGGTCGGCAACCATTTGGCGTAGAAACCGGAGGCGCCGACGGCGGCCCTGGCCTTCGCTGGCAGGTCCGCATCCTTGACTGCCAGGTTCCCGGCGGCCTTCAGGTGGGCATCGACCGCCTCCCGGGCGATCAGCAGGTGCATGATCTCGGTGGAGCCCTCAAAGATGCGGTTGATGCGGAGATCCCGCAACATCTGTTCTACCGGGACCGCACGCTCCCCGCGTGCCTTTTGTGATGCCGCAGTCTCGTAGCCACGCCCTCCCCTGATCTGGAGGAGCTCATCCGCGATTTTGCACGCGACTTCTGACGCGAAGAGTTTTGCCAGGGCGGCCTCGATGCGCACATCCTTCATACCGGAGTCGGCCAGTGCAGCGGACAACTCGAAGACTGCCTCCATGGCGAACGTGCTGGCGGCGATGTAGGCGATCTTCTTGCCGACGGCCTCGTGTTCCCCGACCGGTTTGCCCCACTGGACCCGGACGTTGGACCACTCGCGTGCGATCTTCAGTGACCACTTCCCGGCTCCGACGCACAGTGCCGGGATGGACAGACGACCGGTGTTCAGGGTGCTCAGTGCGATTTTCAGGCCGGCGCCCTCCTTCCCCAGCCGGTTCTCGACGGGAACCTCCACGTCGTGGAATCTGGTGACGCCGTTCTCGATGCCGCGCAGCCCCATGAATGCGTTGCGGTGTTCGACGGTGATGCCGGGGGAGTCCGCTTCCACGACGAAGGCGCTGATGCCACCGCGTGCCGTGGTTCCGTCGGGCAGCGTGTGGGAGGGGACAGCGGCCATGACGACCAGCAACTCCGCCACCACCCCGTTGGTGGTCCAGAGCTTGGACCCGTTGATCCTGTAGCTGTTCCCGCCCTCTGCCAAGGTGGCGGTGGTGGCCAGGCGTGCCGGGTCCGAGCCGACGTCGTTCTCGGTGAGGAGGAATGCGGAGATGGCGCCAGCCGCGCATCGTGGGAGGAAGGCGCGCTTCTGCTCCTCGGATCCGAACATTTTGACGGGTTCGGGAACCCCGATGGACTGGTGGGCCGAGAGCAGTGCACCAAGGCTGGGGTTCAGTGACCCCACGAGGACCAACGCGCGGCCGTAGTCCGCCAGGTCGAGGCCGAGTCCGCCGTATTCCACAGGGATCTTCATGCCGAAGGCGCCGACGTCGCGCAGCACCCGGATGACATCGTCGGGGACGCGGGCCTCACGTTCAATGACGGAGGCGTCGATGCCCTGGAGAACCCCACGCAGCCGTGCCAGGAACGCCGCCCCACGTGCCACAGCCTCGGGGTCCGGCTGCGGGTGCGGATGGATGAGCGACCAGTCAAAATCGCCCATGTAGAGACCCTTGGTGAAGCTGGGTCGCTCCCACCTCTGCTCGCGGGCTGATTCCGCCACCTGGCGTGCAACCTTCTCGTCGACGCGTTCGCCGCGCCGCTCATCAATGCTCATGATGGCTCCTCGGTCCAGGGTCCAGGGCTTGCCACGGGACTCTCACAGGCCCTGACGATGTGACTGCAGCTTACCCATCGGCTCACTCCCGGACCGGTCTCCCGTCGTTCTGGGTGCCGCGGCGGAGCGGTCATCCCCGAGTGCCATTTTCCCCTCGTTCATGCTGTCGCGTCGATTCATTGCGCAACCGTATCCGTGGCTGTAGCCTAATGTTGCACAAAAACATTATCTGCCGTCCATGTCCCCGGTCGGTGGGACTCGCCTCACTGTCTTCAGTTGTCATCGCTGACACCAGGCATTTTGTTTGCTGAACTCGGGGTGCGGACCCGTCATTGGAGGTCAAGATGTCGGATGAAATTGCCCCTCTTGTAGGGGGCGGGAGTGGACTCAAGGCAAGAGGTGGGCTGTGGGGAGAATGTCTCGCAGAATTCCTCGGAACATTTGTCCTGTTGGTGTTCGGGCTGGGAAGCGTCGCAATGACCGTTGTCGCACTTCCGGGATCAGGGCGTACCGAGGGCCCAACGACGTTCTTTCTCGGGGCGGGGGACTGGCTCCTGATCGGGTGGGGTTGGGCATTCGCGGTTGCCTTCGGCGTGTATGTCGCCGGCGGGATCAGCGGCGCGCACCTCAACCCCGCGGTCACCCTGGCCTTTGCGGTCCGTCGGAAGTTTCCCTGGCGCAGCGTCGTCCCGTACTGGATCTCGCAATTGGTGGGCGCTTTCGTTGGAGCGGCCCTCGTGCTGCTTGTCTACAAGGATGCGATCAAGGCATTTGAGGATGCGAGCAAGCCTGCGGGACACAACATCCCGACATTCTCCATCTTCGCGACGTTCCCGGCGCCGTACTTCAACGGAGGTATCTGGGGGCCGTTGATCGATCAGATCGTCGGTACGGCCCTCCTACTCCTGTGCATCGCCGCGGTTGTCGATCTGCGCAACAAAGCAGCAATGGCGAATATCGGCCCGCTGATCATCGGGTTCTCCGTGGCCGCAATTGGTATGTCGTTCGGCGCCAACGCCGGGTATGCGATCAACCCTGCACGCGACCTCGGGCCCCGTCTGCTGGCCTGGGCCGCCGGATGGGGTGATCTGGCAATGCCCGGAAACGGTGACTGGTTCAGCAACTACTGGTGGATTCCCATCGTGGGTCCGCTCATCGGAGGCGTGATCGGCATCCTCATCTACGACTTGTTCATCAGTGACGTCCTCATCGCCCGAGCCGGGGGAGGGTCGGCGCCGGAGGCGACCTATGTCGATGACGTCCCCCCGGGACCGGGGGAACCAGAAGGTGTGGACCCCCGGCACGGCGACAAGGTGCCGCGCAGGGACGATGGGCACCGACCGCGGCGCACCTAACGGATGGCGCTGCTTGCCAGACGGACCGTGGCCGCCGCGGTCCGCGACTGTCCCTCTGGTGGTGGGTCCGCAACGACCCATCACCAGGCGGGTCGGGCCCGCATGAGTGCGGTGTGGCCCGGGGTCTCCGTGACGGCCTGAAGCGTATAGCTCAACGGGAGCCGCTCGCGTCCCTCCTTGAGCCAGAACTCGCCCGGGAGTGTGGGGTGGGCCTCCATGTAGTCACCCAGCGCCGGGTAGGGCACCGATTCGTGCTCGACGAACTGGGTGACTCGCATCCGCTGCTCCAGTAGTGCTGTGAAAATCTCCCCGAGGCCATGGTTCCATTCCATGGTGGTGGTGTAGCTCAGCGGACGGGTGGTCTCCACGTAGGAGGTCTCCTCGTCCCACACTGAGGGTGCCTCCGTCTCGAAGTACGGGTAGCGCGTCACGAGCAGGCCGTCGGGTCGTGGATCGTCCATGGCCCAGAGGGCCGGGTGGCCCTCGCGGATGAAGAGTCGGCCTCCCGGCCGCAGGAGTCCCGCGACCGTGTCGGCCCACCGGCGGATGCTCGGTAGCCACCCAATGGCCCCGATGCCCGTGTAGACCACATCGAAGCCCTGCGCTCCCAGTACGTCGACGGCGTCGTAGACGTCGCTGCAGACGTAGTCGATCCTCGCGCCCGTCTCCGCGGCCAGCGCCTGTGCTGCCTCGATCGCCGTGGGGCTGAAATCGAGGCCAGTGACACGGGCGCCCTGACGTGCCAGGGACAGGGTGTCGGTGCCGATGTGGCACTGGAGGTGCGCGACCTGCAGATCTGTGATGTTGCCCAGGCGTGGGAGATCGAAACGTACAACGTCGCTGACGGCGCCGGGATCGCGGCGGAAACGGTCCAGGTCATAGCCGGCGGAGTGGGGGTGGAGCAGTGCGCGATCATCCCAGTTGGCACGGTTGACCCGGAGGTAGTCGTCGCTCACCACGAGAGCCTAGCCGTCGCGTCGGCGTGACCGGGTGGATCCTATGGTGAGGACCGCAGAGCCACGCGAGAAAGGCACAGGCTGGTGCCAAAATCAACTTCTGTGCATGGGGATCGTCCAAGCGTTCTAGGATGGCCTTCAGTCCTGCGGTGCACTCCTCCCTGGTTCCCCGGAGGTGGGCGCCGGTCTCAGAGAGGAGACACCGGTATGAGATGCACCCTGAGATCCGCTGCAGCGGTCGCCGTTGCCGTGGTGCTTGCCGTATCCGGCGCCACACCCAGCGTGGCGCACGGACCCGATCCGAAGCACCACTACGAGGCGACGCTCCCCGTCGTGATCGCCCACCGAGGCGCCTCCGGATACCGCCCCGAACACACGATTGCGGCCTACGAACTCGCCATCGCGCAGTGCGCCGACTACATCGAACCCGACCTGGTGGTCACGAAGGACGGTGTGCTGGTGGACCGGCACGAGCCGGAAATAGGTGGCACCACCGACGTGGCGTCCCGGCCCGAGTTCGCCGACCGCAGGACCACCAAGCAGTTGGACGGGAAGCCGTTGACGGGGTGGTTCGTGGAGGACTTCACGCTCGCCGAGCTGAAAACCCTGCGCGCCGTCGAACGGCTCCCGGAACTTCGCCCAGAGAACACCGCCTATGACGGGTTGTACCAAGTGCCCACGTTCGAGGAGGTGCTGAAACTCACGGTGAACACGCGCGCCTGTTCAGGAAAACGGCTGGGCGTCATTCCGGAGATCAAGCACTCCACGTACTTTCGGCAACAGGGATTCGACATGGAACGAAAGACCGTGGCCATGTTGAGGAAATTCCATCTGACGAGCCATCGCGACCCCGTGGTGATCCAGAGCTTCGAGGTGAGCAATTTGGTGCGGCTGAACTGGATGACCCGGGTGCGGCTCGTGCAATTGATCGACTGCCGGGGCGGTCCCTACGACGCGACCTCCAATGGCTTCCCCCTCTCCTACGCCAAGATGTCCACAGCCAAGGGCCTGAAAGCCGTCAGCCTGTACGCCGACCAGGTGTCATTCTGCAAGGACGTCATGATCCCGAGGCGGGCCGACGGCAGCCTGGGTGCACCGACTTCCGTGATCCGGGATGCGCACCGTGCCGGGCTGGTCGTCGTCGGCTGGACTTTCCGTCGCGAGAACGACTTCCTGCCGCTCGAATTCCGGAGCAGTGACAACCCTGCTGATCCCGGGGATCTGATCGGTGAGATCCAGGTGTTCCTCGACGCCGGGATGGATCAGTTCTTCACCGACAACCCCGATCTGGGGGTGGCGGCGAGCAAGGAATGGAACGGATAGGCCACCTCGTCCCCTTGTCGACAGGAGGATGACCGGACGATGGCCCCATCGCCCAACCTGATCGTGTCGACCTCCTGAGTCAACACATTCTCACCACGCCATCACTGCGAAGGAGCAACACAATGGCTGCACAACACGTCACACGGGGGCTGGCCGCGCTCGGCCTCGCTCTCGCGCTCACTGGCATCTCCGGTGCCCCCACACTCGCGGCACCTCCGACGGACACAGTTTCGAACGAAGCAACTCCGTCGGCCGCGGCGACCGCATCCGGTGCCGTCGAGGCAGCAGATGACGACAGTTGTCCCACGCTTGAGTTGGCCGCCAACTGGTCCGGTGACAACGCTCGACTGATCCAGGACGCCATCGACAAGTACGGCCGCTGTGGTTGGCCTGATGGCAACCCCCCGAAGGTTCTCCCCTACGCGGTCTTCGACTGGGACAACACGGTCATCAAGAATGACATCTCCGACCAGACCATATTCTGGATGCTCAGGAACGACAAGATCCTGCAGCCGCCCGGACGCAACTGGCACCGCACCAGCCGGTACATGACGGTTGAGGGGGCGGTTGCGTTGCGCAAGGCCTGCGGAAAGCTGGCCGCGCCCGGCGAACCGTTGCCCACCAGCACCAACGTGCTGTGCGCCGATGAAATCCTGTCCGTCCGCAAGACGCAGGAGACAACCGACGGTCAGGCAGCGTTCTACGGCGAGAACCAGCGCTACATGCAGGCCATGTACGCGTGGGTGTCACAGATCATGCAGGGCTACACCCCCGCTGAAGCACGCGCCATCGCCACGCAGGCCAAGGACGAAGCGCTGAATGCCCCCATCGGGGCCACGCAGCAGGTGGGTTCCAGCACGGAAACGGCATGGGTGCGCTACTACCCCGAAATCCGCGATCTGATCAGCACGCTCAAGCGTGCAGGGATTGAACCCTGGATCGTCTCCGCCTCCCCGAAAGAATTCGCCGATGTCTGGGGACCGGGCGTTGGGGTCGATGCCGCCCACACCATTGGAATCACCCAGGTCATTCGCGACGGCAAGCTCACCGGTCACCTGGAAGGCTGCGGAGGCCTGCCGAACGGGTCGGATGCGATCATGCCCTACATCGATGGGAAGCGATGCTTCATCAATCAGACCATCCTCGGCGTCAAGGGTGCCCGTGCGCTGAGTCCGATGCCCGCGTCGCAGCGGCCCGTGCTCGCGGCCGGTGACGCCACCACCGATGTGTCGATGGTGCTGGATGCAGTGGGCGTGCATGTGGTGCTCAACCGCAACAAGGCGGAGCTGATGTGTCGCGCCTTCGACAACGCCGATGGTCTTTGGGCGGTCAATCCCATGTTCATCAATCCATTGCCGAAGATGGAGGGAACCTACCCCTGCTCCACCACCGCCTACACGGATGCGGCCGGCAATCCTGCTCCCGTGCGCAGGGCCGACGGATCAGTGATCCCGGACCAGGAGGACATGGTCTTTGGGTCAACAGGACCAACGGTCACCCCCACCCCGAGCACCTCTGGAACGCCCACCACAACGGTGGCGCCGACGACAACGGCGACTCCCACCACGAGCGCAACCGCCACTGTGACGGTCACATCAACCGCGACGAGCACCACGAAGCCGACGGCCACACCATCAGCTCCGACAACCGTGCCACCGCCGTCCGGAAGCCTCTACACCACGCCCGGATACCACCATGTCAACGGTCGCGACTGGTACACCACGTGTGAGCCCTACTCGATCACGTCGCGCTGCACCACCAACATCTGGGCCACCCAGATCACCTACGGGAACGGCGAGTTCGTCCGGCATGACGGCTGGGTGTTCAACAACCTGACGTACCTCCCCTCACCGCGCACCGCCTGGAAGGAGAATCCCCTGGGGCACGACGGTTCCTGGACGGCCGTGGACGGTCGCAGGTGGAGGACCGAATGCGACACCCCCGTCACCGGTGGTAACGGCTGTCGCAGCTGGATTGAGGCACGGGTCGCCGAACGGACCCTGACCCCAGCAGGCACCTGGCGCTACTCGGTGGCCACCCGGTGGGTCTTCAACAACATCGTCCTGTTTTCCTGACCCCAGCTTTCTCACGGAGCACACCGGATGGGTTCAGCCCGGGAGTGAATCGTCCTCACGAGGACCGTTTCGCAACCCCGGGCTGAACCATGCCGCCCACTGTCAGAAGTTCGGGTGGGGGTTGACAGTGCTGCGGCGTCTTCGTAGCGTGGTTGGAACTGGATGCCAGTGCCGCAATGCCGCGGTCCTGATCCGTGGATCCGAAAGGTTCATACATGCGCCGAGTTTTTGCCGGGACCGCAGTAGTAGCCGCCTTGGCGCTCGCGACGATGTCCGGCCTTGCGGGTCCCGCAGCAGCAGCACCCGACAGCATTGACCTCACGTTCCTTGCCACCACCGATGTCCACGGGCATGTCTACAACTGGGACTACTTCGCCAACGCCGAGTACAGCAAGCAGGCCGATGTGCTGGGGCTGACCCGGGTGTCGGCCTACGTGAATGACGTCCGGAAGGACGTGGGTGCTGAGTCCGTCGTCGTCATGGACAGCGGCGATGTGATCCAGGGCACACCCCTGACCTATTACTACGGCTACGGCGAGGGCCGGCAAGCGGTTCTGGACGGCAAGGATCAGCACCCGATGTCACAGGCTTTCCGCCACATCGGCTACGACACGTTGGGGATCGGCAACCACGAGTTCAACTACGGCCTGGACATGCTGAAGGCCTACGAGCGGGACCTGCGCACCGACGACGACGGCCCGGCACTCCTGGGCGCCAACGTCATTGACGTCGCCACGGGAGAACCGTGGCTCACGCCTTACAAGATCATCAAGCGCACCATCGACGGGGAGACGGTGAAGGTGGGCGTCATCGGTCTGGTGACACCGGGCGTGCGTGTCTGGGACAAGCAGTACGTCGAGGGCAAGTTGGAGTTTCGGGACCTGGTGGAGACCGCCAAGAAATGGGTGCCAATCGTGGCCGAGCAGGCCGACGTCGTCGTCATCAATGCCCACAGCGGCAAAGGGGAGGCACCCGATGAGAACTACGACGAACAGGCGCTGTACGAGAACGCCATCAACAACGTTGCCCACCAGGTGCCGGGTATCGACTACATCCTGTTCGGACACACCCATCGGGACAACCCTGAGACGATCATCACCAATGTTGCCGGCGAGAAGGTGCTGCTGAGCCAGCCGTACTACTGGGCCCGCAGCGTCACCCGTACAACACTCCAACTGGTGCCCGACACCGACGGCAAGGGCTGGATGGTGGACTGGAGCGAGGGCAACGCCCCGCACGCGGTGGCCAAGTACGGCTACGAGATCACCGCCGAGGACCAGTCACTAAAGGACCTCCTCGCGGACAAACACCAGAGCGCGATCAACTACGTCAACACACCGGTGGCCGAATCCGTCACTGAACTGGGGGCGGCAAACTCACGCTACGAGGACACACCGATCATGGACTTCATCAATCACGTGCAGACGGAGACGGTTGCACAGGCACTCGGGAAGAGCCTGGGTGACGCCACTGTCGTCTCCATCGCGGCACCGTTCTCACGCACCGCGGTTTTCCCCCAGGGGAAGGTGACGATCCGCGACATC
>JBBSRQ010000059.1:0-16349 GCA_038242845.1 Propionibacteriales bacterium | reverse complement strand
GGTGTGGTGGCCGGTGGTGTGGTGGCCGGTGGTGTGGTGGCCGGTGGTGTGGTGGCCGGTGGTGTGGTGGCCGGTGGTGTGGTGGCCGGTGGTGTGGTGGCCGGTGGTGTGGTGGCCGGTGGTGTGGTGGCCGGTGGTGTCGTCACCCGGGGTGTCGGGCTCGCGGTGCCGGCACCGGCAGAGGGGGTCGGACCGGTTTCCGCGGAGGCGGTGAGGTAAGGAACGGCAAAGCCGACTCCCATGACCGCGAGAGCGGCGATGCTCGTGCGGATGACGTGGCGATGCTGCGATGACATGGTTGCCTTTCGAACGTGCCCAGATGTGGACACAACCCAGATTATGGCAACGACGCATGCCCGGGGGGCATTGATCATAAATAGGTCGCGGGAATATCAAAAGCGGTGTATGGAGGGGTTACCTGTTTCACGAGGGCAGGGCCAGGGACGCAATAGTCCGGGACCCCCACCCGGTTCTGACCCTCGACGGACCCCCGTGCCAAGGCGCGGGACGATCTTTGGAAGAATGGGTGCGACAACGTTTTTTGACCGACCCGAGGGGGACCATGCACGCCCGAGCCATCATCTTCGACATGGACGGCACACTGATGGAGACCGAGGAGCAGTGGGATGTCGTCCGGCGGCAACTCGCCGCTGACTCGGGACTCCCGTGGCCCAAGGAGGCGACGCAGGCCATGATGGGCATGAGCACCCAGGAGTGGAGTGCCTACTTGGTCTCCGACGTGGGTCTGCCCATGAGCGCACCCGAGGCCGCTGAGAAGACCATCGACGCCATGGCGAACCACCACCGTCGGGGGGTCGAGTTGCTACCGGGGGCGATCGAATCGGTCCAGCGGATGGCCGAGCGCTATCTTATTGCCATCGCCAGTTCCTCGCCGCGCCGCCTCATCGACGCTGGTGTGGAGGCAATGGGCATCGGCGACCTCCTGTCGGCGACAGTGTCGACGGAGGAGGTGGCAGCCGGCAAGCCCGAGCCGCACGGATTCCTGCGCGCCGCCGAGTTGCTGGGGGTGGACCCGGGCGAATGCCTGGCCATCGAGGACTCCACCAACGGTGTGTTGTCAGCCCTGGCCGCCGGTATGGAGGTGGTCTGCATCCCGCCCACCTTCCACCCCCCCAACGAGGAGGTACTGGCCCGCACCATGGTGCTGGGGACCCTGGACGAGTTGACCTTCGAGCTCATCGCCGCCATCTGAGGAGACGACGGCGAAGCCCAGGCAGGCCAGCACGAACGCTGTCCGCAGCGGGTCGGAGAAGGTGGTGGCGCCCGGATCCTCGAAGATGGCGAGGTCGAACCCTGCGAGCTGAACCGCGAGTGAGCGTCGCCCATGTGACCACGGTCACGACGAACAGTGAGTTGACCGGTGAGGACGACCAGCGTCACCGGTGACCAGGGCCTCACTAGTCTGTTGCCATGACCCGCGATGACCCCCAGTTCGCCACCCCCGGATCCGCCGACAGCACTGGAATGGACCTTTTGTTTGGGGGCGGGCAGGAGCGCGGTGAGGAGTGGTGGCGTAGCGCCGTCGTCTATCAGGTCTATCCGCGCTCCTTCGCCGACTCTGACGGCGACGGCGTGGGCGACATACGCGGGATCCTCAGCCGGCTCGGCCACCTCCGGCACCTGGGCGTGGACGTGTTGTGGCTCTCCCCGATCTTTCGCTCCCCGCAGGATGACAACGGCTATGACATCTCCGACTACCAAGACGTCGATCCTGCCTTCGGGACGCTGGCCGACGTCGACGAACTCATCACGGAGCTTCATGCGCGCGGCATGAGACTGGTCATGGACCTCGTCGTCAACCACAGCTCGGACGAGCACCCGTGGTTCCAGGAGTCGCGATCAGGCACGACCTCACCGAAGCGTGACTGGTACTGGTGGCGCCCACCGCGCCCGGGCACGGTCGGCGGCCAGCCCGGGGCGGAGCCCACCAACTGGCACTCCTTCTTCTCAGGGTCCACGTGGGAGTGGGATGAGGCCAGCGGTGAGTACTTCCTGCACCTGTTCTCCCGCAAGCAGCCGGACCTGAACTGGGAGAACCCGGAGGTCCGCCACGCGGTGTACGACATGATGCGCTGGTGGGTGGCCCGAGGCGTGGACGGATTCCGCATGGATGTCATCAACCTCATCTCCAAGACCGTCGGCCCTGACGGTTCCCTGCCTGATGGGGCCAGCCGTGGAGGTGGGGCAGCGGGCTTCGGGGACGGCTCACCGTTCTACACGAACGGGCCGCGCCTGACCGAGTACCTGCAGGAGATGCACCGCGAAGTACTCGGGGCAGGCTCCGCCGAAGGTGACGTGCTACTCACCGTGGGCGAGATGCCAGGCGTCACGGTGGACCTTGCGCGCTCGGTGACTGACCCGGCCAATGCTCAGCTGGACATGGTCTTCACCTTCGAACATGTCGCGATCGACTACAGCGCGCGTGGGAAGTGGCAGCTGCAACCCCTGCACCTGCCCGCACTCAAGGCCAACCTGGCCAAGTGGCAGGAGGGCCTGGCGGATGCCGGATGGAACTCCCTGTACTGGAACAACCATGACCAGCCGCGGGTCGTTTCCCGTTGGGGCGACGACACCCCGGAGTATCGCGTCGTCTCCGCCAAGACATTGGGCACCGTGCTCCACATGCTGCGTGGGACCCCGTACGTCTACCAGGGCGAGGAACTGGGGATGACCAACGTCGGGTGGAGCGACCTCGCGAACTACCGCGACATCGAGACGCTGAACCACTACCGGGAGGCGACCGCCCACGGCACATCAGTCGGTGACGTGATGGCCGGTATTGCTGCAGTCAGCCGTGACAACGCCCGCACCCCGATGCAATGGGACGACTCCGTCAACGCCGGCTTCACCACCGGAACGCCATGGTTGGCCGTGAACCCGTCCTACACCGGGATCAACGCGGCCGCAGCCGTTGCCGACCCCGCTTCCGTGTACCACCACTACCGTCGGCTCATCGAGTTGCGTCACACGCTCGACGTCGTGGTGGACGGTCGCTTTGCTCTGCTGGTGCCCGAGCACGAACAGGTCTTCGCATACACCCGCACGATGGACGGACTTCAAGCGCGGACGCTGGTGGTGGCGGCCAATCTTTCGGGAGCGACGGTGTCCGTGGAGCTGCCCGGCGCGGGGGCAGCACTCGCCGGCAAACTCCTGCTTGGCACCCACCCCGATGGTCCGGCGCCTCTCGGGGAGGCCGTCCACCTGGCGCCCTGGGAGGCGCGCGTCTACCTCAACTGAACCCATCCCCGCGTGACCGCCGGACGGCCCGGCTGGTCCCGCGTCCAGGCATCCGTCCCGGAACTCGACGGGGCGCCCTACTTCTTGCGTCCCGCGTCGACGTAGGCCTGTGCGAGTTCGTCGGCCATTTTCTGTCCATGATCCTTCCACCACTTGTCGGCAGCGGGCCTCCACTCCGACACTTTCTTGCGGCCCTGCACAATGTCGCCCTCGAGCCCACCGAACTCGGTCAACGCCTCGGCGAAGTTGTTTTCCTGCTCCTCGGAGTAGAGGTAGACGGCGTCGTTGGGGAACGCGGTGGGCATCAACGCACGGATGAGAGTGTCGAGTTTCTTCGCTGACTCCTCGTGGTTGGGCAGGTAGTTGGGCACCTTGGCGTCAACTATGTACTTCACCCCGAGTTGGCTGTTCGCGCCACCGGCTGCGGTGGGCTCGGGGTCGCTGCCATTCAGCGTGTAGTCCACGCCCTCCTTGCCATACTTCACGTCCAAGAACTCCTGTGTGCCGAACGGTGCCGCGAGGTAGTTGGCCACCTTGAGCAGCGTCTCGACTCGGTCACCCGCGCTCTTGTTGATGGCCGAGCGCCCGAACGATGGGAAACTGATCCACATGTGGCCGTCCCCGCCGCCTTCGAATGCCGGGATCTCGCAGCCGCCGAAGTCGAAACCGCTGGAGGCCCCCACCCAGTACTGGGCCCAGGCGGTGAATGAGTCGGGGTTGAAGTACGCCTTGCCTGTCGAGAACCACAGCTTGGTGTTGGGGCTGCTGAAGGCATCCGGGTTCATCAGCTTGGCGTCCACCCACGACCGCTGCGCCTCGAGCGCCTGTTCCATCTCCGGCACCATCCACCAACTCTGCATGGCACCGCCGTCGTAGCGCCAGAAGTTGGGCATGCCCAACATGTTCTTGATGTATTGGCCCGGCACGATCGTTGAGGCCCACACACCTCCGCGCGGATCGTTGATCTCCTTGGCGAGATCGAAGAATTCCTGGAAACTGCCCCACTTACCGTCGATGCCCTTCTCCTTGAGCATGTCGTCGCGCTTGTACAAGATGCCGGACGACATCGCCCCGCGAGGGCTGGGCAGGCCGTAGAGACGACCACCAAAACGTCCTGCTTCCCAGCAGTCGGTGGGGATGGCTGCCAGGTTCGGATACTTCAGGATCGCGTCCCCGGAGAGGTGATCCGAGAGGTCCAAACAGGTGGCCTGCACCATGTCGGGCATGTCCGAGACTTCGGCGATGAAGAACATGTCGGGCAATTGCTGGCCCGCGAGGGTGGTGCTGAACTTGGTGCCGTACTCGCCGGCAGGGATCTGCTGGATCTTGAGTTCCGAGCCGATCTTCTCGTTCAGGTTCTGCCAGGCCGTGTTCTTCGGCGGCTGCGCCGTGACCGGTGAGAAGGTCTGGGTCAGGATGCTGATGGGCTTGCCGTCACCGGCTTTCTCGGTCACCGACTGAACAGGGTCGCTCGGGTAGCTGAAGAAGGTGTCAGGGATGTTGGCATCACCGGCAATGTCTGGCTTGGGCCCGTTCTCGAGGGGCTGGTACGTGGGGGCCGGGACGGCGTCCCCACCGTCAGCCCCACCCTTGGTGGGGTTGTCGCTGGATGAGCCGCCCCCGCAGCCGGATACCAATCCACCACTCAGGGCAGCGATGGCCAGCGATGCATGGACGAACTGGCGACGGGACAGTCGGGTCATGATTTCTCCTCGTGATGTGGTGGTGTCGTTTCCAAAGGTGTCCGGTCAGCCCTTCACTGCACCGGTCAGCATTCCCGTGGTGAAGTGCTTCTGCATGAAGGGATACACGCACAGGATCGGGAATATGGCGACGATCAGCATCGCCATCTGGAGGGCAGGTTGGGGGGGAAGCGCGTCGACGGCGGTACCGAGGTCACCCTGAGATAGTTGGGCGTTGTCAAGGACGTAGGTGCGCATGACGAGGGTGAGCGGCCACTTGCTCTGATCGGAGAGGTAGAGGAGGGCGTTGAAGAAGGAGTTCCAGTAGCCAACCGCGTAGAACAGGCCGATGACGGCGAGCACCGCCTTCGACAGTGGCAGCACCAGCCGGGTGAAGATGTGCCAGTCCGAGGCGCCGTCCAAGCGTGCAGACTCGAACAGCTCGTTCGGAATGTTCATGAAGAACGCGCGTAACACGATGACGTTGAAGGCGCTGATGAGACCCGGCAGGATCAATGACCAGTACGAGTTGAGTAGGCCGACCTGCTTGACCGTCAAATAGAGCGGAATGAGTCCGGGACTGAAGAGCAGACTGAACAGCAGAATCAGCAGAATTGGCTTGTGGAAAAGGCTACCCGGACGGGAAAGGCCGAACGCCATCATCGAGCTCACGGCGAGACTGAGCAGCGTGCCGACCGTGGTGACACCGATGCTGACGAACAGAGCGCGAGTCACCACACCTCCGGTCAGGATTGAGACGTAGGCGCCGATGTGGAAGCCGTCAGGCCAGAGTGTGAAGCCGCCAGCCTGGTCGAGGTGCTGGGAGGTGGACAGTGAAGTGGAGATGATCCCCAAGAAGGGGACCATGACGGCCGCGGAGCAGATCGCCAGGACCACGCCAATGAGGAGCTTCTCGGCACCGTTGGGCGCCTGCTGTCCGTTCTCCAGCGTTGGCCGGCGAGTCCCGCGAACCGATGGCGTCGACGTGGCGAGTTCGTCGACGCCTGTCTGCACCGGTGTGGTTTTGCTCATGCTTTGTACACTCCCTGTTCCCCGAACACGTGGGCCAACTTGTTTGCGCCCAGCACGAGTAGCGTGCCGATCACGCCCTTGGCGAGACCCACCGCTGTGGCCTCACCCCAGGCATTGCCGACGACGCCATGGTTGAAGACGTAGGTGTCGATGACCTCGCTGGCGTCGATACCCACTGCGCGCTGTTGGAGGATGATCTGTTCGAAGCCCACCGACAGCGAATCACCCAACCGCAGAATCAACAGCAGGATGATGACGCCGCGCAGGCCGGGCAGCGTCACGTGCCAAATCTGCCGCCATCTCGACGCACCGTCGACCGCAGTCGCCTCGTACAGTGAAGAGTCGATGCCTGAGAGCGCCGCCAGGAACAAGATCGTCGCCCATCCGGTGTCCTTCCACATGACCTGGCTGGTCAGCAGGGCGATGAACAGGTCGGGATTGCCGATGATGTCAAGGGTTGTCGCCCCATGCTGGCGCAGGAAGGAGTTGATCAGGCCACCGCCGCCCAGGATCGACTGGAACACCGCGACAACAACCACCCAGCTCAAGAAGTGCGGTAGGTAGAGCACGCTCTGCACCGCGCGCTTGATCCGTTGCGACAAGACGCTGTTCAGCAACAGCGCCAGTATGATCGGCGCGGGAAATACGAGGACGCTCTGGATGAGCGTGAGGATGAGAGTGTTGCGCACGGCTCCCAAGAACGCGGGGTCGCCTTCCGTGATCACCTTGAAGTTTTCCCATCCCACCCAATCACTCGTGCCGATACTGAGGTAGGGCTTGTAGTCCTTCCACGCGATGACGTTTCCGGCCAGGGCGGCGTAGTGGAAGGTGATGAGAACGGCGAGGCCCGGCACGCACATCAACAGCAGGGTCTTGTCGCGCCAGAACCGCTGGGTCAAACTTTTGCGCGGCCGGGCACCGCCGACGGCGTCGCCGGTGGGTGATGCCTCCGGGAGTGCGGCTGACTTGGACACCAGCGTCCTTTCCACAACCATCCGAATCCGAGTGCTGGGAGGGGCCTCGAATAATCGAGACTGTAGCCCCCTCCCGGGGTCACAATGTCGTTGTGTGACGTAGCCGTCGGGTCTTTCATCGAATCTCCGCAATCCCGAAGAGCCCGCACTCGCAGAGCGCACAATGATGGTGACGACAGGGGAGGGGCAGTCCAATGACGCAGGGGGATCTCGCCCCCATCACCGGGTGGGGACGCCCCCAGTGGGCGGACCTGGCTGACCGAATGCTGCTCGCGATGCGTGAGTGTGCTTCGCCGGATCATTCCCGGATCGTCCCCCCGGGTCCCCCTGGGGCTTTCGGTCGCGATGTGGACGGCCTCGAGGGATACGCCAGGACCTTCCTCCTGGCCGGCTTCCGGCTCGCAGGGGAGGAAGGGGCGGACCCACTCGGCCTGGCGCAGTGGTACTCCGAGGGTCTGGCCAACGGAACCGACCCACGCAACCCCGGGCGGTGGGTCCGGCCCGCCGAGTCAGGTCAGGCGAAGGTGGAAGCCGCCTCCATTGCGCTCATCCTCGACATGACCAGGCCATGGATCTGGGATCAACTCGACAGCCGTGTCCAGCAGCAGGTGATCACCTACCTCGCGGTCGTCGTGGGTGATGATGACTATCCCCGCAACAACTGGCGCTGGTTCCGCATCATCGTCGAGACATTCCTGCGCTCGGTGGGCGGTCCATGGTCCATACGGGAGATCGAAACGGATCTTGCCCTTCACGACTCGTTCCAGCGGGTGGACGGCTGGATGGCCGATGGGCCACTGCGTGCCTACGACCACTACGTGGGGTGGGCGTTGCACCTGTATCCGGCAATGTGGGCACGCATGGAAGCGGCGCAGGACCTCGCCGCGGACCGGGCCCAGCGTGACCGGGTCCGACTTGACCGCTACCTCCTCGACGCCGTCCGACTCGTCGGTGGCGATGGGGCTCCGTTGTTCCAGGGCCGTAGCCTGATCTACCGCTTCGCCACCGCGGCCCCGTTCTGGGTGGGCGCCATCAGCCGGGTTCCCTCCCTGAGCCCGGGAGTTCTCCGTCGGGCCGCCTCCGGGGTGCTGGCGCACTTCGTGCCCTACATCGGGCAGGGAGGCGCCGCGCCTGCGCTGCTCAGTGTGGGGTGGCATGGACCGTGGCCTGCGATGGCTCAGCACTATTCGGGCCCGTCCTCGCCGTACTGGGCGATGAAGGGAATGCTCGGACTCGCTCTCCCCCCGACAGATCCCGTATGGACGAGTCGTGAGGAGCCTCTGCCGGTGGAGCTTTCGGATCAGTTGTTCACCATTCGCGCCCCCGGCTGGCTGGTCAGCGCGACGAAGGCCGACGGCATCGTCAGGGTGATCAACCACGGCACCGACTACGGCCGACCAGGGGATCAGTCCGGCGATGCGCCCAACTACGCGGAATTCGGCTATTCCACGGTGACCTCGCCCAGGATGACAGCGGCCGCGCGCAGCGATGCCCTCGAGCAGTCGGTTGCGCTGCTGGACCCGTCGGGACGCCCGACCCATCGCACCGGCTTCGCGGTTGGCGACGTCGGGCTCAACCATGATGGCGCGGACGTGGCGGTTGGCTCGTCGGTGGCTCGGGCACATTGGCTGACTGAGGCGTCCGGGTTCCTCGATTATGGGCCCGGGGCCGCCGGCGAGGCCATCGATGCGGCGGCGCTGCGCACTATCTCCGTGGTGCGGGGACCGTGGGAGATCAGGCTCGTCCGGATTGAAGCGCTCCCCGAAAACCCTTCGTCCATCACGGGGATGACGCTCCGGCTGGGCGGTTGGGCCGTCTCCGGGGACGACCCCACGGACGACTGGTGCACCTCCACCGACGTGGAGGCGGGAGCGTCTGCGGGGGATGTTCGCTCGCTCGTGTTCGGCGCGACGGGCTTCGATACGGCCGGTGTACGTCGCGAGCACCACGTCTCACCTCTGGGCGGTACCACCCTCACCCCGTGGCTGACTGCGCCGGGGGCGCCGGATCAGTGGTTCACGGCGATCCTGTGCCTGGATCGTCAACCTGCCGGGAAAGATGGCCTGCGCGCCATTCAGACGGTGCCCCGCCTCCTCTTCCTGGCCCGTGCCCAGCAGCTTCGTGTCCGGTGGGGCGACGGCTTGTCCAGCACCGTTGTTCTCCCCGGCCTGACAACCGCGGAGCGTGGCACACTATGACATGTCGGATCGCAGTTGATGCCGACGCAATCGCAGGGGCGAACAGCTGAAATGGCATTCAGGGATCGGCGCAGTGCACTGATCCCACCGTAGTGTTGAAGAACTTCCTCCGTGGGACAACGGCAGGCTGACTGATCCGTCGAGCATCACGGGGGCGGAGGCACCTTCGCAGAGCGGAGTGGCTCTGATGGACGCAGGTCCACCTGGCGAAAGACGTAGGAGTTGAGCAGTGAATTCCGATGGGCACTGGTGGCACCGAGCAGTCATCTACCAGATCTATCCGAAAAGCTTCGCCGATGGCAACGGCGACGGCGTGGGCGACCTCTCCGGTGTCAGGGCGCGCCTGCCCTACCTGCACGACCTCGGCGTCGATGCATTGTGGTTCACGCCCTGGTACGTCTCGCCGCAGGCGGACGGCGGCTACGACGTCACGGACCACCGCGACATTGATCCTGTGCTCGGGACGCTCCGGGAAGCGGAGAAACTCATCGCGGACGCCCGAACCATGGGGATGCGGACCATCATCGACGTGGTACCGAACCACGTCGCGGCGGATCATCCGTGGTTCCGGGCCGCGTTGTCGGCGCCGGCCGGCTCTCCCGAGCGCGAACGGTTCTGGTTCCGAGACGGCGTGGGGCCCGTCGGCGCTTCACCCCCCACGGGATGGGTCTCGCCGTTCGGCGGACGGACGTGGTCCAGGGCACCCGGTGGCAACGGCCAGTGGTATCTCCACCTCTTCGCGCCCGGACAGCCGGACCTGAACTGGAACAACCCGGGGGTCCGCGCCGAGTACGAGGACATCCTTCGATTCTGGTTCGACCGCGGCGTGGCAGGGGTTCGCATCGACTCAGCCGCCGTGCTGATGAAGGACCCGACCTTCCCCGAGGTCGGGGCCAACGGGACTGCCGGCGACCACCCTTTCGAGGACCGTGATGGGGTGCACGAGATCTACCGCAGCTGGAGGGCTGTCGCGGACTCCTACGAGGAGGAGAAGCTGCTCGTGGGGGAGGTGTGGCTCGATGATCGGGACCGGTTGGCCCGGTACGTCGGACCGGATGAGCTCGACACCGTCTTCGGGTTCGAGGTGATGGCCAGCCCGTGGCAGCTGACCAGTTTGCGTGCGGCCATCGAGGACACCCTGGTCACCCATGAACGGCTGGGTGCACCCCCGGCGTGGGTCCTGGGGAACCACGACGTGACCCGGCCGGCGACACGCTACGGACGACAGGACACCAGCTTCTCCTTCGCGGCCAAGGCGTGGGGCATCACCACCGATGTGGAGGTGGGGCGGGAGCGAGCACGTGCCATGGCTCTGCTGATGATGGCGCTCCCGGGATCCTTCTACATCTACCAGGGCGAGGAACTGGGGCTGGAGGAGGTTGAGGACCTCCCCCGGGACGCTCTGCAGGATCCGATGGTTGTCCGCTCCGGCGGCACGAACCCCGGGCGGGATGGCTGTCGAGTGCCCTTGCCGTGGCGTGCGAATGCGCATGATCTGGGATTCAGCATCGCGTCGCCAACGGTAGCCCCGTGGCTGCCGCAGCCGTCGCACTGGGCTGATCTCGCGGTGGAGGTCCAGCAGCACCAACCGCATTCCACACTCAATCTCTACCAGCGCACGCTGCGATGTCGACGCCGGTTATTCGACCATGACGATTCCCGGGTCGAGTGGCTGGGTGCTGGGCCGGACATTCTCGCTTTTCGCCGTGGACGCGGCGTCCAGTGCGTCGTCAACATGGGGAAGCAGAACCACGTACTCCCCGCAGGCCGTCAGATCGAGGTCACCAGCGACTCAGCCCCTCCGCGGGACACTCGAATTCTTCGTCCCAACACCGCCGTCTGGTTGCGGCTGTGAACGTCTCGACCCACCTCCGATTGTGAGGAACTCCATGATCACCTCCCTGCACGACGGGTGGACCGTACGACCCATCGCTGGTGACCTACCCGGCCACCTGCACCACGGCACTGTGCCCGCCCAGGTCCCGGGCACGGTGCACACCGATCTGTTTGCAGCGGGGATGATCGCCGACCCGTATCTCGACGAGAACGAGGTGGCGCTGGGGTGGATCCATGACGTGACGTGGCGCTACGAGCAGACTCTGCAGTGCGCCCCACCGGAGACCGGTGAGCGTGTGGACCTGGTGTTCGAGGGCCTCGACACCGTCGCCACCATCAGTCTCGACGGCGCCGAGATTGGTCGCACCGCGAACATGCATCGCAGCTACCGTTTCGACGTCACTCAATTCGTTGCGGGCTGCCCTCAACTGGCCGTGGACTTCAGCCCGGCTCTGGCGCACGCCCAGGAGCAGGAGCGCCTGCTCGGGCAACGACCTCATGCCTTCGCCCATCCCTACAACATGGTCCGGAAGATGGCCTGCAGCTTCGGCTGGGACTGGGGGCCGGACCTCCAGAGCGCCGGTATCTGGCGGCCCGTCCGTCTTGAGCGGTGGCGAACCGCGCGGCTTGCTGCTGCACGACCTGTCGTCGACCTTGACGAGGACGGTGTGGGTCGCGTGCAGTTGCACATCGAGGTGGAGCGAACCACAGGAGGGCGGGACACCCCGTTGACGGTGCGGGCCCAGCTGGGGTCACACACCACAGGGGAGCTCCACCTGGTCGGCGGCCAGCACGGGGGAGTCATGGAACTGCGACTGCCGGGGGCGCCCCCCTGGTGGCCCCACGGCTACGGTGCACAGCCGCTCGTCGACCTTGACATCCAACTGATCTCCGACGGTGTCCTCGACACGACACGGCACAGGATCGGATTTCGGCGGGTAGCCGTCGTGACCGAGCCGGATGCACATGGCACGTCGTTCACACTGATGGTCAACGGCAGGGCCATCCAGGTCAAGGGTGCGAACTGGATCCCCGATGACCACCTGCTCACGCGGGTCGATCGCCGCCGCTACGTTGCACGCATCGAGCAGGCACTCCAGGCCAATCTCAACCTGTTGCGCGTGTGGGGCGGGGGCACCTACGAATCGAACGAGTTCTACGAACTCTGTGACGCCCACGGGATTCTGGTGTGGCAGGACTTCCTGCTCGCCTGCGCGGCGTACCCGGAGGAGGAGCCGCTGCGCGGTGAGATCATCGCCGAAGCCCGCGAGAACGTCGCGCGGTTGGCACCTCATCCCAGTCTCGTCCTGTGGTGTGGTGGCAACGAGAACCTGTGGGGCCGGGTCGACCACTGGGGGCTCCTCCTGCAGGGGTCGAGCTGGGGAGATCAGTACTACCACGAGATTTTCCCGGACATCGTCGCAGAACTGGCGCCCGGCACGCCGTATGTCCCCGGCACCCCGTACAGCCCGGGGGCGCGGGGGAACGACATTCACCCCAACGACCCAAACCACGGCACGATGCACATCTGGGACGTGTGGAACACAGCGGACTACACCGCCTACCGGGAGCACGTGCCCCGCTTCTGTTCGGAGTTCGGCTTCCAGGGGCCCCCGGCATGGACCACCCTGCATCGAGTGATTCATGACGACGTCCTGACCCCCACCTCACCGGGGATGCTGGCGCACCAGAAGGCGGGGGATGGCGAGGCGAAACTGGCGTCGGGCTACGCCGGACATCTCCTGGATCCGAGGACGTTCCAGGACTGGCACTGGACCACGCAGCTGAACCAGGCCCGCGCCGTCGCGTTCGCGGTGGAGCATTTCCGTTCCCACTGGCCGCGCACCAGCGGGTCGATCATCTGGCAACTCAACGATTGTTGGCCCGTCACATCATGGGCGGCAATCGATTACGACGGCCGCCTCAAACCGGTCTGGTACGCGCTCCGACGTGCCCACGGTCCGCGGCTCCTGACCTTCCAGCCGCGCGGGGAGCACTGGGTGCTGGCCGTTGTCAACGACACCGACGAACCATGGCTCGGCCGTGCACGGCTTCGGCGCGAACAATTCGACGGCACCATCGAATGGGAGCATGGCATCGACGTGGCTGTCGCGGTTCGATCCACCGAACTCGTCGCACTGCCCGCCGAAGCCATGACACCAAAGGACGCGCTGGGCGAGGCCTTGGGCGCGGAACTCGGCGCCGTGCGCGCCTGGCACTTCTTCGCCGAGGACATCCACCTGGCCTACGATCCGGCTCCGCTGGAGGCCATCGTGGAGCCGACCCCCGATGGTTGCCGATTCGTGGTCACCGCCAGAAGTCTCGCCCGGGACGTGACGGTGCTGGCCGACAGGCTGGCCCCAGAAGCCGTCGCCAGCTCGGGACTGTTGACACTCCGGGCGGGGGAGTCAACGGTCATCGCCGTGCGGGCCGCGACACCCGTGGAGGTCGAGGGCGTCAATGTCGATGCTGTGCTGCGGTGTGCCAACGACCTGATGCATGCGCCGGCGCCGGCTCCTGGGGCATGTGAGGGCCGCGACCGCAGTCACGGCACCGACCGGTAGCGAGCCCTGGGTGGGCAGGCATGCGTGGATGCATGGCGGCTCAGATGCGCCACATGACCTGACGACCGAGCGTCCCGACGTAGGACTGTGAGCCCTCGTCCGCCCGCAGCTCGGCAAGACGTGCAGCCACCGCAGCGTTTTTGGCGATGATGCCCAGACGCTCGGCGGTGTCGTAGGCCAGCTCCTTGGCCCTGAAGTCAGCCATTGCTGAGAGGGCACGCTCCGCGTGGGCGATGTTCGTGCTGCGCTGGGACTCGAGTCGCTCCGCGTACCACGTCGACGCCAGGACCGACTCCCGCGTGAAGGCCTCGCGGAACACGGGGTCGGTGAGGGTGAGGCCTCCGGCAGTGGTGCCGGTTGCCATGACCTCGAGCAGTGCACGCACCGGTGGAACGGCAAGCGCGATGGTGCGGTCGTCGATGTAAGTCTGTGCCACCCTCTCGTGCGTGGTGACGATGGTTCGCATGGCAGAGACGAACACGTCCATGTCCTGCTGTTCGGACCGCAGCATCTGCTCGGTGAACACCCTCCGCGGTGCATGTGCTAGGCGATGTCCAAGTCCGTTGGGCGGGCAGCGTCCGCCTCCGCCCGCTTCGTGCGCATCATCGTGTAGGTCTTGTACAACCCGATGATGCTGAAGATCGACCACACGAACTCGGTGATGAACACCCCGGTGTTGAAGGGCTCGATGACGGAGTAGGTGAGGCATGCGGCCCCCACGAGGTTGGCGATCTGGTAGAAGTACGAATTCGTTTTGACGTGTCCGGTCTGCATGCCGGCGTACGCCGTCAACAGCAGGATTGATCCGATCACGGACACAAACTGGTAGAACGGCATCTCTGTGGGAACTCCTCTTGATGGGGTGTTGTGCACCCCGAGGCCTGGCCAGGTGGTGCTGCATGACATACCAACGACGATACTGGGGTGTGCCCAACGGCCGCGTCCGATCAGCACCACCTGAGGATCAGCAAGCAGCCCTACCACCACAGCGGTCCGGCCCCGACAGGTCAGGGTCGGACCGCTGTGGCGTCGTCGTGTGTGTCAGGTGAAACGCACGATGTTGTTGAAGACCCAGTCCTCACGCTCGGCATAAATCCAGGTGCCAGCCTTCTGCCTGGCATGCACCTGCCTGGTCCAGATGTAGCTGCGGCAGGCATTGCTGCCCGTGGTGGCCGTGTCACATTCGGTGCGCCACTGCCGACCCGCCGAGGTGAACTTTCCGGAGTTGGCCAACGGGTTGGAGCCCCACTGCGCCGGGTCATTTTCGGCAGGTACGTCAGGTTGTTGAAGTGCCACCCCGTGTCCTTGACGAACGTGCCGCCGCGGATGCTCACCTGGGTGGACCAGATGTCGGTGCGGCAGCGGGTCGTCTGCGAGTAGGGCTCGCAGGCGGTGTACCACTGGCGCCCGTTGACGGTGTGGAGCCCCGGGGTGGTGTAGAGCGTGACGCCATTGATGGGTGCCTTTGTCGGG
Organism: Propionibacteriales bacterium; assembly: GCA_038242845.1. Classification (GTDB taxonomy): domain Bacteria; phylum Actinomycetota; class Actinomycetes; order Propionibacteriales; family Propionibacteriaceae; genus Arachnia. Next base: position 1,332 of record JBBSRQ010000059.1, on the reverse strand, counting down.
TGCGTCGTCGTGGCGGTCGCTTCGTGGGTGGGTTGGACCGTCACGGTCTGCGTCCGGGTGGCTGTCGCGGTGGACGTGGCGGTGGCTGTCCTGGTTGCCGTGGCCGTGGCGGTCCGGGTCGCGGTGGCCGTGGTGGTCGCGGTTGTCGTCGCCGTGATTGTTGCCGTCGCAGTGGCTGTGGTTGTTGCCGTGGTAGTCGCCGTCTGGGTGGCTGTGGTGGTTGCCGTCGCCGTGACGGTCGCCGTGCTGGAGGCAGTCACCGTGGGATGGTGCGTGGGCGTTGCAGTGGCGCTCGGGGTGGCGGTCGCAGTGACCGTCGGCGCGGGGGTCGGCGTACCCCCGCCGATGGTGGTGCCATCGAAGCTGGCCGTGGCCACTCCCGATCCGTTGTTGCCCGCAGCGAAGACACCGGCGTCCAGCATGGGGTTGGCGTTGCGAAGCGGTGCGGTCCCCACTTCCTGCCATTCCTGATTGGCGTCCTTGCGCCAGTACGCGGTGGCGGTGGTGGCGCAGGCGTACTCCAACCGCAACTCGAGTGCACCGGCCGGGACCGTGACGGCCGGTCCCTCGGAGTCGATGAACCCGTTGCCGTTGTCATCCCACTGCAGGAAGACACCCGTGGGGCTCTTCGCTAGCACCACGTAGCCCGTGGCGGCGCCCTTCCCCGCAGCGGAGAGGTCGTTGCGCAGTGCGCGCCCGGCGCGGGGATCCGCGTTGCACCCGGGTCGACAGCACTGAGGGTGGTGGTGACGTGCGCCCCGACGGCAACGGCCTGGTCACGATGGATGACGCTCAGGGAGTCCTGGGCCACCCACGCGCCCCGGTTGTTGTCGCTGATGCGGAAGTGACCGCCCTCACCCTGGCAGAAGGACGTCGTCCCGGTCCCACCCGCCACGGCGACCCACGGGGACCCAACGTCGCCACAGGCAACGTAGTTGGCGCCGTAGCCGAAGATCTCCACCTCGGAGATCGACTGCCAGGTGTTGTTCTCGGTGATCAGCACCAGACGTATGGCAGAGGTTTCGGGAAGGTCCGGCAGCTCGATGCGGGCCATGGGTGCAGTTGCGCCCGCGTCCTGGGTGAGCGTGGCAAACTTCCCGCTGTCCACCCACGCGCCCGCTGCGTCCCTGTACTCCACCGCTACGCGGCCAGGCCAGGATGCCGTGCCGTCCTTGTAGTTGTGAACCTGCACAGCGTCGATGGTGCGGGGTGATGTCCAGGTGTAGGTGAGGGTGCTGCGCTTCGGGAACTGCCCGCCGCTGAGCCAGTCGTCCCAGCCCTTGCCCTTGAGGTCGCCGTCGATGGTGGTGCCGACGAGGGCCTGCCTGCTGG
>JBBSRQ010000058.1:0-16359 GCA_038242845.1 Propionibacteriales bacterium | reverse complement strand
GTGCTGCTGGGCGCGTCGCTGCTGGTCATCGACGGCACCACACCCTTCCCCGGAATCTGGACGATGCTTCCAGTGCTGGGCACGGTCGCGTTGATCGCAGCCGGGACAGGCGACACCGTCGTCAGCCGGGCACTGGCATCCAGACCGATGGTTTCCATCGGTGACCGCTCCTACTCCATCTACTTGTGGCACTGGCCACTCATCGTCTTCGCACGCCTCAACTGGTCGGCATCACTGCCAGTGCTGGTCCTCGCCGCCGCCGCGTCCTTCATACCCGCCTATGCCTCCTACCGCTGGGTGGAGCAACCCGTCCGTGTCATCAGTGGCAGTGGGGTTGCTCCGTTCGCACGACTCGTCGCTGTCACCATCGTTCCCCCGTTGGCGCTTGCGGCTGCCCTGGGTTACGCAGCACAGCATGAACTCTGGAGCGACGCGGTTGCGGACTACAGGACTGTGATCAAGTCCTCGCACGCAGCAAATGAGGCCCACTGCACGACCACCGCTGACTGGGACGCCAGCACCTGCACCTGGAATGCGGATGCTGCGGGCCCGCCCATCTACCTGGTGGGAGATTCCAACGCCGACCACTTCAGCGAAGCCATGATCGACGCTGCGACGGCCCTGGGGCGCCCACTGATCATGCGCACCGAGGACGGATGTTCCTACCTCCCCGGGGAATCGACGCTGATGGACCGGGATTGGCGAGGACGCTGCAACCGTTACCCGGGTCAGGCCCAGGACTACCTCCTCGGGGCGGAGAAGGGCGTCGTGGTGATCGCCAACGCCTACGGCGACTTCAGGCAGAATTTTCCTGGTGATCGAACCGCCCCCATCGAGGTCACCGGCCAGCCCTCGAAGACGTCACTGTTTTCCCGCTTGACCGACGCTGTCATTCCACTGCAAGAAGCGGGGCACCTCGTGCTTCTCGTGCAGACGGTCCCCCACTGGGGCGACGGGGCACGGTCGCTGAACTGGCAGGCTTGCACAACCCTCAAGCTGCTGCGGGACGGGTGCCAGCGCACCATGCCGCTGTTCGAGGTCGAGGAGCGCCAGGGCGCGATCGCCGAGGTGGTCCTCGAAGCGGCGGCAGACACCAACTCCGGCGTGCTGGACCTCACCGACGAGATCTGCCCCGGTGGCAACTGCTCGGCCGTGTCAGCAGCCGGGCTGGTCCGCTACCGCGACGGCTTGCACATCACCGTCGACCAGAGCCACGCGCTGTCGTCGGCCTTTGAAACCGCGATCACGAGGATCAAATGACCTGCGAACCGAACACCATGCCCCCACGCCCTCAGATGCCCCAGCGCGGTCGTTCCGGCCTCCGACCAGCGTTGGCCCCGTTGCGCGACAATCGCCAGTTTCGCCTCCTGTGGGTGTCCAACCTCTTCTTTTTTGGCGGAGTGTGGACCCAGACCCTGGTGATGGCCTGGCTGGCCTATGAAACGACAGGGTCGGCGCTGCTCGTTGCAGTATTCGGCGCAGTACGCCTCTCCCCTTTGCTCCTGGGGCCATTCGCCGGTGTTTTCGCGGACCGTCACAATCGCGTCCGGTTGCTGCTCTTCGCGGGTTCGTGGGCCGTGCTCGCGGTGGGTGTGGTGGCTGCCCTGTCCTCCTTCGACCTCTTGCCGTACTGGGTCCTGCTGCTGGGAGGCCTGGCGATCGGTCTGGCGCAGTCACCCTCACAGCCCGCGAGGGCCTCGCTGGTGTTCGAGCTGGTCTCGCGGAAGAACCTGAGCAATGCCAACGCCCTGAACTCCATGGCGATCAACATGACCCAGGTCATCGGACCCGCCTTGGGCGGAGCCATGATCAGTACGGTCGGTGCCCCTGCAGCCTTGTGGATTTCCACCGCCTGGTACGCACTGTCCGTCATCATGCTGCTGCCCCTGCGCGGCCACCGCCAGGTGATGCATGCCCGCACCGGATCAGCACTCGGCATGGTCACCAGCGGGTTGCTGTCCATCCGCTCCAACCGATTGGCTTCTGCGACACTGCTGATCACCTTGGCCGCGAACATATTCCTCTGGCCCATCTACCAGTCGTTCATGCCCGTCTTCGCCAAGGAGGCCCTCAACCTCGACGCTGCTGGCCTGGGTTGGCTGCTCGCCTGCAGCGGCGTTGGAGGCCTGATCGGCTCAGTGGTCATCGCTTCCCTGGGCGACTTCCGGTTCAAGGGCGGACTCTTCGTGGTCGGCACTGCAGTCTGGGGGGTGCTCTGGGCAGTGTTTGCGCTCTCCCCCAACGTCGCCGCGTCATTCGTCCTGATGGTGGGCATCGGTCTGATGAGCGCTGCTTTCGGCGTGCTGCAGACGACGTTGGTGCTCATGACCACTCCACCAGAACTCCATGGGCGAGCACTGGGACTGCAGGAGTTGGCAATCGGTGCCATACCTGTCGCATCCTTGGCGCTGGGGGTCGCCGCCGAGCTGCTGGGCATCGGCACCACCACGTTCATCAGTGCGGTGATGCTCGTCATCGCCGTACTGATCATCGGTACACGAGGATCACGCCTGCTCCACTATCGTGGCGTCGACGCCGACCCCTCCTCTGCAGGGGCCGGGGCGGCATGAACCTCACCCCACTGCCCTGGCCACAGGCGCCTTTCGTGAGCTCCGTGGTTGCGAGAATCCAGTGATGGGCACCACATTCCGGAAGACCGCCTCCCCCGCCGCCATCGCCACGGAAGTGAACAGCCTGTGCTGGCTTGCCGAAGCGACGCCCGGCGGAGGGGCTGCGGTCGCCGAAGTGGTCGACTCCGGTGACGACTGGCTGAATACGCGCATGCTTCGGGCCGGTAGTCCATCACGCGAGGATGCACGACGGTTCGGACAGCGTCTGGCGGTGACGCACGCAGCGGGTGCTGCGTGGTTCGGTGCGGCGCCACCCGGACTTCCCATCGAGCAGGCCGTGCTTGCCGAGTTGCACTCCCCAGCGGTTGCTGAGCCTCGGTACACGTCGTGGGGAGTCTTCTTCGCGGAGTTGCGACTGCAGCCGTACCTCGACATGGCAAGCACGGGCGGGACGTTGGAGCCCTCGCAGTCGCGTCGGCTCTCCGGATTCATCGATCGGATCGCTGACGGGGACTTCGACGCGGACCAGCCACGAGCCGTTCTCGACTCTCACGCGAACCACGGCGAGGGGCTGACTGTCGCCCGCTTGCATGGCGACCTGTGGGGCGGGAACGTCGTCTGGGCCTCTGATGACGACGGCGTGAACGGAACCCTGATTGATCCCAGTGCCCACGGCGGGCACGCAGAAACGGATCTGGCAGAGCTGGCGCTCTTCGGATCACCTCACCTGTCCGAGATTACCGACGGATACCGGGAGGTCAGTCCCATGGCCGATGGCTGGGAGGAACGCGTGCCGGTGCATCAGTTGCACATGCTGCTGGTGCACGTCGTCCTGTTCGGGGAAAGCTACGTGCCCCACGCACTTGGCGTGGCCGAGCGTTTCGCCTGAAATCCCTGTCACCAGCCGAGGGTGCCGGGGGCACCCTTGAACGGGCCAGTGACCCTGGACGTTATCCAGCCACCGTAGAACTGCCCCTCCTGCGCGCGTACGAGTTCACCGTTGACGTAGCAGGCGTCCATTATGGCGGGCATCACAGCGACATGATTGAGGATCGTGGCGTACTTCTGGTCCGGTGTCGGATAATGCCAGGCGGCGCGGTGTGCCACCCGCTCCCCCACGACGACGTCGAAGTAGTCCGCCCTGCCCTTGAACTCGCACCATGTGCTGCCCTCCACTGGAACGAGGACGCCTTCCTCGAAGGCGTCACTCGGCACATAGTAGGTGGGCGGGTGGCTGGTCTCGAGCACCTGCAGTGCGATGTGGGTCTGGGCGACACGCCGGCCGCCGAAGTGGATCTCGACCAACTCAGCACTGGGGCGCAAGGCCGGGGGCCGGGGAAAGTCCCACACGGATTCCTGGCCCGGCTGGGGCTCGTCGCGGTGGTGACGGATCATTGTTGCTCCGATGATGGAGGTGAAGAACCCATGCTAGATCCGCGTCCCAACCCCGGTGATCCGTCAGTTGTATCCGAGCACCGGAACGACGCCGGCGAAAAATGTTGCAAAGGCGATGCCGAGTGAGAGCACTCCCAGGATGATGCCCACGACGCCGAAGCCTCGACCGCGACGCTGCACCGTCGCAACGATGCTGGTCACCCATCCCGCAAGCCCTGCGACGGATGCGAGGGCCGCCACAATGATGAGACCGGTGGCTGAGCGTACGTACTCCATCGTCAGCGGGTCCGTTGCCAGGTCCTCCTCGGTGTAGAGACCGGAGGACTGCGCGTCGAGGATGAACTGCCCGAAGGACTGACCACCCATCCAGGAAACGATGACCAGGACGACGGTGGAAACGAACACCACAGCCAGCCCAATGACCCCCAGCATGTCCGAACGCCTCGCGGGAGGGGTCGCGACGGCATACGGGTTGCCGTAGAGGGACTGATCCCGTCCCCACGTCTGTCCCGGCTGGGAGTAGGGCCCCGGAACTGGGACATGGGGCTGCTGCTGGCCGTACTGCCCCTGACCATACGGGCTGTACTGCCCCTGCCCCTGCCCGTATGACGGACCGGACTGGCTCGGCTCACCATCCGGGCTTTGCCCGTACTGCGGCTCGTTGTGACCCGACCCGCCTTGCTGGTTCTGGTTGTCCCAACCGCTGCTCATTGCGCCCCCTAGTCGTCAGTTCCCATCGTGGCACATGAGCGCGATTCGCCACCCAATACCTACTGGGGCTGACCGTGGTGTTCGGTAGGTTCGGGGAACCATCCTCATCGGCGAACGGAGTCGGCCATGAACGCGGACAGGACCCAGCACGACGGAAAACCCACCGGCACCGCGGCGCACCTGCTCCTGGATGCGTTCGAGCGGGTGCACGGGCTGGTCCCCGCAGTCATCACCGACCTCAGCGTTGATGACCTCCTCTGGCGTCCGGACGCCGACGCCAACCCGATCGGCTGGTTGGTGTGGCATCTGACGCGCGTCCAGGACGACCACCTGGCGGATCTGGACGGCTCCGAGCAGGTGTGGGTCGAGAACGCGTGGGCAGAGAAGTTCTCGCTCCCCTACGACGAGTCATCCGTCGGTTTCGGGCACAGCACCACGGAGGTGGGCGAATTCACGCTCAGCGATCCTGACATGCTGCGCCAGTACCACGCTGCGGTCCATGCCCGGACGACGGAGATCCTCAGCGAGCTCTCGGACGAGGACTACGAACGGGTCATCGACGACTCCTACGATCCACCGGTCACCCTCGGCGCCCGTCTCGTCAGTGTGATCAACGACACCACGCAACACATTGGGCAGGCCGCGTACGTGCGGGGTCTGGTCGAGCGTCGCAGGGTCTAGACCCGCGCCGGTCCCCCGCTGAGGGGAGAGTTGGTTCCCCAGCGGGAACTTTTCTCACGCAATCCATGCATTCGGGGACAGATATTGCTACTTTGCGTCCACCTCGACCCGAACGCGGCCGAGATTGAGGAGCGCCAATGTCGACGCAAGATTCCTCCCCGACACCCTCGTGGGACGATGCCGAGTCCAACCTACCGCCGGACCACCGGCCCCTTCCCGAGGTCTTACAACCGGCTTCGACGAAGCACGTCCCGACACCGGAGGAGTTCTCCGCCGTCGCCATGTCACCCGAGTACATCGAGCTGAGGCGCAGGTTCACGAGGTTCGCCTTTCCCATGACCGCTGCCTTCCTCATCTGGTACTTCGCGTACGTGCTGCTGTCGGTCTACGCCCGTGGGTTCATGGCGACGCCCATCTTCGGCAACGTCAACCTCGGAATCCTTCTCGGCCTGCTCCAGTTCGTGACGACGTTCCTCATCACTGGCCTCTACATCCGTCACGCCAGGAAGAACCTGGACCCCATCGCAGCCAAGCTGCGCGCTGAGTTGGAGGTGCAGCGGTGAGCATTCTCGAAATCACGATGGGCAGCCCCATCCTCAACATCATCATCTTCGGCGTGTTCGTGGTGGGCACGATGGCCGTGGTCATCACCGTCACCAGCTCCGGGCAGAAGTCGGCCGGTGAAATGTACACCGGTGGTGCCGCGTTCTCCGGGCGCCAGAACGGCCTCGCGATTGCTGGCGACTACCTGTCCGCGGCGTCCTTCCTCGGCATCGTCGGAGCCATCGCCTTCTACGGCTACGACGGGCTTCTGTATTCCATCGGTTTCCTAGTGGCCTGGCTCGTCGCGCTGCTGCTCGTCGCCGAGCCACTACGAAACACCGGCCGCTACACGATGGCCGATGTCCTCAGCTTCCGCATGAAGAACAAGCCTGTCCGCATGGCGGCTGCCATCTCGACACTGGTCATCAGCTTCTTCTACCTGCTCGCGCAGATGGCGGGTGCAGGCGGTCTGGTGTCCCTGCTGCTCGGTCTCGACAGCGACTTCGCGCAGAACCTCATCATCGCTCTGGTGGGCGTCCTGATGATCGTCTACGTGATGATCGGCGGCATGAAGGGCACCACATGGGTCCAGATGATCAAGGCTGTCCTCCTCATCCTGGGCGCCGCCATCATGTCGATCTGGGTCCTCGCGATTTTCGGGTTCAACCTGTCCGAGCTGATGGGCCGAGCAGTGGAGGTCAACAATGACCCCGCCAATGGCCTCGTGGCCCAGGCAGGCGACAAGTTGTTGCCCCCCATGAGCAAGTACGGCAGCAACCCCGTCGGCTTCATCTCATTGGCGATCGCGCTCGTACTCGGCACCGCCGGACTTCCGCACGTCCTCATGCGGTTCTACACGGTCCCCACCGCCAACGAGGCCCGCAAATCGGTCACGTGGGCGATCGGTCTCATCGGTGCCTTCTACCTGTTCACCCTCGTCCTCGGTTTCGGTGCCGCCGCGCTGATCCCGGGCGGACAGAACGCGATCAGTGAGCTGCCCGGCAAAGCCAATGCCGCGGCCCCTGCGCTGGCGTACTGGCTGCCCGGCGGAGAGCTGGGCGGTTCGATCTTCCTCGCCATCATTTCCGGCGTCGCATTCGCGACCATCCTCGCTGTGGTCGCCGGCCTCACCATCACCGCTTCGGCATCCTTTGCCCACGACATCTACAACGCCGTGATGAAGGACGGCAAGGCCGACCCCCTTCAGGAGGTCAAGGTTGCTCGCTACACCGTCCTGGCGATCGGGGCGCTGGCGATCGTCGGTGGCATCGCGGCCAAGAACCAGAACATCGCATTCCTCGTCGCGCTCGCCTTCGCCATCGCGGCGTCGGCGAACCTGCCGTCGATCCTGTTCTCCCTGTACTGGAAGCGGTTCAACACCCGCGGTTCGTTGGCCTCGATCTACACGGGCCTCGCGTCGTCGCTCATCCTCATCGTGTTCTCGCCCGCCGTGTCGGGTGCGAAGACCTCGATGCTTCCTGACGTCGACTTCTCCTGGTTCCCGTTCGACAACCCTGCAATCGTCAGCGTCCCCCTGTCATTCCTCGCAGCGGTCATCGGCACACTATCTGGCAAGGCAGAGTTTCCGGAGAAGCAGCAGGAGATGGAGGTCCGCTCCATGACGGGCGCCGGTGCGGCGGGTGCCCTCGAGCACTGACGCACACGGCACCACCACCCGGCGGCCGTCGACGAGACGGCCGCCGGGTGATCCGGTCAGGGATGGTCGTGCTTGGGCCAACCCGCAGGCACCGCGCGATGTGGTGCTGACTAGAAGGTGGGCCATCAGACATCGGAGACCCCGCGCAGCCCCTGACCGGTGGACACCATCGGCCAACTCCCCCCTGGTCTGCCAGCACCGAGCGTGCCGGCGATCGACCCCGCCGTCATGATGTCGCTCGTCGGACCCGCAGCCGCCGTCGCAATTCTGGCGGCCATCGAGTCGCTGCTGTCGGTACGGGTGGCCGCGACCATGTCGGACGCCGGGAACTACCTCCCCGACCGTGAACTGGTGGGCCAGGGACTGGCCATCAGATCGCGCAGTTCGCACTGGAGGGTGCGCTGTTCTTCGGGGCGGCGGATCGGATGCTTGAGGCCATCGACGAAGTCCGTGACATCGACGTGGTGATCATCCGGATGTCCGGACTGCATCTTCTGGACAGCACCGGGGCCGAACACTTCACCGAGGTCATCACCGCCCTCGAGGCGCGTGGGGTGACCGTCCTGGTGAAGGGGTTGCGCAGCCGGCACGTGGAGTTGGCCCACCGCATAGGTGTGGTGGCATCCCTGCGGCACCAGAAGCACCTCTTCGAGCGTCTGGACGACGCCGTCGCGCACGCCCGCTCGCACATCCACCGCCTCAACACGTATGGCTCAGCGGTCCACAAGGAGGATGGCGCGCCCGGCCTCGGGCGTCAGGACCAACTCCCGCTCATCAACACGGACGATCGTGCCGGTGTCAGTGTGCCGAAGAACGGTCATGACCACCCCCCGGCCCACCCCGGTGGATTCGAGCAGGGAAAGCAACTCTGAACTGTCGTCGGAGATGCGTGTGACGCGGTGCTCCCCCGTCGGCGCTTCGCGGAGCCACCTGGCACCAGCGGGATAGCTGACTGACCCTGACCGGTCGGGGATGGGATCCCCGTGGGGATCGACGTCAGGATTCCCGAGCATGTCGTCGATCCGGTCGATCATGAGATCCGATGCGGCATGTTCGAGGTTTTCGGCCTCGTCATGGACCTCGTCCCAGCTGTACCCGAGTTGCTCCACGAGGAAAGTCTCGATGAGCCGGTGACGCCGCACCATCATCACGGCCTGCCACTGCCCTGCTGTGGTGAGCAGGATGGGACCGTAGGGCTCATGCACCAACAGCCCCTGTCCGACGAGGCGTTTGACCGTGCTGGAGGCGGCAGCGGCCGTGGTGCCGAAGCGCTCCGCCAGCCCCTTGATGGTGATGGGCGAACCACCCCATTCAAGCGCCGCCCAGATCACTTTGAGGTGGTCCTCCGCGGTGCAGGTGATCCGTTCCATGCGGGCGTCTTCCCTGGCCATCCTCAGTCCTGTCCGGTGACGGTGAGATACACCAGCACCACGTTGAGGACTACGATGGCGGCCGTCACGGCGAAGGCAGTGAGGCGCATCGGCAGATGGTTCACGAACTGCCCCATGAGGGTCTTGCGGCTGGTGAGCCAGATCAGCGGAACGAGCGCGAACGGAATCCCGATGGAGAGGAACACCTGACTGAGCACCAGCGCCAGTGTCGGGTCGAACCCGACGGCCAGGATGATCAGGGCCGGGACCAGGGTGACGGCCCGCCGGACAAGCAGGGAGATCCGGACGTGCAGAAGGCCCTTCATGATGGTGGCACCGGCGTAGCACCCCACCGATGTCGAGGCGAGGCCCGATGCTAGCAGGCCCACCCCGAAGATGACGCCGACGACGGGGCCCAGGGCTGTTTCGATGGCCGCGTGTGCTCCTTCGATGGTGTCGGTTTCCGCTACGCCGGGCAGGGACGCGGCTGCCAGCAGCAGCATGGCGACGTTGACGGATCCGGCGATCATCAGCGCGAACCCGACGTCCCAGCGCGTTGCTGTCAGCAACTTGCGAATACGGGCCGGCTCCGTGCTGACACCATGCCGGTCGCGGGACAGGGCTGAGTGCAGGTAGATGGCGTGTGGCATCACGGTGGCCCCCAGCATGCTGGCGGCCAACAACACGGTGCGCGAACCCTGGAAACGCGGCACGAGGCCCGCCGCCGTTTCGCTCCAGCTGACAGGGCTGACGACCAACCCGGCCATGAACCCCACGGTAATGATGGCCAGCAGCGCCATGACGACGAATTCGAAGGGTCGCTGACCGTTGCGGCTCTGCACACCGAGGATCGCCATGGAGACCACCCCGACGATGACCCCGCCGAGGAGCAGCGGCAGGTCGAACAGGATCTGCAGGGCAATGGCACCGCCGATGACTTCTGCGAGGTCCGTGGCCGCCGCCACCAACTCGGCCTGGCCCCAGTACAGGAGCCGTCCCGCCCGTGGCATCCGCTCGCCCAGCAGTTCGGGGAGACTTTTACCGGTGACCAACCCCAGCTTCGCCGACAGGTACTGCACGATGACGGCCATCGCATTGGCGACCACGAGCACCCACACGAGCAGGTAGCCATACTCCGCCCCGGCCGAAAGGTTCGCCGCCACGTTGCCGGGATCGACGTAGGCGATCGCAGCGACGAACGCGGGGCCCATCAGCCACAGCAGGCGCTTCTCGGGCTTTTCCGTGCTGTCCGCCCGTGACGGTGCCGGAACTTCGACAGATGTCATAGTCGTACCTTCTCCACGCATTGTTAACAGAGGTTAACATCAGGGGCGCATCTACGCAGTGCGGCCCGCCACTTCCTTGACACGCATCAAGTTCGCAGTCAGGGTGGGGGCACGAAGCGGCACGTGAAGGAGCCCCCATGCAGGAACTTCCAGTTGTGCAGCACAACGACTCCTGTGTGTCACGCGTCCCGTTGTTCGCACGACTCGAGGCTGACGCCCAGCGGGCGGTCGGCCGGTTCGCCCGCCCGATCCACGTCACACGCGGTGAGCTTCTCCATGGTCCCGGAAGCGTCCTGGCGCAGCTGTTCGTCGTCCACACCGGCCTTCTCAAGGTGGTCCGGCTCACTGCGGGCGGTCTGGAGCGTCTCGTGCGGTTGGCTGGACCGGGAGACGTGGTGGGCGAACACGCATTCCTGACCGGGGAGCGCTCCGACGTGTACGTCGAGGCACTCGAGGACACCTCTGTGTGCACGTTCCAGCACCGTGACCTGACCCGGCTGATGGGACTGCACCCCGACATCGGGTTGCAGATGCTCAGGACGTTGAGCTCCCGCCTGGATGACGCCGAGCGTTCCCTCTCCCAGCACACCGCGGGGGTCCCGGCCCGGCTTGCGGACTACCTGCTGGACCTGCCGATGCGCCGGGATCCGCGCGGCGCGGTGGTCACCTGGCCCATCTCCAAGCGCGACGTCGCCTCATACCTCGGCACCACACCGGAGTCCTTGAGCCGGGCACTGGCACGGATGGAGTCGGAGGGACTCGTGGGGCCGGGCTCGCACCGGACCACGATCCTGCTGGACGTCGACGGCCTCGAGTCGTTGGCCACCGGGTGACCCGGGCTCAGTCGTCGGTGGGCGGGTACGTGATGCGGGTGCCATCCACGACGGCGAAGGGGCGAAGTGTCGCCTCGTTGAGGCGCCCGTCGGGCATGATGTGCTGCACCTCGTGGCCACGCACGATCATGGCCTCGGCCACCATCGATCTGTGGCATCGCCACCACACCGCCTCGGCGCACATGATGGCAACCGTCTTCTCCGCGGTACGTCCAATGAGGACCTCGAGCGCCTCGTCGAACTCCGGCGTCTGCATGTAGTCGGCGTAGCCCCTGAAGGATTCATTGCGCCAACCCATGTTGGGTGAGTCAGCAGTGGTGTGCCGGAGCCCACCGAGCCCCTTGTTGTACTCGTGGCCGATCCCGAAGGGCACCAGCGCCTCGGGCAGCGAGTCCAAATTGTACTGCGGATTGGTCCGGGACCGCGGGACGGTGCGCACGTCCGTGAGCCAGTCCACACCATGGGACTGCAGCAGCGCGACGAACTCGTCGAGGGGATGGGTTGAATGCCCGATGGTGAACAACACTGCTACTCCTTGCTAGTTCTGGATGCCGGGCCAGTAGTCATTGGGGTCCAGGCGGTCCCCGAAGATGGCCTGCCCGACGCGGACGCATGTGGCCCCGTGTTCGATGGCCAGCTCGAAGTCCCCCGACATACCCATGGAGAGCTCATGCCATCCCTGACCGTCGGTGTCTCGTAGTTCGCGTTGCACCTGTTGCATCACTGAGAAGCATGCCGCAACGCGCGCGTGGTCGTCGGTGAACAGCGCCAACGTCATGAGGCCGCGCACGTCCAGGGCGTCAAAGGCCCGCAGCTCTCGGGCGAATGCGGCCACGTTCGCCGCGGGCAGACCAAACTTCTGATCCTCGTCGGAGGAGTTGACCTGGACCAGGACCTCAAGGCGTCGTCCCTCACGGTGGAGGCGCTTGTCGAGTTCTTTCGCGACCCTGAGCGAGTCCAGGGCCTGGAACTCGCTGGCGAACCGTGCGACGTCCTTGGCCTTGTTGGTCTGGAGGTGGCCGATCACCGCCCACTCGATGTCCGCCACATCGGCCATCGCCTCAGCTTTGGCGGACGCCTCCTGCACCTTGTTCTCGCCGAAGCGTCGGTAACCGGCGGCATGGGCCTCCATCAGAGTCTCGGGTGGCTTCGTCTTCGATACCGGCAACAGTCGGATGTCGGAGACGGACCGATCAACCCGTGCAGCAGCTGCTGCGATCCTTTGCTCGATGACGGCAAGGTTGGAAGCGACGGAACTCATGACCTCATGACTACACCACCCCTGGTGTGTTCGAGAACCGACATGGAATATCGTGACCCCCATGAGCCACAATCCGTTCGATCACGACGAGGTGGAATCACTACTCGCTGCTCGGCAGGAACTGGGACCCGGAATGGAACCGGCACTGGTGGACTCGTTCGCAGAAAAGATCATCGCCGAGGTTCAGCGCCAGACCGCGGTGGAGCGCCAGATGATGGCGCGTGGGCAGCAAGCCGGCCCCCAGCCGGGAGCTGGAGGGCAACTCGCGCTCGGGATCGTCTCGCTCGTCATGTCGATTCCTCTGACTGCCATGGCATTTGGCAACTCACTCCCGTGGATGGCTGTGGTCATCTGGGTGGGTATCGTGCTGGTCAACTATGCCTACGCCGTCGGACGTCGGCCTTCTCCCTGACCGGTTGACGTTCCCGCACCCGTGTCAGAGAAGGTCGTCGCTCAGATGCGCGATGTCAGCGGGATCCAGTTCCAGTGTCATTGCCCGGGCGGAGTCGATGATGGATGCGGGCCGGGACGCACCTGGGATGGGGATGACGTGCTCTCCCAATGACATCTCCCACGCCAGAATCACCCGCTGGGGGCTGATGCCGTGGCCCCGCCCCGCCACCTCCAGGATCGTGGGACGCTGCCGTCCGGCCGATGAGCCGCGCCCCCGTCGCATGCCTCCGAGCGGGGACCATGCAACGAAGGCGATGTTCTTCTGGGCACAAAAATCCAGTTCCATCTTGCTGGCGTGGTTGTACCTGGGTGAGAACTGGTTCTGGACGGCTGCCAGTTTCCCCTCGCCCAGGACGTCCAGCGCCACCTCGATCTCCTCGATGTTCGCGTTGGAGATCCCGATCTCCGCGATGAGCCCTTCAGACTTGAGCCCCGCGAGCACCTCGACGGACTCCGCGTAGGGGCGGCTACGGTCGGGTCGGTGCCAGTAGAACACGTCCAGGAGATCGACTCCCAGAGCCGTCAGTGACCGCTCGACCGCGCTGCGGAGGTATCCGGCGGAGCCGTCCCTGCCCCAGCGTTCCCCTTCACCGCGAGTGATGCCTCCCTTGGTGGCGACGACGACGGCCGCGGTGTCCCCGTGGTACGTCCGTAGCGCCTCTTCCACAATCTTTTCGTTGTGGCCCAAGGTGTCCCAGCTGGGGGCGTAGATGTCAGCTGTGTCAATGAGCGTGATCCCGGCGTCCAACGCTGCATGCACAGTGGCGATGGCCTGCTCTCGTGAAGGAAGCTCATGCCTGCCAGCAGAGAACGGCATGGCGCCCAGCCCGAGGGGCGAGACATCGAACTGGCCGATCCGTCGATTGTTCACCATGCCGCTCAGCCTAGGGTTCTTCCGGTCGTCAGGGGCCAAGGCGTCGATGGCTGTGCACCGCACGGAGGCAGGCAATAGGCTACGAGACGACTCGAGGTGGAGGTCAAGTGGAAACTGATGTGACGGTCTGCCGGGCGCGGTTGTTCCCGGGGTTCTCCGACCCTGTGGGCTCCGAGCTGGTGGATGTGACGGTTCGTGGTGGTGCGATTGTGGCCATCACCCCGCATCAGGCAATGCAGCCGGGTGCGATCGACGCAGACGGTGCCGTGATGTTGCCTGGGCTCTGGGACGCCCATGTGCATTTCAGCACGCATTCGTTGCAGGCGCAGTGCCTGCAGTTGCCGCCCGATGCTGACCTCGTGGAGATACTCCACCGTGTCGGCACAGCACTGTCCACCCGCCCCGAACATGGCCTGTTGATCGGCTTCGGATTCCGTGGGGCCACCTGGCCGCAGGAGCCCACTGCAGCCGTACTCGACGTCGTCTCGGAAGACCCCATTGCCCTCATCTCCGGAGACCTGCACTCGCTGTGGTGCAACACCACCGGTCTCGCCGCCGTCGGAGCGCCACACCACCCGACGGGTCTGCTGCGGGAGGAAGAGGCCTTCGAGGCCATCATCCATTTGATGCGCAGTGAGGCCGCACATGTTGACGCGCTGGTGAGGGCAGCCCAGGCCCGCGCGGCCGCGATCGGTGTCGTGGGCATGGTGGACATGGAGATGCAGTGGGGCATCAGCACCTGGCAGCGAAGGCTCGCCGTCGCTCCATCCCTGCAGCGGATTGAGGTCGCCACCTACCCTGACGAACTCGAGCGACTCATCGATGCTGGATTCCGCACGGGGGATCCCCTCGGGGACCTCCTGCGCGTCGGCCCCCTGAAGATCATCTCGGACGGCTCCCTGAACTCGAGGACCGCCCATTGTCTGTCCCCTTACCCCCACCCTGTTGAGGGCTCCCCCTACGGGGTCGCCAACTACTCGAAGCAGGACGTCGTTGTGCTTCTTCGTCGGGCGACTGAGCACCGCATCCGAGCAGCGGTGCACGCCATCGGCGACCTGGCGTGCCGCGATGCCCTCGACGCGTTCGAGGAGACCGGTGCACGCGGCACCATCGAGCACGCCCAGCTTGTCCATCCGGCCGATCTGCCCCGCTTTGCGGCGCTGGGCGTTGGCGCCAGCGTGCAGCCCGCCCACCTCCTCGACGACGAGCCACTGTTGGATGAGGTCTGGCCCAGCTCCAGCGATCACGCCTATCCGTTGCGTGCTCTCGCCGACGCTGGAGCCCAACTCCGTTTCGGCTCCGACGCGCCCGTGTCGCCCCTGGACCCGTGGTTGGCCATGGACGTCGCCGTGCACAAGCCGCACCGCCCCTTGCAGGGGCTGACGCCCTTGGAGGCGCTCGCCGCATCGACTCGATCCCGGATCGCGGTGGGGCACCCTGCAGATCTGATCCTGGTGCAGCACTCCGCCTCCCAGCTCACCCACGGACACTTCACATCACAGGAATGCCTCCTCACACTCGTTGCAGGGAAACCAACCCATGGCAGCTTCGATATGGTTGGAGGATAATCATCAGCAACCAGTCGAAACGCAGCTTGGTTTCGACAGAAGGAGACAATGATGACCAACGATCCCCACAACCCAACGGATGCGGCGAGCGAACTCCCTGATGACGTGCCGGGCAGCAACGATGGTGGAGGCTATGAGCCCAGCTACTCAGAACCGAGTTACGGGACCACAGATCCGGCAAGTGAGTGGGAAGTCCCTTCGACGAGTGACACCGTCTCTGATGACGACACAACGCACGCCAGCGCGCCGGACGCCAGCCCGTTGATGGATCAGGAAGCTCCCGCAGCGCCGAGCGAGCAGGCCGAGACAGCACCGGCGGCGCCAGCGGCGCCGTGGTGGGACTCAGGACGGAATGCGCCGGGGAGCTCCACCGGCTCGACCAGCTACGGCCAGCAGCCGCCCCACGACGCAGGACCTTCCGGACAACCGGGTGGCCAGCAGTGGGGTAATCAGGGCCAGCAGTACCAGGCGGGACCTCCCCTCGGTGGGATGCCCCAACAGCCCTACACTGGTGGGTACGCCCCCATGTCCATGGGGCCCAACAACCCGTACTGGCTTGCCGGGCCGTCCGAGCAGGGACGCAACACCCTGCAACTGGATTACTGGTTGAGCGTGTTCTTCTCCTGGATTCCTGCGCTCATTTTTTTCCTCACGGAAAAGGACAAGAACCGGTTGATGGACGAGCACACCAAGGAGCTCCTCAACTTCAATATCACCCGCATCATCGTTGGTGCATTCACTGCCATTCCGATCATCGGATGGATCGTCGGCGGGATTGGTTCCATCGTCCTTTTCGTGATGGCCATCCTCGGCGCCATGAGCGGTCCGGACGAGTACGCCAACGGGCGCACGTACCAGTTCCCGTTGACCTTCCGCTTCATCAAGTGAGCCCGTGCTGGGGGTGAGTATCTCGCCCCCAGCTCCTCGGGCCCGAACCAAGGACAGAGGCAAGGATGACTGAGCAGATTCCCATCAACATGGCCGCCACCGAACAGCGTCTCATCGAGGAACTCACAGGTGTCACGACACCTGTGGAACGGCATGAGGCCGACGAACTTCGCCCGGGAGACCCGGAACCGACAGAGGTTGACCAGCACCCCACCACGGACTGAGCCCAC
Organism: Propionibacteriales bacterium; assembly: GCA_038242845.1. Lineage (GTDB taxonomy): Bacteria > Actinomycetota > Actinomycetes > Propionibacteriales > Propionibacteriaceae > Arachnia. Next base: position 39 of record JBBSRQ010000058.1, on the reverse strand, counting down.
ACCGACCCCCAACGATCAGCGGGCAGACGTGGGGCACGC